>NZ_JAKSYB010000065.1:0-204927 GCF_022829505.1 Methylobacterium sp. J-043 | reverse complement strand
GTGCTGTCACCCGAAGACGAAGCGGTGGTGGTCGCCTTTCGGCGTCACACGCTCCTGCCGCTGGACGACTGCCTCTACGCGCTGCAGGCCACGATCCCGCACCTGACCCGCTCGTCGCTGCATCGCTACCTGCAGCGCCATAGGATCAGCCGATTGCCGGAGGTCGACGGATCGTCTCAGTCGTCGTGGCGCTGCCGTGAAGAACCTGGCCCATAGCGCGTCCCTGCACTCCAGTGTGAAGAGTGCACCTTCAAACCCTGGGATCAAACATCTAACTCGCGCCAGAGCCGCCCGCCTGCTGAAGGCCTGATCCTATGGACACCTCGTTCCTCGCGCCCGGCCCGATCACCTGGGTGCAGGTGATCGCGTTCGCCCTGTTCGCCGTCACGCTCCTGAAGGGCGTCGATTAGCTCACCAGCAAGGTGGAGGGCGGGACCGCGGCGGCCGTTTCACCGCTGATCATCGATATGGCGCAGTGAAGATCCAAGTCGCGGCGTAGAACGAGGCCTTGCACAGCTCCAAGGTCGAAGTCGCGCGCACCTACGTGACCGGCGACGTGATCACCCGAATGGAGCGCCGCATTGACGACCTCGTGACTTCGATGCGCGAGGAGATGGCCGCGACCCGCCGAGCGATGCTCCAGGCGATCACGGGCCGCCGGGCCGCCGGGCCGCCGGGCCGCTGGGCCGAGTGATCCCTGCTATTCACGCCTGTCCACACACCGCCCCGGGGCTTCGGCCTCGGGGCTTTTTTTCGTGCCTGACTTCTCGGCACACCCCAGCGCGGCCTAGGAAAACTGATCGGCTCCGAAGGAAAGTCGACGGGGCGGTATCTCCCAAACCTTCTCGATGAATGCGAGCTTTGCTGCACGCTCCTCCGATAGGGCCGCCGCTCTCTCAGGCGAGCACGTGAACCAAGCGTCAACCTCGACGATGTCTCCATCGAAGTGATCGACAGGCTGAAGACGTCTCAGATTCAGACCAGCCCGCGAAAGGAGATCGACCATATCGTGGAGCAGCTTTTGCCCATGATAGATCGGCCTGAAATGCGCCTCGACTTTGACCCCCAGGCACTCATTAAGGGCATTTCCGAAGCCCTCCAGAACTTGATAATCGAACCCCTGTACATCGATCTTGATAGCATCAGGTTGTGGCACTTCGCCATTAGCCATCAGCGTATCGTACCGCTCGCACTCAACCTCGATTTCGTGCATGACGCGAAATGCTGGCGCAATTGTATATGGCTGAAGCAGCTTGTTGTTTGGATCTAAAAGCGATGTGCAGCCCAGGCTGCGGGTGACGTGCAGTGTGCGCTTTTCAGCGCGATTGCCGAGCGCTCGCTCTACAACGATACCGTCGCGACATGACTCCAACTTCGCTCGTGCCATCGCTGCTTCAGATGGATTGGGCTCGAAGAGAACTGCGCGGACCGAGCTAAGATGCGGCAGCCATTCTTCACCAAGCCCACCAAGCCCACCCACGTCGACCAATGTTAGCATGCTCTGCTCCAATTTAAGCTTGACTTCAGAAGGCAAATCAGGAAACGAGCGCGTGACTTTACCCATCCACAAATCCGCAACAGCGCCGATATCAATAACGACAGCGCCTTGTTCTTTTAGCTTTGCAGCGTAAATTTTGCCGAGCATGCCGGCAGCAACAAGCCATAACTGGCCTTTTCGATCAGTCGGAACGCTAAGCTTCTCTATTATTTCGTTAAATCGGTCAGGCCAGTGGCGGCCTGCTACAGCGCTTGCACCAAGTGTACCGGCATGGATTTGCTCGCCTGGCGTCTTGATCAGATCAACGCGACCGATTCCGTAAGTTCTCTGTAGTGCCGATGGCAAAGCGTCTTGGCATGAAATAACCCCTACGAGTGGCCGCTTTTCCAGCAATCGAGCCAGTGCGCCGCTCAGCAGCAAGTCGTAATGAATGGTGAGTGAGTAGACTGGAACATTTTTAGCCCAGTCCGGCTTTTGGTCTGCGAATGCTAGGAGCTTTCGCATCACGTTCACTACCCACGCAATACCACGACGCGAGGCATAGTCGTACTCGGTCTGTATAGCAGCCTCGTACATGCTTCCGCCGATCGCGTCGGCTTGGCCTATGGCTGAATTAAATTTGTCGAGTGCCGCCAGAAATTCTGGGCGGTCGAGCACCGATGTGTCTTTGAACCAAATCTCAGCAAACTCATCGCGGTTCGCTCGATAATAATCTCTGTTGTTTGCCTCGTCTTCAGCGCCTAGGCGGATGCAAGCACCTTCGCCGTCTCCAAGTCGCAGAAGCAAGTATGGTCGCCCCGCGTCCAGCGCTGCACGAATGTCCGCTTCCAAGTCGGAGACCGACCAACTTGCGAAGCGCGCGCGCACTTCTAGGAGGAGCCGTTGCGCTTCCGAGCGGTCGTACGTCTTCAACACGGAGAAAAACTGACGATGGATCGCGACCTCACGCTCAACTGCTGGATGCTCTCGCTGTACACGCGTCAGAACGGCGCGTGCCTCAGCATCTTGTTTAGAAATCGCAAGTTGAACGGCAAGCCACAAAAGACGATGAGGCTGCGGATCAACGGCGACTGACTTATTCAAATAACCAATCGATCGGTCCGGCTGCCCTGCTACGCCAAAGGCGTATCCTAGCTCCCAAAGCGCTTGATCTTGATATTTCCTGCAGGGAATTAGTGGGCCAACGATAACTTCTGCATCATCCAAGCGCTGTTGTAGGCGCAATAGATAGATTGCCCGCGCAGCAAAATACTCGAAATCAGGCTCATCCGCCCTCTCAATCACTTCATTGGCCATTTCGCGACGTTCGGTGGGACCTGACGCGAGAAAGGTGTTGCAAAAATTAATGATTTGCTCGTCGGTGATCATTCTGCCCCCGGCGGTTGGCCGCCTGCCTTATGGTCGAAATTAACTCTGCCCGCCAGGGTCGCTACGCTGCAGGCGCATTTTGCGTGCTGCCTCGCTGTTGCTCCTAATGGCGACATCGCAGATCCAGAAAACCTTTAGCGACGGATCCCGGCGCGTCATGCAAGGAGAGGCGAGCAAATGAGGTCGCACCTATCCCACGGCTTCGCATCGGCGTTTCCGTCAGCCAGCCTGGTCCTGCTGCTTTTGACCGCGAGCGCCCTTGCGCAGGTTCGTGTTGCACCTCAGCAACAACCAAATCGTGGATCTCCGAACGACAGTGCCCCGCACTCGCTAACCCCGGATGATGCCGCTCCTGCCAAAGCGCCGGTTCGGGACCCTTCGCGTGGCGAGCCGGAAGCTACGGAGCCGGGCGTTCAACGATCTCTCAGAGTGATCGGGAATGAGCAGCCGCTCGATCTAATCTCGTCCGTTCCGAGCAATGGAATCTTTATGACCGGTGACGACGCACCACTCCAGGCCGAGCCGATCCTTGGCCCATTTCATGGACTTGATCAGGACTTAACTCGGGCGCAGATGGTGCGCTACTTCTCGCCAACTGGCGATAGCAACAAGGGTGAGTATGGCACCCTTTTGAACGCTCGTTTTGCGACTGGCTTTCCTGAGGCTTGCAGAAGAAACACGTTTTATCCAGAGGGCGGAACTTGCCTCAACGACGGAGGCAAGATGTACCGCGTCAAACCCCGAGGCAGCTCAAGGTCTTACTACGGAAAGACTGCCGCTGTCGGGTTAGGCCCAGTGGGTACATCAGAAAACATAATCGACGGCGGTGTAGTCTGGCGTTACGAACCTAGTTATAGTCCAGGCAACGGGGGGAAGACAAATCTTGCCCTGATGACTTATCAGGAGGCTAAATCAGGTGCCGCCTGGACCGGAGCCTTCGCCCATCAGATAGCAAGCGGTGGTCCGAAGAAAACTGCATTTACACTAGAGCTGGATCTTAACAACTACTGGGGCGACTACGCGGGTGATCCGGCCGGTCCGACGGCTACGGCTCTCCAGATCTTCATGGGAGGTCCAAATCGGTCCTCTAAGGCGATTGGTATTGGCCAGTACGACCAACCGTTGGCTGGAAGCACCTCGGTAGTGAATGGAATCGAAATCTGCTGTGCTTCACTTGCCCGTGACAACACAGTCCTCGACCTCACAGAATCGCACAACGGCTACATGAACCAAGGAGCACATCCCGGCTCCGCATTTACCGATGGGTCCGCGTCAGCAATTAGCTTCAATAGCTACGGAGGCGCTGGCATAGGGTTCCGCCATACCGGCTCGTCCAGAGTGGGACTTCAGCTAGAGGGTCGCTATTCGGACAGTCAGGTTCAGGGTCAAGGATGGAACGTAGATCCTGTCGGGAAGATCACATCATCTGGCGAGACTATCAGTGGTAATTCGCACATCGCGGGACATGCCACTGTTGGAAATGGTCTCTCAGTTGCCGCTGGCTCATTCAAGCCTGCACAGTATATCGTCACAAAATTGTTTTCATGCAACCCAGAGACGAAGGGAAGTTTTGTTGTCGTGACAGACTTAGATGCTACTCCTACCTATCGGCAAACGAATTTCTCCGGTGGAGGCTCGATCGCAGCGCCACTTTTTTGCAATGGATCTAAGTGGGAAGTGCACTAAGATTGATTGGCGAGCCATGCGCCCTACCAGGATATCGCGACTTCGCTCCTTTTGCTTGTCGCAACACGGAGCGCCATCGTTCACGTAGCGGCCCCAAGCATCCGTTTCCGCACCTGGGCCATGCGGTCGTCATCGCTGGCGCTTGTTGCCATGGCCTCGCGTCCGACGGCGTTGTAGATCTTCCGTACGGTCGCCTCGTCCAGACTGAGGCACTGCGCGATTTGGAGCGGACCGCGCAGCACAGCGCCGAATTGGTCCGCGGCCTCAGTCATCGGCCTACCGGACCACGATCTCGCGTCCACCAACGACGACCTTCGCTGGCTCGGTTGGGTGACAGTCGACGAATAGGCTGATCCCATACGGCCGCAGCCTGTCCCAAGCCGCATCGCTTCCCGTCATGAGCGCACGGGCCAGCAGGTCCGCCAGATCCTTGCCGCCGTCGCTTATGGCCGCGGCACTGTCGTTGCTCATCTCGACGATGCTCCGCATGATCAAGCCTTTTGTGCCCGCGCCAGCAGGATCGCCGTGCGGGTGAGGCCACGCTTCAGGCCAGGGCTCGACTCGGGGTGGGCGACGACCTAGCTCGCCCAGCCATCCCCGGCGAAAGCCGGAGCGAGATCGAGGCTGTAGCCGTCGGCGATCGGGTGGGCGGTGGTGCTGCACTCAGCGAGATATGCATCGACGGCCGCGTTCACCTCGTCGTCGGTGACGGCCTTGGCCTTGAACAGTTCGCGGACGGTGGGGGATTCAGTCATGGTACTTACCGGAGCAGGGTTTCGGCAAGCAGAGCAAAGCTAAAAAGTGGTGCCGCAAGAGGGATTCGAACCCCCGACCCCCTCATTACGAATGAGGTGCTCTACCAGCTGAGCTATTGCGGCGTCGCATCCGGCCTCGTCGCATCGACGCCCGATGGAATGTGCCGGGTCTTAGACGGACGCCTTGCCCTTGGCAAGCTCTTGGATGCCGTCTGATGGCCGAGACCGCGTTGCGGTGCCACCGGGCTTGGGCGTAAGACCTCGCCGATGAACGAGCTTCTCACCTCCGACGCCCTGAAGCCGCAGGTTTCCGGGGCGCCTGCACGACCGCCCCTCGTGCTGGCCTCGGCCTCTCCGCGCCGGCTGGCCCTGCTGCAACAAGTCGGAATCGAGCCGGATGCACTGTTGCCCGCCGATATCGACGAGACCCCCCGGAAATCCGAATCGCCCCGTGACCTGGCTCGTCGCCTCGCCCGGGAAAAGCTGGAGGTAGCCCAGGTTGCGGCGCGCCGTCGGGACGACTTGCGCGACGCTTATCTCGTCTCAGCCGACACCGTAGTCGCCGTCGGTCGCCGCGTACTGCCCAAGGCCGAGCTGCTCGATGAGGCCGCCGACTGCCTGCGGCTGCTCTCGGGGCGGGCGCATCGCGTCTTCACCGCCGTTTGCATCCTGTCCCCGAAGGATCGACGCCGCGAACGCATGGTCGAGACCCGCGTGCGATTCAAGCGCCTCTCGAACCGCGAGATCGAGGGCTATCTTTCCTCGGGCGAGTGGCGCGGCAAGGCCGGCGGCTACGCCATCCAGGGCTTGGCGGCAGCCTTTGCGATCAAGCTCGTCGGCTCGCACAGCGCAGTGGTCGGCCTCCCGTTGTACGAGACGATGAGCCTGCTCGAAGGCGAGGGCTTTCCCGTGCGGGCCGCCTGGGGAGCAGCGACATGAATCGGCCGGTAAAGAGGACGGCGGCGGGCAAGGCACTGGCTCCCTGTCCGATCTGCGGCAAGCCGGCCCAGACCGAAACCAAGCCATTCTGCTCGGCCCGCTGCGCCGATATCGACCTCGGACGCTGGCTCGGTGAGCGCTACGTCATCCCAGGGCCGGAGGAGGATGAGCTATCCTACCCACCCCGTTCGGATGAGGAGAATCGCTCGCACTGAGATCGAGATCGGCACCCGGCAAAAAAGCTTCGCCTTCGGTTGTCGGAAGGCTGGACAGGCCCAAAACCCTTCACTATACCCCCGCCAGCCGACGACGCAGCGCGACGCGGCGGATGCCCAGGTAGCTCAGTTGGTAGAGCATGCGACTGAAAATCGCAGTGTCGGCGGTTCGACTCCGTCCCTGGGCACCATCAAACTGCCAAGCCGCCCCATCGGCTTATCCCCTCACCCGCAGCTCTGCCGTTCTGACCGTGCGACGGTCTGTGTTGCGGTACCCATGCCGGTGACGTTCTCTCCTCAGCACTTCTATCAGTCCTCGCCACGACGCTGACGGCTCTTCGCGCGCAGCTTGTGGACCCGCGAGGTGGGGCCGATCCGGTCCCGGTTGTAGAGAAGCGTGGTCGGCAGCTGCGTTTGCGTGGCCGTCGGCATCATGTCGGTTGGCTCGGCGCCGGCGGCAAAGCCCTCCGTGACCGCTCCGGCTCGGCTGTCCATGTTCCAGACCACGTCCGGCCAGCCGCAGCTGCGCGCGATCTTCCGGAGAGTCCGGGAGAAATGGTTCGCCTTCCACGGCAGGCCTGAGCGCTCGTCGAGAACGACCGGCCCGACGCTGCGGACGGTGCCCAGCTCTTGGCGTACGTCGGGCGGCGGGCGGAGCTCGCGGGCGAGCGGGTTGCGCAGCTCACAGCCATAGGCCACCGCCCGGCGGAGCGTCTGGACACATGCGTCGGCGCGGCGCTCGCCGTGCGCTCGGGTGACAACGCTGTCAGCGGGGAGGGTGACAGGAGAGTCACCCCCATAGAGGATCCGTCCGATTCAACCGTCTGAAAAGAATCTTCCTATCCCCCCGGGGGAGGCGCGGTTCAGAAACAATTCCGGGGTCATTCCCCAGCGGCACCGGCCGAGCGCATCCCCCTCGTCGTGTGATCGCCACCGGGACGGCTCACAGCGGCGACGGCCGAGCAATTCGCTTAGCTCTGGGCGGCCTTACCCGAGGGCGGGCGCCTCGATGCGGACCGGCGCATGGCCGAGAGATCTCGTCGCCCTGTCCGACGCCGATTGCGACCTCGCCGTGAGCGCAGCCGGCACCGATGCCCGCGCACCTCGCCAAGCACCCAGGCCGCTCCGCGAAGGCGCTGCACACCTAGCTGCGCACCCGCCGATTTGAGAACGATCGGCCCTGCGCTGCACAGGCGGTACCGATCGCGGTGACCTGCGCGTTCGTGGAGGAAGGGAAACCGGCCCGGAACGCTTGGATGTCCTTCCGCCGTGCACGAGATGAGGACCGGCGCGCGACGATGTCAAAGCCGGGCTACGCCAATCCGGGCTAGCATTTCCCGTGCAAATGGCCGCCGGCGGGCCGACGAGATGCGGGCGGCATGATGCAGACGGAGCACCCACAAAGGGTGCAGGGCGGCGGCCCAGCTTTCCAAGCTGAAATTCAGTCGCAAACGCCTTGCGGACGCCAGATGGGGTACGTTACCGGAATCCAATCGATCAAAGCAACACAGCAAACGAACATTGCGATCAGTATTTGGTCTATGTCCCTAAATTATCCTTGATCGCCTGGTGCAAAGCGAAAATCTCGATTTTTCTCTGATAGCTTAACTTCACAGTAGTATCACATTGATAGCATTGATACTTAGCGACTGTTGCAAACCACTTGCCTGTCTGTGTATGTACGGTTCCGCAAAATGGACATGGGTTGCGCAGCGTATCTTTGTACAGGGCTAACGACAGCGTCATCATATTTCCAGCAATGCCGAAAGGAATCACGGTAATAGATAAATAAAACATTTTGTATAAATACACAAGACAATAATAATAAATCTATGTTAGATTCGATAAATTACTGAAATTTGATCAGCGCCAGAAATGAAAAGCCATAGAGTCGCAATCGCTGCTTCGGATACTAAGCTCCTTTAAAGAAATGAAATTGAAGGCCATGTGATGGCTCTGAGGCGAGCCAAAATGTTCCGGCAACTGAGCTCTTAGACCTCACTGCTACCCCACCATTCCCATTTGCAACCAGTCGACGTGTTGCGGATGTGTGCAGGACGATGGTGTGGAGCGGAACAGAAGGGGAGTCGGGGGCTAAGGATACTGGACGACGATCACCGCCGGGGATTGAGCGTCCGGCCCCGCTGACTCGGCGTGACATCAAGGACGGTCGAAGTCTGCGCATCCTGACGCTGATCGACGAGCACAGCCGGGCCTGCCTCGCGCTGAAGGTGGCCCGGCGCATCAACAGCCTGGGCGTGATCGAGGCATTGGCCGACGCGGTGTGCCTGCAGGGCATCCCGGAGCATATCCGTTGCGACGACGGCCCTGAGATGATCGCGAAGGCACTCCGCAAATGGGTCGCCGAGACGGGCCCAAAGATCCAGTACATCGCCCCGGTCTCACCGTGGGAGAACGGATCTTGTGAGAGCCTCAACGGAAAACTGCGTGACGAGTGCCTGAGGCAGAAGATCTTCGGCTCGCTGAAGGAGGTGCAGATCGTGATCGGTCTTCGGCAGACCACCTACAATCGTGTCCGGCCGCACACATCCTTGGGCTACCGACCGACCACACCCGTCACCTTCCGGGATCTGGCTTTCCGGTTACCTATGGCAGCGGCGATGCAGTCGCCGCGCAACGAGCACAGCCCAAAATACCAGTCAGATCAGCCGAGTTGCTGGCCGGAATTCCCGACTTCCTTGATGACCGCGACCTCAATTTTCGGGACACTCTGGTAGGGTTCCGCCGAGATGCCCTGACGAACCCCGCCGTTCAGCGATGCGAAACAGGGAAAGGTGAACCGCGAGTTCCAAGTCGGGCTACCGGACATGACTCACCTCGCCCAGCTGGAAGCCGCACTATGGTCGGATGGTATGGGCCGGTATTCAAACTCCCTGCCATGCCTGCTTGCACCAACGAGAAACAGGATGGCGATTTCACCCCCCTCCCGCATCGGGATTGGCATAACGAACTTGACGCGCAAGCCCACGCGATGGGACGGAATTGAGCCGAGACAAAGAACGGGAAAATATTATCAATCACATCAGTCAGAAACGAAGGCATCTGACTTTAAAAAACTTTAACAGATATAACTTATATAACCTGATTGATTTGCGGAATATGAAATCACGTCCGATAAATCTACTGCGATACCCTAATCAACTCCACGACGACTGTGGCTCAAACGGGTGAGTAATTTACCACTCGAAAAACGAGTCAAGCCGCGGCATCAGGCAGATGAGCGTTCCTGCCGCGCCGATCACGCCTGCCATCATCACCATCGCCGCCACAGCCAGAACTCCGCGTCATCTCTTCGCAGCCATAACGCGAAATGGGCGTGGGAAGTTTCACCGTCTTGGCTGGCACGTGCGCGTGCCACAGAGATTCATCACCACTTCAGGAAGCGGTCGGCGCTTGGCCGTCCGGCGACGGTGATGGCGATCGCACCAAGGGCGCCGATCAGCATGATAGCGGCAGCAAGAAACATCACGGTTACTCCACGGCGCAGATTCAGGCAGGTCCTGTTAATCAACGAGTGGAAACGGTGGGGTGTGCCGTGCGGCAGATTGGCGTGCCAAAGAAGGATTTGGGCCGGAACCGGGCCGGAACGTCGCTCTCAGCTATCCCGGCCGATCCCCAGCCCCCGCAGGAGGTCACCGATCGGATCGATGCGAGCAGCCTGCTGCGGCTGTGTTGCAGCCGTCCCAGCGCTTGAGGGCGGCAACGCGTTAGAATTCTGGGTAGCCGGAGCAGGCCTTACGCGCGTCGCGACCTTTGCAGCACGGTGACGCCGCACGGCTTGCACGCGCTGAGTCGTGTCGATCCCCACGAGGTCGTCGGCCGCCAAGAGCGCGACCGTCTCTGGTGACAAGAGAGTGAAGGTCGCGGGCTTCGGCGCCGGGACGCCGCCGCGGTCGTCCGTGCTCGGATTCGCTGCACCGGGCTCCGCAGCCATACGGACAGCGTATCGAGGTGGATCAGCCCAGGTGGATCCATCGGCCGCCTCGGCGCCGCTGATGATCAAGCTTTCGGCACGCGATGGCGACGGCGCCGAATTCTGCGTTCTCATGAGAGGAGAGGTCGCGAGAAGACCGAACACCATGATGGCGGTGGTGGCGAAGACGGATCTATAGTGTTCCATGCTTGCGAAACGTACCGCCAAGGTTCTGGTTCCGGCCGCTCGAACCTGTCATCGCGAGATTCGAATCATCTATCTCCCAAGCTCCCCGGACGAGTGCCCCGGAGCCTGGAGGCACCCTGGCGGAACGTTGCGAATCGCTCTCGCCAACCCGACCGTTCAGTCAGGGGTTCGATCCGGTCATCACCCCCGGGCACCTCGAACTCCATTCGCTTGACGCCCCCTCCGCCCGCCATGCTAGAGACCGCGCTCGACGCAGATGGGCCCAGGGTCCGTTTGTGATCAACCACTTAAGCAGCGCTCCGAAAGCATCCGGCCCGGAGCGGACCGATCCGGGCGTCGTCGCGATTGCGCGTCGGTCCTTCGGATCGCAGCCCCTCTCGCCCCGGTGACTGTTTGAGGACCCTCCTCGATCTCCTGCGGGTGATGCGACGGCACGACCGACGGCGGCTCCTGCTGCTCGGGCTCGGGCTCGGGCTCGCCGCCTTGCTCGAAGTGGTCGGCGTCGCCTCGGTGCTGCCGTTCCTCACGCTGGTCGGCGATCCCGGCGCGGCCACGAGGATCCCGTATCTCGGCGACCTTCGCGACGCCTTGGGGCTCAGCGACGACCGCACCTTCCTGCTCGCGACTGGGTTCGCCGCGCTGGCCGCGATCCTGCTCACCAGCGCAGTGAATGCCGCCTTCGCCTATGCGCAACTCCTGTTCGCCCACCTCGTCGGCTACGGTTTCGCTCGGCGTCTACTCGCCCGCTACGTCGATCGCGAGCGCCTATTCTTCGCGCATGCCAACAGCGCCGAACTCGCCAAGAACGTGCTGAGCGAGACCGACCGCCTCGTCCTCGGCGTGCTCACCCCGGCCATGGTGATTGCCTCGCGCGGCGCCTCGGCCCTCGCGGTGGTGATCTTCCTGATTGCCTATCAACCCCGGCTCGCGCTGATCCTCGGCGGCGGCTTCGGCGGGCTCTACATCGCGATCTACATCGTGATGCGGGCCCGTCTCTCGCGGCTCGGCACCCGGGCGGTGGCGGGCAACGAGGGCCGCTACCGAGTGGTGCAGGAGACCTTCGGCGCGCTGACCGAACTCAAGCTTTACGGTCGGGCCGAGACGTTCACGAGCAGCTTTGATGCACCGGCGCGCTCCTACGCCCACGCCCTCGCCTCGAGCCTCGTCACCGGGCAATTGCCGCGCTTCGTCATCGAATCGCTCGCCTTCGGCGGTGTGATCGCCGTGGTTCTCTTCGCGCTGACGCAAGGGATCGACACCGCCGGCATGCTGCCGCTGCTCGGCCTGTTCGCCTTCGCCGGTTACCGCATGCTGCCGGCATTCCAGAACATCTTCACATCCGTCTCGCAGTTGCGCTTTCACCTGCCCGGTGTGCGCCTGATCGTCGATGCGCTGGCGGGGGAGCGGGAGCGCAGGCTTCGCGCCACCGAGCGCCTGCCCTTCGCGCAGACGATCCGTCTTGAGGATGTCGCGTTCGACTACGAGCCCGGTCGTCCGACCCTGCGCGGCATCGACCTGACGATTGCTGCGAACACCACCGTCGGCCTCGTCGGCCGCACCGGCTCGGGCAAGTCGACGCTGGTGGGCCTGATCCTCGGCATCCTCACGCCGACGCGGGGACGCATCCTGGTCGACGGCCGTCCGCTCGATGCCGACAGCCTACCGGCGTGGCAGAACCGGATCGGTTACGTGCCGCAGGACGTGTTCCTGATCGACGGCAGCATCGCGCAGAACATCGCTCTCGGCATCCCGCCGGACAGCCTCGACCGGGCGGCCGTGGAGCGCGCCGCACGGCTCGCGGGCGCGCACGACTTCGTCGCAGCCCTCTCCGCGGGCTACGACACCGGTGTCGGCGAGCGTGGTGCCCGGCTCAGCGGTGGCCAGCGGCAACGCATCGGCATCGCCCGCGCGCTGTACCACGACCCCGATGTCATTGTGTTCGACGAGGCGACCAGCGCGCTCGACGGCGAAACCGAGGCCGCGGTGATGGAGGCGCTCGGCGCGCTGGGCGGCACACGCACGATCATCATGATTGCCCATCGTCTGACCTCGCTGCGCCGGGCCGACACGGTCCACGTCGTCGAGGACGGACGGATCGTCGCCTCGGGGCCGCCCTCGCAGGTAATCGCGGAGCCGACCGCTTCGCCCTCCCCTGCGAGCGCCGTCGTGGCGCCGACCCGGTAGCGGTCCCGCCCCGGCCCGGCTATCGCTCTGAGGCAAAGCAGACGCATGCGGGGGCAAGGGCAATGGACGGGACGGTCGAGATCCGTGCGGATGACAGCAGTACGGCACGGATCGCGCTGCACGGCGCCGAGCCGGTCTCCTGGCAGGTCGAAGGCCGCGAATATCTCTGGAATGGCGATCCGGAACACTGGAACCGGCATGCGCCCTGGCTCTTCCCCGTCGTCGGTGCGTCAGCCGACGGCAGCGTTCAGGTGGATGGCCGGCGCTACCCGATGGCCCAGCACGGCTTTGCCCGCGATCTTCCTTTCGCGGTCGTCAGCCAAAGCGCGGACGCGGTTTCCCTGCGGCTGACCGACAGCGTGGCCACGCGGGCGCAGTACCCCTTCCCGTTCCAGCTGACGATCGACGCTCGCATCGCAGCCAAGACGCTGGCCTTCGATATCTGGATCGAGAATCCGGGCGAGACCGCCCTGCCCTATGGCCTCGGCTTCCACCCCGCCTTTCCCTGGCCTTTCGCCGGGGGCGAGCGTCGCGCCGATGGCGGGTACGCGGTTATCTTCGAGGAAGCGGAGCGACCGTTCGTCCCGGAGGTCGGCGCGGGCGGGCTGCTGGTGCGCAGTGAGCGCGCGTTGACGCTCGCTGGCGCCCGCCTCGACCTCGATCCGGAGTTGTTCACCGAGGCCCTGGTCTTCCTCAACGCGCGGAGCCGGGCGATGCGCTTCGTGTCGCCGAGCGGGCGAGCCATCGCCATGCGGATGGAGGACTTTCCCCATCTCGCGGTCTGGACCAAGCCGACGGCGCCGTTCCTGTCGCTGGAAGCCTGGACCGGACACGCCGACTGGGCCGGCTTCGAAGGCGCCTTGGAGGACCGCGATTCGCAGCGCCTGCTGGCGCCGGGCGCAACCGCCCGGCACGGGATCGCACTGGCGATCGAGGGGTGAGCCTGGAAGGTCGACCCCGACTCGGCTCAGTCGACGGCGATGATGACGTCGGAGCTTTTGATCACGGCATAGGCTTCGCCGCCGACCTTGAGCCCGAGCGAATCGACCGACTCGTTGGTGATGGCCGAGGTGATGACCTGACCGTTGGCGATCTCGATCTTCACATGGGCCGTGGTCGAGCCCTTCTCGACCGACACGACCTTGCCCTTGAGGACGTTGCGCGCGCTGAGCTTCATCGACGGGTGTCTCCGCTGTTGAGATGGCCCTCCCTGCCCCAGCGGCAGCCGGCCGGCAAGCGGAGACCATCCGCTCTCCCCTCACGCTTCGGGTAAGCCGTTCTCGCCGGGGTCAGCCTCGTCGGAGACGCGGCGACGGCAACCCCATTCGGCCAGCCTCGCGTTCATGTCGTCGAGAACGAAGTGGCGGGCGCTGTCATGGTCGTAGCCCTCGTCGAGGAGGTCGTCGTATTCGGTGAAAGTGTGCCGGGTGAACGCCGTCAGGGCGAGCCACGCTGCCGTTTCCGGCACAGCACCGCGTAGACCGGGGCTGCGCAACGCCCGGTCCAGTACCGCCTCCGCCTCGAAATCCGGAAGACGCGGCGCGAGACGGGTCAAGGCCTCGGTCAGGACGGCGCGGCGATCCGTTGGCAGCACTGCATCGCTCGGACGGTTCGGGCTCCCTGCCCTCTTCATGCGACGCCCCCCCATTGGTCCCGAAAACGAAAAAGGGCGGAGCCTCGCGGCCCCACCCTCTTTTTCGCGCTTGATATCGAGCGATTAACGCTTCGAGAACTGGAAGCTGCGGCGAGCCTTCTTGCGACCGTACTTCTTGCGCTCGACGACGCGCGGGTCGCGGGTCAGGAAGCCTTCGCGCTTGAGCGAGGAGCGCAGCTCCGGCTCGTAGTAGGTCAGCGCCTTGGAAAGGCCGTGGCGCACGGCGCCGGCCTGACCGGAGAGACCGCCACCCTTCACCGTAACGGTGATGTCGTACTGATCGACACGGGACACGATCTCCAGCGGCTGGCGCAGGATCATGCGCAGCACCGGACGGGCGAAGTAGGTCTCGACCGGACGGCCGTTGACGACCACAGTGCCGTTGCCGGGCTTGATCCAGACGCGGGCGACCGCGTCCTTACGCTTGCCGGTCGCGTAGGCGCGGCCCTGGGCGTCCAGCTTCTGAACGTGGACGGGCGCCTCGTTCTCGGGGTTGCTCGTCTGGGTGTTCGCCCGATTGAGGTCGGCGAGAGACTGAAGGGTCGCCATGATCAAGCGCTCACGTTCTTACGGTTGAGGGAGCCGACGTCGAGCGCCTGCGGCTGCTGGGCCTCGTGGGGATGCGCGGCACCCTTGTAGACGCGCAGGTGGCCGAGGATCTGGCGGAAGAGCGGGCCGCGCGGCAGCATGCGCTCGACGGCCTTCTCGACCACGCGCTCGGGGAACCGGCCCTCGAGGATGAACTTGGCCGAGCGCTCCTTGATGCCGCCCGGATAGCCCGTGTGGTGGTAGTAGACCTTCTGGTCGTACTTGCGGCCGGTGAACTTCACCTTGTCCGCATTGATGACGATGACGTGGTCGCCGCAATCGACGTGGGGCGTATAGGCGGGCTTATGCTTGCCGCGCAGACGCATCGCCACGATCGAAGCGAGACGGCCCACGACGAGGCCCTCGGCGTCGATCACGACCCACTTCTTGTCGACGTCGGCGGGCTTCAGCGAAGTGGTCTTCATGGCCGATTCCCGTGCCGGTGACGTTGGAAATAAGGCGCCGCCGCGTCGGGTGAGGACGCAGCGGCGTACAGCCGGGTCACTAGGGGGATTCGGTGTTCGCGTCAAGGCAGACGGTGAGCGCCCCGCGGAGAAAAACGCAATCCCTAGAAGGCTTTTGCAATCGAGGTATTATGATACCGCATCTCGCTCGCCGTGACGGCTTTCGCAATTCGCCAATCGACGCCCGGCCGAGAACGAAAAAGCCCGCCGCGGACGAAGCCGGGCGGGCGGAGTTTGGAGATTCGTCCAGGCTTGCCTGGAACATATGTTTGACGAGCAATAATGCCGTTTAATCCGCCTCACACGAGATAAATTTCATACTGCGCTCGGCCGACCGGATTCGCCGGGTAAGCCGTCGATGATGAGGCGTCCCCTTCAGGCCGCTCCGGCATGCGGAGCCGGCTCCTCCGTCGAAATCGCCTCGACCGTGCGCTCCATGGGCTCCGGGCCTCCGTCGGCGCGATCGATGCGGATCTCCATACCGGTCGGCTGCATGTCACCGTAGGGCGTGGAGAAGGCGATTTCGGCCGCATCCCGTCCGATCCCGATGCGCACGAGACCGTCGAGATGGGCTTGGCGCGTCGCGTCGAACAGCCACCAGCGCCCGTCGAGATAGGCCTCGAACACGGCGTGGAAGTCGCCCGGCACGAGGCCGTAGGCATAGCAGCTCACAAACCGGGCCGGGATGCCGAGGCCGCGGCAGAAGGCGGTGCCGAGATGGGCGAAGTCGCGGCACACGCCGGCGCGCATCAGCAGGCTCTCATCGGCCGTGGTCTCGCCATCGCTCGCGCCGCGCCGATAGGCGATGTTGTCATGGATCCAGTTGCAGATCGCATTGACCCGTTGATGGCCCTTCGGAAGGCTGCCGAACTCGGCCTGGGCGAAGGCGGCGAGCCGGTCCGACGAGACGAAGCGGCTCGGCAGGAGGAAGGGGAGGATGTCGAGGGGGAGTTCGGAGACGGGCGTCTCGGAGATCGTCGCCGGGTCGGCCCGCACGACGGTCAGCTCCACCTCGGCATTGTACTCGAGCGAGAACGGTCCGGGCTGCACGTTGACGCCGAGATAGCGGTTCTTGAGGTCCGGCGTGACGTAGACGCGCCGTGCCGGGTCCGGCGCCAGGGTCAGGCTTTCGCTGGCGATTTCGAGGCTTTTCAGCTTCGCGACTTCGACGTTGAAGATGAAGGTGGTGGGCGCCTTGACCTCGTAGGCAAGACTGCAACCGAGCTTGAATCGCACGGGGACGGCTCCGAACTTTGCAGGAAGACGCCCCGATCGAGCGAGGCGTTTTGCCGCAAACGCGCAGAGGTCCGTTCGGCTCCGATTTCAGTCTGCTTGTTTTTTGCGCTGCAGCAGAAGCACTGTCAGCGAGCGCACGCCTTGCGCCCCGTGAATCAGTACCCCCTCGATGTCGGCGGTGGCGGATGGGCCGGTATGGAGCACGGCATAGGCCGCCTGTCCGAAGTCCGGACGCTTGTAGGCGGCCTGGACGTTCACGAGGATGTCGGCGGGGTCGAGCAGCACGATCAGGTGCTGGGCAAGATAGGCGACCGCGTTCACGATCAGGTCGTCTTGCGTGAACAACACCGAGCCGGTCTCGGCGACGCCGAAGCGAGCCCGGACCACCGCCACGTCGACATCGTTGACCTCGGTCGGCCCAGCGACAGCGGCAAGGTCGCGGTTCCCTGAGAACTCCGGCACGGCGGAGGCGATCACCGCCGCCCCATCCAGGCGCGAGCGCACCGGGGCGAAGGGATCGGACGGGCTGCCCGCACGCTCGACACGCCCGCCCATCCTGCCCAGACGCTCGGCGAACTCGGCGACGAGATCGTCCCCCACCAGGGGTGCGAAGGTCGGCACATCGGGCAACGGATACGAGCCGGCCGGGCGGTTGGCCTTGAGCCGGCCGAGGATGGCCTCGCGGGCGCTCATGCGTCGCCCCCCTTCTTCATCCGGTTCTGGCGGTACCACGCGTGGAAGCTCTGGCGCGGCGCATGGGGCATCTCGCGCTTCTTCCCCCAGGTGTTGGCCGGGTTGTAGACGGCAAAGCGCGGCAGGACGCGCAGGGCCGAATCGGCGGTCTGGATCGCAGCGCGGTACGCGGCCGGACGGCTCAGCACGGCGCCCGCTGCCTTCATCATGCCCTGCTTCAGCAGCGGGATCTGGTGTTCCTCGGCCAGCACCTTGCGCCACGCGAAGATCTGCTCGTGGATGTTGATCTTCACCGGGCAGACGTTGGTGCAGGAGCCGTTCATGGTCGAGGAGAACGGAAGGGTCGAGTATTTCCGCTTGTTGAAGGTCGGATCGATGATGAGCCCGATCGGCCCGGAATAGGTGGCGCCGTAGGAGAGGCCACCGCTGCGCCGGTAGACCGGACAGGTGTTCATGCAGGCGCCGCAGCGGATGCATTTGAGCGAGGTCCAGAACTCCTCCATCGCCAGCCGCTCGGAGCGGCCATTATCGACCAGCACCATGTGCATCTCGGTGCCCGACCGCGGCCCGCGGAAATGCGAGGTGTACTGGGTGATCGGCGAGCCGAGGGCCGAGCGCGAGAGCAGACGGATGAACACGCCGAGATGTTCGACCCGCGGGATGACCTTCTCGATGCCGATGGAGTGGATCTGCAAGGGCGGCACGTTGCCGGAGAGGTCGGCATTGCCCTCGTTGGTGCAAGTGACCACCGTGCCGGTCTCGGCAATGGCGAAGTTGCAGCCGGTGAGGCCGGCATCGGCCTTGAGGATCAGCGGGCGCGTCGTCTCGCGCTGGCTCTCGGCGAGGTAGTGGGCGTCGTCGTTGTCGGGATCGGTGCCGAGCGTCCGGGCGAACACCTCGGCGACATCGAGGCGGGTCTTGTGAACTGCCGGCATCACGACGTGGCTCGGCTCCTCGTCATCGAGCTGCTGGATGCGCTCGCCGAGATCGGTCTCGATCACGTCGATGTCGTGGGCTGCCATGAAGTGACGGAAGCCGCACTCCTCGGTCAACATCGACTTCGACTTCACCAGCGACTTGGCGCCGTGCTTGCGCAGGATATCGAGGACGATGCGGTTGTGCTCCGCCCCGTCCTCGGCCCAGTGGACATGGACGCCGTTCGCCTTCGCAGCCGCCTCGAACTGTTCGAGGTAGTGGTCGAGATGGGTGAGCGTGTGCGTCTTGATCTGCGAGGCGATCTCGCGAAGCTCTTCCCATTCGGGAATGCCGTGGGCGGCGACATCGCGCTTGCGGCGCACGTCCCAGAGGCGCTCGTCATGAGCCTTCTGGTGCATCGGCGCGGCGAGGAAGCGCTCGGCGGCCTCCGCCTGATCGATCGGCCGGTTGCCGCGCACCTTGGCGCCGCGCGGTTGCGGCTCGCGGGGAGCGTCGGCACGGATCGGCTTGGAAGCGGCTTCCGCATGCTGGAGCCGCTCGCCGCCGGGCCCGCGCTCGCTCTCGTCGGAGGGCGCGCGCACCTCGGGGTGGAGAACATCCTCGGTCTGGCGCGGGGTCAGGTCGTCGGCGCTCATGCGGCGGCTCCGTTCAGCACCTGGGCGATGTGGATGTATTTCAGCGGCACGCCGAGGCGCTCGGCGCAGCCCTTCTGATGCATCAGGCAGGAAGAATCGGCCGAGACCACATATTCAGCGCCGGCGCGAGCCTGATCGGTCACCTTGTCGTAGCCCATCTTGGCCGAGACCGCGGGCTCGAACACCGAGAAGGTACCGCCAAAACCGCAGCACTCGTCGGGCCGGGTCAGATCGACGATCTCGACCCCCTTCACCTTCTTCAGAAGGTTGAGCGGCTTGGAGAAGAACGGCCGGTTCAGCTCGGACGGCCGTGCATGGCCGATGCCGCGCAGCGCGTTGCAGTTCGAATGGTAGGCAACCTTGTGCGGGAACTCCGCCCAGGGAAGATCCTCGATCTTGAGCACGTCATGCAGGAACTCGACGAGTTCGAACGTCCGGGCCCGCACATGCTTGACCTCGTCGGTCTGCGGGATGGCGGTGAGGTGTTCGCGCACCTGATGCACGCAGGAGCCGGACGGCGCGACGACGTAGTCGAACCCGGAAAAATTCCTGACGAACAGCGCCTCGGTCGCGGCGGCCTCCCCATGGCAGCCGGTATTGGTCATCGGCTGGCCGCAGCAAGTCTGATCGTAAGGGTATTCGACCGTCAGGCCGAAGCGCTCCAACAGTTCCAGCGTGGCGATGCCGACCTCGGGCTCGAAGGCATCGACGTAGCAGGGGACGAACAGTCCGATCCGCATGGCGCTCTTCTGATGGTGATTTCAGACGGTTGCACCGCTTAACCACCTTGGAACGGTTTCAAGCGGACAGGGGCTGCATACGCCTCCGCCCCCCGGTTTCCAAGCGCGCGCCCTTGTCTTGGTCAGTTGGTCACGGGGGCGGTCCGTCCGGCGGCGCGGATGCGCTCCAGCACGCTCGCGTAATTTTCCGGCGTCAGAATGCCGACGAGCTTGTCGCGGATCCGGCCGTCGGGACCGATGATGAAAGTTTCCGGTACGCCGTATACGCCGAGGTCGATTCCGGCCCGGCCGCTCGCGTCGTTACCGACCGCCGCGAAGGGGAGACCGTTGCGCTCCAGCCAGCGCCGGCCGGCATCGCCCGGATCCTTGTAGTCGATGCCGACGAGGCGAAGGCCGGGCTCCTGCGCAAGCCGCATCAGCATCGGATGCTCGATCTGGCAGGGGGCGCACCACGAAGCGAAGATGTTGAGGACGGTCACCTGCCCCTTGAGGTCCGCACTCGACAAACCGGGCACCGGCCGGCCGGCGGCCTGAAGGCCCGGCACAGGCTCCAGCGCGAAAGCGGGGACCGGCTTGCCGATCAGCGCCGAGGGCAGCGCCGCAGGATCGGCGCCCGAGCGCAGCCGGACCAGGAAGGTGACGGCCAAGATGGCGAAGACGAGCACCGGCAGCAGCGCGAGGAGCGAGCGGCGAGGGCGTTCGCCGGTGCCGGGTGGGGTCGCTTGCGGGGCCTGCGCGCTCACGAGCGACCTCCCCGCTCGTCCTGCAGCTCGGCGAGCGCGCGGCGCTGCGCCCGCCCGTCCCACCAGCCGTTGAGGGCCAGGGCGCCGAGCACCAGGGCCGCGAAGCCGTAGGAACCGACGATGAAGGGGGCGTAAGGTCCGAATTCCATGGCGGGTCTCAGAGTGATCGTCCCATCGATCGACTTAGATCGCTTGGCCCACGGGAAGGGTCGTCGCGGCGCGGGTCGTCGGTGCAGCGTCCTGCACGCCGGCATCGAGCCGCTCCGCCTGCCGGATCAGCAGGGTGCGCACCCGGCGGCGGTAGATCTCGGTGCGCATCGCCTGAAGGTGCAGCGTCACGCCGAGCAGGGTCATCGCCAGCACCATCTCGAGCAGCGGGTAGAGCATCGAGGAATCGATGGAAGAGCCGCCCATGCGCAGGATCGAGGCCGGTTGATGCAGCGTCGACCACCAGTTCACCGAGAACTTGATGATCGGCAGGTTCACCGCGCCGACCAGCGTCAGGATGGAGACCGCGCGCGCTGCCCGGCTCGGATCCTCGATGGTCCGCCACAGGGCGATGATGCCGCAATAGATCAGGAACAGCACCAGCATCGAGGTCAGGCGCGCGTCCCAGACCCAGTAGGTGCCCCACATCGGCTTGCCCCAGAGCGAGCCGGTGACGAGGCAGATCAGGGTGAAGGCCGCACCGATCGGCGCGGCGGCGCGCTGCGACACGTCGGCGAGCGGATGGCGCCAGACCATCGTGCCGATCGCCGAAAGCGTCATCGCGCCATAAAAGCCCATGCCGAGGATCGCGGCCGGGACGTGGACGTACATGATCCGAACGGTGTCGCCCTGCTGGTAGTCGGGCGGCACGACGAAGAACGTCAGGTACAGCCCGGCGGCGACGAGCAGGACCGAAGCCGCTGCGAGCCAGGGCAAGGCCAGACCCGACCAGCGCAGGAAGTGGCCCGGATGGGCGAGGCGGTTCCAGAGAGGGGTCCACATGGAAGCCTCCATACCGCCGAGTGCGCTGCAGCGGCAATGCGCGCCGACGTCCCGCCTGGCGCCTGCCTTTCGAGTCGGCGTGGTGCGAAACATTTGTGCAGCGCGATACTGGAACGCGTGATAGTCCGGAGACTTAATTATTAATCCCGCGCAAACTTTATTTTTCGGGATTGAAAATCGAAGTCACGAGCTGTCGCATGCTGATCAGGACTGGTTACGAGATCACCTTCGAGACTGATGCTGCAACGCCAATGTCGCTGCTCCTCAGCCTCCACCCCTCCCGCCAGGGCGACCTGCGCAGCCCGGAGGCCATCGTCTTCGATCCGCCGATTCCGCAGCGGCAGATGCTCGATTCGTTCGGCAACGTCTGTACCCGAATCGTCGCGCCGCCCGGCCGCCTTACGATCTCGGCGGACCTCTTGGTCGCCGATACGGGCCTGCCCGATGCGGCCGCGCCGGAGGCGGCCCAGATTCCGGTGCAGGACCTGCCCGACGAGGTCATGCTCTACCTCATGGCGAGCCGCTACTGCGACACCGATAAACTGGTCGGGATCGCATGGCCGCTCTTCGGCCAGACGCCGGAAGGGTGGGCGCGGGTGCAGGCCATCGTCGATTATGTGCACCAGCGCATCCGCTTCGACTACCAGAAGGCGGATGCCACACGCTCGGCCTGCGACGGCTATCAGCAGCAGGTCGGCGTCTGCCGCGATTTCGCACATCTCGCCATCGCGTTCTGCCGCTGCATGAACATTCCGGCGCGCTACTGCACGGGCTATCTCGGCGACATCGGTGTGCCGCCGGTTGCCGATCCGATGGACTTTTCGGCATGGTTCGAGGTCTATCTCGGCGGCCGCTGGTACACCTTCGATGCCCGCCACAACACGCCGCGGATCGGACGCATCGTCATGGCGCGCGGTCGCGACGCGACTGATTGCGCGATTTCCACGAGCTTCGGCGCCGCGCGGTTGATCAACTTCACGGTTCACACCGATGAGGTGGCGGACGGGACAAAGACCGATCTGATGCGGGCCGCCTAACCCTACGCCATCACCTGATCGGCCACCGCCTCCGCTAGTGAGAGCGAGGAGGTCAGTCCCGGACTCTCGATCCCGAAGAATTGAACCAAGCCGGGCAAACCGTGTTCGCCCGGACCATCGATGCGAAAATCTGCCGCCGGCTCGCCGGGACCGCTGAGCTTCGGCCTGATGCCGGCATAATCCGGCATCAGTCGCCCGTCCGGCAGGCCGGGCCAGTATCGCCGGATTGCCGCCTCGAAGCGGTCGGCGCGTCCCGGATCGACTGCATAATCGGGCGCGTCCACCCATTCGACATCGGGACCGAACCGCATGCGCCCGGCCAGATCCAGCGTCAGGTGGATGCCGAGGCCGCCCTCGACCGGGGCCGGGTAGATCAGCCGCGTGAACGCCGGCCGGCCGCTGCATCCAAAATAACTGCCTTTGGCCAGAACCTGCCGGGGGATATCCTCCGACGCGACCCCGTCGATCCGGCGGGCGAGGGCCTGGGCGCCGAGGCCCGCGGCGTTGATGAGACAATCGACCCTCAGGACATCCGGCGCCTCGCCGCCGAAGCGGACCTCCCAGCGCCCATCTCGGCGTCGAGCGGCCTCGATGGGAGTATTCAACGCCAGCACGCCGCCTGCATCCTCGAGATCGCCGAGGAGCGCCAGCATCAGGGCGTGGCTGTCGATGATGCCGGTGGCGGGGGAATGGAGCGCGGCGACGCAGGACAAAGTGGGTTCGAGGGCGACCGCCTCGGCGCGCTCGAGCCAGGTCAGGTCTTCGACGCCGTTCGCGACGCCGCGGGACAGGATCGTTTCGAGCGCCGGGCACTCCGCCTCATGCGTCGCCACGATCAGCTTGCCGCAGATTCGGTAGGGTACGCCGTGGCTCTCGCAGAAATGGACGACGCGGCGGCGTCCTTCGACGCAGTGGCGGGCGCGCAGCGAGCCGGGGGGATAATACATCCCGCCGTGGATCACCTCCGAACTGCGGGCGGACACGCCAGTGCCGATCGCCTCGGCCGCCTCCGCCACGATCACGGACGCGCCGCGCTGCGCGAGGGCCCGCGCGATCGCCAGCCCCACCACCCCTGCCCCGACGACGAGCGCCTCCATGCCTGCGGCCTGCCTCACGAACGTTCGGGCCGCCGCACCGTCACAAGGGTCGGCGGCCTCCGGAAAAACAAGCCTTCGGCCAAGCCCCGGATCAGCTTGCTCGTCTCAGTTCTTGCTGTCGAGCGGGCGCCCGAGGAGACGGGCGAACTCGGCTTCGATCTCCTCCACAGAGAAGGGGTTCTGCCCCCCGGCGGTGGGCTCAGGCGGTTCGGGCTTCGACGGTTCCGACTTGGACGGCTCAGGCCTTGAAGGCTCGGTTCTTGCGGGCTCGGGTCTTGGCGGCTCCGCCTTTAGAGGTTCGGCTTTCGCCGCCTCCGGCTTCGGCGGCGCCACGAACGGAGGGGGTGCGACGGGCTTGGCCGGCGCCGCGGGCTTCGGCTCGGGCCGGGGAGGCGCCGGGACAGGGGCGGGAGGCGGCTCCGGCTGAGCCGGTGCAGCCTCCGGCGGCGGTGCGGCGGCAGCCGGCGGAGCCGCCATCGCCGCAGCGACTGGATCGGGCGCCGGCTCGGGCGGCTTCGAGGCCGGAGGCGGTGCTTCGGCAGGACTCGCAGGCGGCGGCGTAACCGCGGATGATGGCCGCTTCAGCGCCACCTGAAGCTGCCGGGCCATGTCCGAGAGAACGGCCGGATCGACCGACCGCGGCCCGCGACCGGCCATGACCGGCGCCTCCGGCACAGGTTCCGGCACCGGCTCGGTTGCCGCGGATTCCGGCCGCGCGGGGCGCTCGGCTGAGACCTCGGGGCGGGGAGAGACCACCGGCGGCGCCGTGCGCCGCATCAGCCGGCTGACCGGCGAGACAGGCCGCGCAGGGGCGTCGGCCGGCAGGACTTCAGGCTCGAACAGGCCGGGATCGAGGGGCGGTGCCCGGTCGATGGCAGGCTGGGGACCGGACACCGCCGAGGGGACCACCTCCGGCATGGCAAAGGTCGGCGGCATCGGGGAATCGAGGAAGGGATCGGTGCGCGGCTCCAGCGCCGGATCGTTCAGGCCGGCCTCGCCGCCGGGCCGGACGCTCCCGTCCGGCGCGTAGCGGGCGCCCGCGCCGCGCTGGATATGGCGCTCGATCACCACATCGTTGGGGCCGCCGACCAGCAGCAGGTGCTCCACGTTGTCCCGCCGCAGCAGGATGAGTTGGCGCTGCCGGTCGAGCTCGTAGATGTCGACGATGCCGAGCCGCGGCTGGCGTCCGCGTTGGCCCGCGCTCGCCGACAGCGTGAGCCCCCGCCCGGACAGCCGCATGAACAGCAGCGCCGCGATCAGGAACAGCACCAGGATGACGAGGAAGATCACCAGGAACTGCAAGGCGTAGGAGCCCTCGGAACTGAAGAACGCTTGCAAGACCCGCGTCTTTCTAAGTCGGGGCTCCGACGCCGCCGCGCGACGTCCGGCGGTGACCGAAGCCGGCGGGAGACGCAATCTCGGCCCCACGCATTACACGCCGCGATTATCGCCGCCGCTTTGCGCTCCGGCAACGTATGTTGACACTCCGTTAACAACTCGGTGCGGCCCGCCGCGGCCATTCCAACATCCGCGGCGACTTTGCCTCACGGGTACCCGGCAGGTTTTGCCCGGTTAACGGCTCTTTAACCATGTGAGCGGCAGATTCTGCCGGGTTCGGACCTGTGGCTTTCCGAAATCCATCGCCAGCCGCGCCGACCCCGAGGCACCATGTCGCTCACCGACCTGCCCCTGCTCGGCATGCTGCGCACCCGGATGCAGTGGCATCAGGCCCGCCAGGCCCTGCTCGCCGAGAACGTTGCCAACGCCGACATGCCAGGCTTTCGCCCGCGCGATCTCGCCGAGCCGTCCGCGGCCTCGGTGAAACTCGCGACGCCGCTCGGGGCCTCGGTCGGCGGCGACGGGATCGCCCGCACCGATTCCACACATATCGGGATGACGGCGAGCGCCGGACCGAACGCCGATCCGCGCCGCTTCAAAGGCTTCGAGGTCCGCCCCTCCGGCAACGGGGTGAACCTGGAGGAAGAGATGATGAAGGCCGGCGACAACCAATCCGATTACCAGCTCGTCGCCTCGCTCTACCAGAAGAGCCTCGACGCCCTGAAAATCGCCGTCGGCAAGCGCTGACATCGCTCGCTGACATCGCTGAACGGGGATCGGTCATGGATTTCTTGAAGAGCCTCGGCATCGCCGCCTCCGGCTTGAAGGCGCAGTCCGGCCGGATGCGCATCATCGCCGAGAACATCGCCAACGCCGATTCGACCGCCCAGACCGCGGGCGGCGATCCCTACCGGCGCAAGATCCCGACCTTCACCAGCCGCTTCGACAACGAACTGAACGCCAGCGTCGTCGAGGCCGGCCGGGTGCGGCGCGATCCGACGCCGTTCCGCACCAAGCACGATCCCGGCAACCCGGCGGCGGATGCCCGCGGCGAGGTGCGCCTGCCCAACGTCAACGGGCTGATCGAGAACATGGACATGCGTGAGGCCCAGCGCTCCTACGAGGCCAACCTCAACATGGTGACCGCCACCCGGCGGATGATCTCCCGCACCCTCGAGATCCTGAAGGCGTAGCCCCGATGACGACCTCCGCCTTCGCCGCCGGCGCCTACGGCAACGCCCAAAGCCTCGCCCGTCCCGGCGCCGCCAAACCCGTCCAAGGCATGGCCCAGGGCCTGACCGCGCCGGGCGGCTTCACCGGCTTCCTGCAGCAGAGCCTCGACAACGTCGCCCAATCCGGGGCGCAGGCCGACCGCGCCGCCCTCTCGGCGGCCACCGGCAAGGCCAATGTGGTGGACGTGGTGACGGCAGTCGCCGAGAGCGAAACGGCCCTCCAGACCCTCGTCGCCGTGCGCGACCGCGTGATCTCCGCCTACGAAGAGATCATGCGAATGCCGATCTGATTCCGTTCTGGTTTCCCCTCTCCCCGCGCGCGGAAGAGGCCGACTTGTACCTCGTTGTGCGGGCCGGGAGCGGAGGCGAAGCTGGAGCGAGGGTGAGGGGGCGCCTCAGCAAGAGGCTTCTATGGAAACGCCCCCTCACCCTCGGCTGCCGCCTTGCTTCAGCGACGCCCCCCAGATTGAAGACGAACCCCCATGACCGGCCTCGCCATCCTCGACATCGCCCGCGACGGCATCTTCGTCTTCCTGAAGGTGGCGGGTCCCATGATGATCGTCGCCCTCGTCGTCGGCCTGATCGTCTCGCTGTTCCAGGCGCTGACGCAGATTCAGGAGCAGACGCTCATCTATGTGCCGAAGATCGTCGCGGTGTTCGGGGTGATGCTCCTGATGCTGCCCTTCATCGGCGACGCCATGGCCGCCTACATGGCCCGGATCGCTGCTCGGATCGCGGCGGGCGGATGATGCGGCGGCAGCGGCAGCCGGCCCAAGCGTGTAGGATGGGCCGGCATGACCACGCCGCTCGACCTGCTGCTGCCCGGCCTCGCGGCGGCCTTCCTCATCACCTTCGCCCGGGTCGGCACGCTGATGATGCTGATGCCGGGATTGGGCGAGCAGCTCATTGCGGGCCGCCTGCGGCTCGCCCTCGCACTGCTCGTGACCCTGGTGCTGTTCCCGACCGTGCGCCCGATGCTGCCGACGGGCAATGCGGCGCTGGCAGCCCCCTCCCTGATCGGGCTGCTGATCGGCGAGATCCTGATCGGGCTGATGCTGGGTCTGTGCGTGCGCATGATCGTTGCCGCGCTCCAGACCGCGGGGGTGGTGATCTCGCAGCAGCTCGGCCTGTCCTACGCCATGACCGTCGATCCGACGATGGGCGGACAGCAGGCGGCGATCGGCAACTTCCTGGCGATGCTCGGCGTCACGCTCATTCTGGCGACCGATCTGCACCACGTCGCCCTCGAAGCGATCGGGCGCAGCTACGTCCTGCTGCCGCCGAGCGGCGTGCCGGCGATGGCGGATGCGGCCAAGCTCGCCCTCGATGCGTTCAGCCGCAGCTTCGCCTTGGCGGTGCGGATCTCCGGGCCGTTCATCGTGTTCGGCATCCTGTTCAATCTCGGCCTCGGCGTGCTCTCCCGGCTGATGCCGCAATTGCAGGTGTTCTTCCTCGCGGTTCCCGCCTCGGTCATCATCGGCATGATGCTGTTCGTCGGGGCGCTCGGCCTCATCATGGGGCTGTTCCTCGACGATCTCGGCCGCTATCTCGGCGCGTTCCTGGGTCGCTGATCCCCCTTGCGCTGATCGGGAACAGGGGAGCCTGAGCCGGTGTCCGACGAGACCGACGACGAGGACAAGACCGAAGACCCGACGCCACGGCGCATCGAGCAGGCGATCGAGCGCGGCGACGTCCCCAACTCGCCCGAGATCAACACCTTCTTCATTCTGGCGGCCTTCACCCTCGCCCTGATGCTCTCGGCTAAGCCCATGGCGGAGGGGCTGACCCGCGACATGCGCGGCTTCCTCGAACATGCCGGCGGCCTGCCTTCGGATTCGGGCACCTATCTCGGCGTGGCGCTACGCGCGGCCTGGGTCTGCGCCAAGGCGCTCGCCGTGCCTCTGGGCATCGCGATGCTCGCGGCCATCGCCGCCGGCCTGATCCAGCACCGGCCGATCTTCACCGCCGAGAGCCTGATGCCGAAATTCGCGCGCATCTCGCCCATGGCGGGCGCCAAGCGCCTGCTCGGCATGGATGCCTGGGTGAATTTCGGCAAAGGGCTCGCCAAGATCGTCGTGGTGGGCACCATTGCCGGGACGATCCTGTGGAGCGAGCACGACCGGGCCGAATCCTTCGCGCAGCTCGATCCCGGCGTCGCGCTCCAGGGCACCCTGACCCTCGCCCTCAAGATGATGGGCGGCATGCTCGCGGTCTATGCGGTGATCGCCCTCGGCGACGCGCTCTACCAGCGGAATCGCTGGCACAAGCGCCTGCGCATGACCAAGGAGGAGATGAAGCAGGAGCACAAGGAGAGCGAGGGCAGCCCCGAGGTGAAAGCCCGGATCCGGCAATTGCGCCAAGCGCGCGTGAAGAAGCGGATGATGGCCGCCGTGCCCACCGCGACCGTGGTGGTGACGAACCCGACCCATTTCGCCGTGGCCCTGCGCTACGAAGCCGGCATGGCGGCACCGATCTGCGTCGCCAAGGGCGTCGACTCGCTGGCGCTGCGCATCCGCGCCGTCGCCGCCGATCACGACGTGCCGGTGATGGAGAACCCGCCGCTCGCCCGCGCCCTCCACGCCACGGTCGAAGTCGATGCCGAGATTCCCGCCGAGCACTATCGCGCAGTTGCGGAGGTCATCGGTTTCGTGCTTCGCCTTCGCCGAGCCGCCTGAGGCTCGATCCGCTTCCGCATGGGACGGCGAAGTCGTTCAGGCGCCACGGTTTATGCACCATTGTCCGGCAATGCTCCGGCAAAAGGCGCGGCATTCGACGACCCACAGGGCTCGCAGCAGCCATGTGCCGTCCATGTGCGAGGGATGGGTAGGGCCTGATGGCTGAGGTCAGCGGACCAGCGGTGCCGGCGTCCGGTTCGATCGATCGTTCGGAACGGCCCGGCCGGGTCGGCCTGCTGCTGATGCTGGCGGGCCTGCTCGTCGGCGCGGCGGTGGGATTGTCCTTCGTCGCCAACGAGCAGGCGCAGCCGCTCATTCTCGCGCTGCTGGCGCTGCTGGCGATGGCGGGCGTGTTCTTCCTGTTCGCCCTGGCGATCGGCGCGCTTCAGCTCGCCGGCCCGGCCTCGCGCGACGACATCACCCGCGCCATCGTCGATGCCGCCCCCGAGGGTAAGCTCGTCGTCGAGGACAACGGGCGGATGATCTACGCCAACGAGGCCTATATGCGCCTTGCCGGCGGCGACAGCTTCTCGAATCTCCGCTCCATCGAGCGGATCTTCGTCGGCGCACCGGAAGTCTCGGAGGCGGTCTACCGGCTCGCCCAGGCCTCCCGCGACGACCGCGCCTATGCCGAAGAGATCCGGATGTCGCCGCCGCCCGGCGGCGCGCCGGACCGCGACTTCGCGTGGTACCGCATCGCGGTGCGGCCGATCCCGCGCCACCGCGGCTCCGCCGCGCTCTGGACCGTGAGCGACATCACCCACGAGCGCGAGCGCCAGGAGAACGTCTTCCAGGAACTCCAGCACGCGATCGACTATCTCGACCACGCGCCGGCCGGCTTCCTGTCGATCGATGCCGGCGGCTCGATCGTCTACATGAACGCGACGCTCGCCTCCTGGCTCGGCTACGACCTCGCCACCGTCGGCTCCGGCGGGCTGAAGCTCCTCGAGATCGCACCGGGCGCGGACATGCTCACCGCCTCACCGGGCCTGCCCGGCGAGGTGCGCACCGACCGCTACGACATCGACCTGCGCCGCCGCAACGGGCAGCCGCTGCCGACGCGCCTCTACCACCGCGTCGCCTACGGTCAGGACGGAGCGCCCGGCCCCTCGCGCACCTTCGTGCTCAACCGATCCGCCGGATCGGATGCCGACGAGCCGCAGCGCGCGGCCGAAGTGCGGCTCGCCCGCTTCCTCAACAACAGCCCGATCGCCATCGCCACCCTGGACCGGGACGGCCGGGTGATCCGTGCCAACACCTCGTTCGTGCGCCTGTTCGCCGGCATGCCGCGCCAGCCAGCGGCGGAGGCCGGCCGCGACGCGCCCGATCCGCTGATGCGCGACGCGGTGCTGGAGCGCGACCGTGGCGTCATCGAGGGCGCGTTGGCGCGGGCCGCCAACGGCTTCGGCGGCCTGGATCCGATTGAGGTCGGCCTGTCCGGGCCGGGTGATCGCTCGGCCCGGGTCTGGATGAGCCCGGCGGATTCCGACGGGACGCCGAACCCCGATGCCGAGGCGCAGGCCGGCAGCGATGGCGACCGCGAGCGGGTGATCCTCTACGCGCTCGACACGACGGCCCAGCGCCAGCTCGAACAGCAGGTCGCCCAGACCCAGAAGATGGACACCGTGGGCCAGCTCGCCGGCGGCATCGCCCACGACTTCAACAACGTCCTCCAGGCGATCATCGGCTACTCGGACCTCCTGCTCGCGAGCCACCGGCCGACCGACCACGCCTTCCAAGACATCATGCAGATCAAGCAGAACGCGAACCGGGCCGCATCCCTGGTGCGCCAACTGCTCGCCTTCTCCCGCCGCCAGACCCTGCGGCCCGAGGTGATGGATGTCGGCGAGGCACTCTCCGACCTGACGCTCCTGTTGAAGCGCCTGCTCGGCGAGCGCGTGCAGCTCGATTTCCGCCACGGCCGCGAGATCTGGCCGATCAAGGCCGACGTGAACCAGTTCGAGCAGGTAATCGTGAACCTCGCGGTCAACGCCCGCGACGCGATGCCGGGCGGCGGCAGCCTGACGATCCGCACCGCCAATTGCCCCGTCGATGGCGAGCGCCCGGTCGGCATCCCGGCGGGCGATCACGTCATGATCGAGGTGACCGATACCGGCGAAGGCATCCCGCCGGAGGTACGCCAGAAGATCTTCGAGCCGTTCTTCACGACCAAGGAGATCGGCAAGGGCACCGGGCTCGGGCTCTCGACGGTGTTCGGCATCGTCAACCAGTCCGGCGGGGCGATCGACGTGCAGTCGATCGTGGGCGAAGGCACCACCTTCCGCATCTACCTGCCGCGCCACGAGCCCGGCATCGAAGCCCTGCCCGAGCCGCTGCCGCCGCCGCGATTGGCCTCCGGATCGACGAAAGTCAGCGCTTCCGAGCCGAACTCCGCGTCCGGTGACGATGCCGAGGCGGGATCGGCCGAATCGAGCACGGAGTCCGGCTCTCCCGCTGCCCGTCCCCCTGAGCCGCCACCGAAGCCCGCGGCGGACCATACCGGCCAGGGCACCGTCCTGCTCGTCGAGGACGAGGATCCGGTCCGCGCGGTCAATTCCCGGGCGTTGTCCGCCCGGGGCTACACCGTGTTGGAGGCGGCCTCCGGCATCGAGGCGCTGCGCCTGATCGAGGAGCATGCCGACGGCATCGACGTGGTGGTCTCCGACGTCGTGATGCCGGAGATGGACGGGCCAACCCTGCTGCGCGAGCTGCGCAAGCACATGCCCGATTTGAAGGTGATCTTCGTCTCCGGCTATGCCGAGGACGCCTTCCGCAAGAACCTGCCCGAGGGCGAGGCCTTCAACTTCCTGCCCAAGCCCTTCAGCCTGAAGCAGCTCGTCGAGACGGTGAAGCAAACGATGGCGAGCTGAACGCGCCCGAGGGGAGCGTACGACATCCGATCAACTCCTTCGGGATATCGGATGTCGGTATCCATCGAGGCGGCTTGGCGCGCGGCTCGCGCGAGAGGGGGGATCCGCCTCCAAGTTCGGTCAGAGCGACATCGGCACAAGGACGGTCAGCATCCTTCGCCGTCGCAGGGAATCTCGACCGGCGGCTTCGCTTCCACATTCTGTTCTTTCCGGCGCAAACCGCGACGTCGGGCTTGCGCATTGAGAACAAAACAAGTACGAAATCCATCAGCTCCGGCGGATTGAGCGCCGTGCCCCTCCCATGCATAAGGAAGCCTTGCGATGGCCCAGCCTGCGCTGAAGATGGTGGATTCCTCGACAATGGCAGCAGCCGACAAGGACAAGTCCAAGGCGATCGAGGCTGCGCTGACGCAGATCGAGCGTGCCTTCGGCAAAGGCTCGATCATGCGCCTTGGCAAGAACGACAAGGTGCAGGAGGTCGAGACCATCTCCACGGGTTCGCTCGGCCTCGACATCGCGCTCGGCGTCGGCGGCCTGCCGCGTGGCCGGGTGGTCGAGATCTACGGCCCTGAATCCTCGGGCAAGACGACGCTCGCGCTCCACACCATCGCCGAGGCTCAGAAGAAGGGCGGCGTCTGCGCCTTCGTCGATGCGGAGCACGCCCTCGACCCGGTCTATGCGCGCAAGCTCGGCGTCAACCTCGACGACCTGCTGATCTCGCAGCCCGATACCGGAGAGCAGGCGCTCGAAATCACCGACACGCTGGTGCGCTCCGGCGCCATCGACGTGCTGGTGGTCGACTCGGTCGCCGCGCTGACGCCGCGCGCCGAGATCGAGGGCGAGATGGGCGAGAGCCAGCCGGGCCTCCAGGCCCGCCTGATGAGCCAGGCCCTGCGCAAGCTGACCGGTTCGATCTCGCGCTCGAACTGCATGGTGATCTTCATCAACCAGATCCGCATGAAGATCGGCGTGATGTACGGAAGCCCGGAAACCACCACGGGCGGCAATGCGCTGAAGTTCTACGCTTCGGTGCGCCTCGATATCCGCCGCGTCTCGACCCTGAAGGATCGCGACGAGGCCATCGGCAATCAGGTCCGCGTCAAGGTCGTCAAGAACAAGGTCGCGCCGCCCTTCAAGCAGGTCGAGTTCGACATCATGTTCGGCGAGGGCGTGTCGAAGGTCGGCGAGCTGATCGACCTCGGCGTGAAGGCCGGCATCGTCGAGAAGGCGGGCGCGTGGTTCTCGTATGACAGTCAGCGCCTCGGCCAGGGTCGCGAGAACTCCAAGGGCTTCCTGCGCGACAACCCCGACATCGCCAACAAGATCGAAGCCTCGATCCGCCAGAACTCGGGCCTCGTCGCCGATCGGATCCTCGAGACCGCCAAACCGACCGCCGACGATCTCGACGAGGGAGAGGCTTAAAACAGCGCCTCACGTCACGATCTGAAAAAGAAAGCCCGCCGCGAGCGATCGCGGCGGGCTTTCTTTTGCGAAGGCGAGCGGTCAGGCCGCCGCGTGCCTCGCATCGAACGCGGCCGCGAAACGGGCGCCGGGCCGGTCCGTGCAGCGATCGACCCAGGCATCGATGGCCGGCTCGCCGGGCTTTCCGAACCAGGCGTAGGGTGAGTGCAGAAGGAGGTCGGCGGCACTGAAGTGATCGCCGAGCAGGAAGGGCCTGTCCGTCAGCGCCTCGGCGAGCCGTGCCTTGATGTCGGCGCTCGTGCGGAAGGTACGGGCAATGGCGGGATGATCAAGACCGATGGCCTCCAGCGTCAGGACCGGCTCGACGACGCCGGCGTACCACGCGAGCCAGCCGAGATAGGCGCCGCGCTGCGGGTGGCCGGCGGGGATACCCAGACCGGGTTTCGGAAACAGCTCGGCCAAAAGCTGGATGATCGCGCTCGACTCCCGCACCAGAACGCCGTCGTGGTCGAGGAGCGGCACCTTGCCTTCGGGGTGAGGGTTGCGCCCGTCGCGCCCGCCCGAGCCGTCCATGCGCGGTATCGTGACGACTTCGATCCGCACGGCGTCGAGCGCGTCGAGTTCCTTGAGGAGCGCGACGATGCGGGTCGAGCGGCTCTGCGGGGCGTGGAACAGCGTGATCATCGGTGGCCTCTGGCTGGCGGGTGAGCAAGCGAGGGTGTAGCCCAGGGCACCTGCCAGTTTCCGTCAGTTGGGCGATGGCGCGAACCGATCGACTGTTCCGGCTACTGCATGCGATGCGCGTCCTGCCCTCTCCGGTCACCGCAGCGCGGCTGGCCGAAGAAACCGGCGTGTCGCTGCGCTCCCTCTATCGCGACATCGACAGCCTGCGCGCCGCCGGCGCCCAGATCGATGGCGAGCGCGGCTACGGATACCGTCTGATCGAGGACGTTGCCCTTCCACCGCAAACCTTCGATCGGACGGAGATCGAGGCGCTGGTTCTCGGCCTTGCCGAGGTCCGCCAGATGGGGGACCCCGCCCTGGCCCAGGCCGCCGCTTCGGCGCTGGCGAAGGTCGCCGCCACCCTGCCCGACCGATCCGAACAGCACCTGCTCCACGCAGTCTCGCAGGTTCGCCGCTTCGAGGCCCGTTTCCCCAAGATCCCCGACATGGAGACGATCCGGGCCGGGTGCTGGCGGGAGGAAGCTCTTGCGCTGCGCTACGCGGACAAGGACGGCGCGGTCACCGAGCGGCAGATCCTGCCGCTCTCCGTCGTCTACCTCGACAGCAAGATGACCCTGCTGGCGTGGTGTTGCCTGCGCGAGGCGTTCCGCATGTTCCGGCTGGACCGCATCGAAGCGGTGCGGATGGCGGGCACGAGCTTCCGCCCGCGGCGGGTCACGCTTCTGCGCAGCTATCTCGCCGAACTCGCGGGCCGCCACGAACTGCGCGCTGAGCAACGTACTGAGCCGACGTGACTCGCACAGCTTGGACCCGTATGAGGGCGCGAGAATGCCGCCGCGCTGTCCGCAGCCGGCTCCCCGACGCGACATGATTTTCGAGCCTATCCGATGAGCGGCGTCAACGAGATCCGATCGAGCTTCCTGGACTACTTCCGGGATGCCGGGCACGCGGTGGTGCCCTCGTCCTCGCTCGTGCCGAAGAACGACCCGACGCTGATGTTCACGAACGCCGGCATGGTGCAGTTCAAGAACGTCTTCACGGGCGTCGAGAAGCGCCCCTACGTCAAGGCGACCTCCTCGCAGAAATGCGTCCGCGCCGGCGGCAAGCACAACGATCTCGACAATGTCGGCTACACCGCCCGGCACCACACCTTCTTCGAGATGCTCGGCAATTTCTCCTTCGGCGACTACTTCAAGGCCGATGCGATCGAGCTGGCTTGGACGCTGATCACCAAGGAGTTCGGCCTTTCGGCCGAAAAGCTACTCGTCACCGTCTACGCGGACGACGACGAGGCGGCGGGGCTGTGGCGGAAGATCGCCGGCTTCTCGGACGAGAAGATCATCCGCATCGGCACCTCCGACAACTTCTGGCAGATGGGCGATACCGGCCCCTGCGGCCCGTGCTCGGAAATCTTCATCGACCAGGGCCCGGCGCTGGCGGGCGGACCGCCCGGTTCTCCGGACGAGGATGGCGACCGCTTCCTCGAATTCTGGAACCTCGTGTTCATGCAGTACGAGCAGGTCGAGCCGGGGGTTCGCAATCCCCTGCCCCGACCCTCGATCGATACCGGCATGGGCCTGGAGCGGATGGCCGCGATCCTCCAGGGCGTCCACTCGAACTACGACACCGACCTGTTCCGTGCACTGATCGATGCGGTGGCCCACGCCGTGTCGCGGGCGCCGGAGCCGTCGACGCGCGCCTCCTACCGCGTCATCGCCGACCATCTGCGCTCGACCTCGTTCCTGATCGCCGACGGCGTGCTGCCCTCGAACGAGGGCCGCGGCTACGTGCTGCGCCGGATCATGCGGCGCGCCATGCGCCATCTCGAACTGCTCGGCGCCCGCGATCCGGTCATGTACCGGCTGGTGCCGACCCTGATGCGCGAGATGGGACAGGCCTTCCCCGAACTCGCCCGTAGCGAGGCGCTGATCTCCGAGACCCTCCGGCTGGAGGAAGGCCGTTTCCGCAAGACCCTGGAGCGCGGCCTCGCCATCCTCGACACCGAGACCCGCGATCTCGGGGCCGGCCAGAATCTGTCGGGCGAGACGGCTTTCACGCTCTACGACACCTACGGCTTCCCGCTCGACCTGACGCAGGACGCCCTGAAGGCGCGCGGCATCGGCGTCGACACGCAAGCCTTCGACGCGGCGATGCAGCGCCAGAAGCAGGCGGCGCGGGCCGCGTGGCAGGGCTCCGGCGAGGCCGCGACCGAGACGGTCTGGTTCGGCATCAAGGAGTGCACCGGCGCCACCGAATTTCTGGGATATGAGACCGAGGCCGCCGAAGCCGTCGTCGGCGCGCTGCTGCGCGACGGCGCGGAGGTCGAAACACTGAAGGCGGGCGAGAACGGCATCGTCGTCGCCAACCAGACGCCGTTCTACGGCGGGTCCGGCGGTCAGGTCGGTGATACCGGCACGATCTCCGGGACCGGCCTCCGGGCGCGCGTCACGGGTACGGAAAAGAAGCTCGGCGACCTGTTCGTGCATCACGTCACGGTCGAGGACGGCGCGCTCGCCGTCGGCGCAGCGATCGAGATGAAGGTCGATCACGCACGCCGTGCCGCGATCCGCGCCAACCACTCGGCCACCCATCTCCTCCATGAAGCCTTGCGCCAGGTGCTCGGCGACCACGTCGCGCAGAAGGGCTCGCTCGTCGCGCCCGAGCGCCTGCGCTTCGACATCAGCCATCCCAAGCCCATCGACGAGGCGGAGCTTGCCCGCGTCGAGGAGATCGCCAACGCGGTCCTGCTCCAGAACGCGCCGGTGGTCACGAAGCTGATGGCCGTGGACGAGGCGATCGAGTCGGGCGCCCGTGCGCTCTTCGGCGAGAAATACGGCGACGAGGTCCGCGTCGTCTCCATGGGCCGGCCCGTGGACGATGACGGCCGCGAGGTCGAAGGCCGACTACCGAACTTCTCGATCGAGCTGTGCGGCGGCACCCATGTCTCGCAGCTCGGCGAAATCGGCCAGATCACCGTTCTCGGCGAGAGTGCGGTCGGTGCTGGCGTGCGCCGGATCGAGGCGATGACCGGCACCGCCGCCCGTCGCCACCGCGCCACCGAGAGCCGTACGCTGAGCCAGCTCGCCGGGCTGCTCAAGGCGCCGGTCGCGGACGTGCCGGAGCGTCTCTCCACGCTGATCGAGGAACGTCGCCGGTTGGAGAAGGAACTGGCGGATGCACGCAAGAAGATCGCCATGGGCGGCGCGTCGGGCGGCGGCGACGAGGCCCGTGAGATCAACGGCGTGAAGTTGATGGCCCGTGTGGTCGAGGGCGTCGAGATGCGGGACCTGAAAGGTCTCGCCGACGAGGGCAAGAGCCGCCTCGGCTCCGGAATCGTCGCCCTCGTGGGCGTTGCCGCGGATGGCAAGGCCGGTCTCGTGGTCGGCGTCACCGAGGATCTGACCGAGCGCTACGACGCGGTCGGCTTGGTGCGCGCCGGTGCCGGCCATCTCGGCGGCAAGGGCGGCGGCGGACGGCGCGACATGGCCCAGGCCGGCGGCCCGGACGGCGCCGGTGCGGACGCCGCGATCGCCGCGATCGCGGAGGCGTTGGCCGCGGGCTGACCGGCCTTCGCCGACGCGGCGGACGGGGGCCAAGAAAAACCTTGGCGCTCACGGAACGGTGAGCGGGTTCGCGGCTTGGTTGGCCGCCACTTCCCGCCGCTTCCGAGCCTTGTGCCCGGCACGTCCCGTTCCCCGGTTCCCCGCTGGATCCGGAACAGGGCGTCAACGTCCCGTGAGCCGATGAAACTCTTTCGCTGTCAGTCCTGCGACAACGTCCTTTATTTCGAAAACCGCTCCTGCGGGCGCTGCGGCCATCGGCTTGCCTACCTGCCGCAGCTCGGCCGCATCTCGGCGCTCGAGCCGGCGGGCGACAATAACGCGTGGACGCCGCTCGCTGTGCCGGATCGCCCGAGCTTCTTCTGCACCAACGCCGCGCACGACACCTGCAACTGGATGGTGCCGCCGGGGACGACCGACGCCTTCTGCCTCGCCTGCCGCCATAACGGCACCGTGCCGGATGTGAACGACCCGGTGAATCTCGAGCGCTGGCGCGAGATGGAGCATGCCAAGCACCGGCTGTTCTACACTCTGCTGCGCTGGAACCTGCCGCTGAAGACCCGCGCCGAGGATCCCGAGCACGGACTGATCTTCAACTTCCTGGCCGACTCGCCGGATTCGAGCGGCCCCAACGTGATGACCGGCCACGAGAACGGCATCATCACCATCGCCCTGGTGGAGGCCGACCCGGCCGAGCGTGAGAAACGCCGCACAGCGATGGGCGAACCCTACCGGACGCTGCTGGGCCATTTCCGCCACGAGGTCGGCCACCATTACTGGGACATCCTCGTGCGTGACGCCGGCAAGCTGGAGCCGTGCCGAGCGGTTTTCGGTGACGATTCGCAGGATTACGGCGCCGCTCTCCAGCGCCACTACGATCAGGGTCCGCCGCCGAACTGGCAGGAGACTTTCGTCTCGGCTTACGCCACCACCCATCCGTGGGAAGACTTCGCCGAGACCTGGGCGCACTACCTCCACATCGTCGATACGCTGGAGATGGCGAGCGCCTTCGGCCTGCAGGTGAAGCCCAAGGCTGATGTCGAGGGCGAACTCGCCACACGGGTGGATTTCGACCCCTACGCAGCCGAGACGGTGGAGCAGATCATCGATGCGTGGCTGCCCTTCGTCTTCGCGATGAACAGCGTCAGCCGCGCCATGGGCGAGGGCGACCTCTACCCCTTCGTACTCGGCCCGGCCGTGGTGACGAAGCTCGGCTTCATCCACAACCTCGTGCACGGCCGCGTCTAGAGCATCGTCCCGAAAGGTGGTTGCCGGCCTTCGGAAAAGGCGATGCAAAACAAAAGGCTAGAGCATCGTCCTGGATCAGGCATCCAGGACGATGCTCTGGAAACGCCTCCCAACGATCGCCGACGGGCGGGCCCCGCGTCAGGCCCGTCCGGCTTCCGCCGAGAGCATGGCGGGATCGATGCCGATCGCCTTGAGAACCTGATCGTACTTGGTGCCCAGCCCCGGATCGAAGATCAGTCCGGGATCGGCCGGGCAGTTCAGCCAGCCATTGGCCAGAATCTCGTTCTCCAGCTGGCCCGCTTGCCAGCCGGCATAGCCGAGCGCCAGCACGGCGTTCGAGGGTCCGCGCCCGTCGGCGATGGCGCGCAAGATCTCGACCGTGGCCGTGAGGCACACGCCCTCGTCGATCTGCAGCGTCGACTGGTCGATGTGGAAGTCTGCGGTGTGGAGTACGAAGCCGCGCTTGGCATCGACCGGGCCGCCCATCAGCACCGGCATGTGGCCAACCCGCTCGCGCAGGCGGATCGCATCGGCCTCGCTGGCGATGTCGAGCTGGATCAGGAGATCCGGCATGCTCAGATCCGCGACCGGCTTGTTGACGATGATGCCCATCGCGCCGTCCGCCGAATGGGCGCAGAGATAGATCACCGAACGTGCGAAGCGCTCGTCGCCGATCCCCGGCATGGCCACGAGGAACTGGCCGTCGAGATAGGCCGAGTCATTGAGCGAGGGATCGGGCGTCTGCATGGCGCTATGCTAATGCGGCGACCGTCATTGATCCATAAGGCAAACGCGCACGCAGCGCGGCCGTGCCTCGACAGTCGCGCGAAGCGCGTCTAACGGTTCCTAGCTTTTGCAGGGCTTGGCTTTTGCGAGGAGAGCACGGATGACGATTCAGGTTGGCGATCACCTGCCGCAGGCCACCTTCCGGGTGAACGGGCCGGACGGTCCGCAGGCCAAGACGACCGACGATGTGTTCAAGGGGCGCCGCGTCGTGCTGGTCGGCGTACCGGGCGCCTTCACCCCGGCCTGCCACCGCAACCACCTGCCGGGCTTCGTCGCCAAGCGCGAAGAGATCCTGGCTCGCGGCATCGATGCGATCGCCGTGACCTCGGTCAACGACATCTTCGTGCTCAACGCGTGGCAGCAGCAGAGCGGCGCCGAGGGTATCGAGTTCCTGGCCGACGGCAATGCCGAGTTCTCGAAGGCGATCGGCCTGGAGATGGATGGCTCCGGCTTCGGCCTCGGCCCGCGCTCCCAGCGCTACGCAATGCTGGTCGATGACGGCGTGGTGCGAATCCTCAACGTCGAGGACACCCCGTCCAAGGCCGAGGTCTCGGGGGCCGAAGCCCTGCTGAAGGTGCTCTGAGCAACCCAACGAGAGCCCTCCCCGGTCCCGGGGAGGGTTCGACGATCCTTAATTCTGCCAGCCGTAGTCCCGCGCATCCGTCGCGGTGCGGTGGAAGGCGAGCCGGCGGTCGTATTCCAGCGGATCCTTGGGCTGCACCAGGGCGCCGGGCGGCACGTTGAGCCAGTCTACGAGGCGGGTCAGCATGAACCGCATGGCCGCGCCCCGCGCCAGGATCGGCAGCGCCGCAATCTCCGCCGGTTCGAGCGCCCGCACCGCGTCGTAGCCCGCGATCATCGCGCCCGCCTTGTCGCGGTGGAAGGTGCCGTCGGGGTCAAAACACCACGCGTTGAGGCTGATCGCCAGATCGTAGGCGAAGGCGTCGGTGCAGGCGAAGTAGAAGTCGATCAGGCCCGAGAGGGCATCGCCGATGAAGAAGACGTTGTCGGTGAAGAGGTCGGCGTGGATGACGCCACGCGGCAGGCCCTGAGGCCACGATGCTTCGAGCCAATCGAGGTCGGCACGGGTGCGGGCCGCGAGGCCGGGCGCCACGGTATCGGCCTGCCCTTCCGCCTGCTTGAAGAGCGGGCGCCACGCCTCCACCGACAGATTGTTCTCACGCACCATCGGGAAATCGCGGCCTGCGGCGTGGAGCCCGGCCAGAGCGGCGCCGAGCGCCCGGCAATGCTCGGCGTTCGGGCGGCTTAACGACACGCCTTCGAGGAAGGTGACGATCGCCGCCGGCCGGCCGCAAAGATGCCCGAGGGCGGTGCCGGCGCGGTTGCGCACCGGCTGCGGGCAGGCGAGGCCGGCCCGCGCGAGATGGCCCATCAGGTTGATGAAGAACGGCAGATCCGCCGCGTTCACCCGCTTCTCGTAGAGGGTGAGGATGTAGTTGCCCGTGCTCGTATGCAGGAAGAAGTTCGAGTTCTCGACGCCTTCCGCGATGCCCTTGTAGGAGAGCAAATCGCCGAGTTCGTACTCGCTGAGGAAGGCGCGCAGCGCCTCGTCGGATACGTCGGTGTAGACCGCCACGGTGCCGCTGCCGGTTTCGCGCAAGAGAAAGGGGCGCCGTGGGCGCCCCTGGATGTCGTTCGGCCGGCCTTGTTCGGAGGCCGGCGTATCGTCCGCCCTATTCGGCGGCCTCGCTGCGCAGCTCGCGCGGAAGCGGGAAGGACATGTCCTCGACCGTGACCGAGACCTGATCCACCGTCACGTCGAAGCGCGCGGCGAAGGCGTCGATGATCTCTTCGACCAGAACCTCCGGTGCAGACGCGCCGGCGGTGAGGCCCAGGCGACGGATATCCTTGAAGGCATCCCAATCGATCTCCTCGGCCCGCAGGACGAGGCGGGTGATCGGACAGCCGGCCCGCTCGGCGACCTCGCGCAGGCGCTGCGAGTTCGACGAGTTCGAGGAGCCGACGACGATCAGGGCATCGACCCGCGGCGCGACTTCCTTGACCGCTTCCTGGCGGTTGGTGGTGGCGTAGCAGATGTCGTCCTTGTGCGGACCATGGATGCCGGTGAACTTCGCCTTCAGCGCCTCGACGATGTGCTTGGTGTCGTCGATCGACAGGGTCGTCTGCGTCACCCAGGCCAGCGCCTGGTCGGCCGGCGGGTTCAGCGCATCGATCTGGTCGATGTCCTCGACCAACGTGATCGAACCCTTGGGCAACTGGCCCATGGTGCCGACCACTTCCGGATGGCCTGAATGGCCCACGAGCAGGACGTGGCGCCCGCGCTTGTGATGGATCTCGGCCTCGCGGTGGACCTTGGTCACCAGCGGGCAGGTCGCATCGATGGTGGTGAGGCCGCGGGCGTCGGCGTTTTGCGGCACGGTCTTGGCAACGCCGTGGGCGGAGAAGATGACGGGGGCGCCGCTATCGGGCACCTCGTCCAGTTCGCGCACGAACACGGCGCCCTTCCGCTTCAGGGTCTCGACCACGTATTTGTTGTGGACGATCTCGTGGCGGACGTAGACCGGCGCTCCGTAGATCGCCAGCGCCCGCTCGACCACGTCGATGGCGCGCACCACGCCGGCGCAGAAGCCGCGGGGGGCACACAGGAGAATCTCCAGTGGCGGCTTGTCGCCCGTCACGGCCGGATGCGGGACCCGGTTCGGGTCGGCGGTGAGGTTGATGGTGTCAGCGCTCATGATCCGACGGATGTGGAGAGGGGTGGCCGGGTCTGTCAACAGCGGCCAGCCCGAAAGCCGCAACAGGCTCGCGCCTGTCCGTTATCATTCGCCTAGCACAGATGACGCGATCCGTGACCCCCACCATCCGCCCGGCGGCCCTGCATCCACGCTGCTGTGGCAACGCTGCCGGAATCGAAGGGCCGGGCATGTGACGAACGACACGCGAATCACCCTCGCGATGGCGTGATCGGCGGGCTAAGGGGAAGCCCTTCTCCATCCGGAACCAGCGAGGCAACGGGCTTTCATGGCGAGCGCCACGGACCACGCCAGCTTCCTGCCGCCGGTGCTGACCTTCCTGTCGGCGGCGGTGATCGGCGTGCCGCTCGTGCGCCTGCTCGGCCAGAGCGCGGTGCTGGGCTACCTCGTAGCCGGCGTCGTGATCGGCCCAGCCGGCTTCTCCCTGATCGCCGAGCCCGAGACGGCGGCGAGCGTCGCCGAGATCGGCGTGGTGCTCCTGCTCTTCATCGTCGGGCTCGAACTGGAAATCTCCCGCCTCGTCTCGATGCGGCGCGACATCTTCGGGCTCGGCGCCGCCCAGCTGGCGCTGTGCTCCCTTGTCATCGCGGGCGCGGCCCTCGCCTACGGCCTGACACCGGCCGCAGCGAGCGTCGTCGGCATCGCCATCGCCCTCTCGGCCACGGCTGTGGCGCTTCAGCTGCTGGAGGAGCGCGGCGATCTCGGCTCGCCCTATGGCGGGCGCTCCTTCGCTGTGCTCCTGTTCCAAGACATCTCGGTGGTGGCGATCCTGGCGCTGCTGCCGCTGCTGGCCTCGGCCGGCGCCACGCCGAAGGACGGCTGGCTCGACGAGGGCCTGCGCTCCACCGGCCGCGCGGCGGTGGCGGTCGCAGGCGTGGTGCTCGTCGGGCGCTACGGCCTGAACCCGTTCTTCCGCCTGCTCGCCGCAGCAGGCGGGCGCGAGGTCATGACGGCAGCCGCCCTCCTCGTCGTCCTCGGCACCGCCCTGGTGATGGAGAAGGCCGGCCTCTCCATGGCGATGGGTGCCTTCCTCGCGGGGGTGATGCTCGCCGAATCGAACTTCCGCCATCAGCTCGAGGCCGACATCGAGCCGTTCCGCGGCATGCTGCTCGGCCTGTTCTTCATGAGCGTCGGCATGTCGATCGACGGGGGCCTGCTCACCAACCACTGGCTGGCGCTGCTCGCCGCGACCATGGCCGCGATCGCGGTGAAGATCGCGCTGGTGGCCGGGCTATTCCGCCTGTTCGGCTCGCCCTGGCTCGATGCCCTGCGTGGCGCCGCGGTGCTGGCGCCGGCCGGGGAGTTCGCGTTCGTGATCCTGCCGGCGGCGGGCGACCTGCGCATCTTCGCTTCCGACGTGACCCGCTTCTGCGTGGCGCTCGCCGCCCTCACCATGCTGGTCGGGCCGATCGCAGCCAAGGGGCTTGACGCGCTGATCGCCCGCCGCCCGAAAGAGGCCGAGCCGCCCTCGGACGTCGGCGAGGCACAGGAATCCGGCGACACCCGCGTGCTGGTGGTGGGATTCGGCCGCTTCGGCCAGATCCTGGCGCAGGTGCTGCTGGCGGAAGGCATCAACATCACCGTCATCGACAAGGACGTCGAGCAGATCCGCAACGCGACGAGCTTCGGCTTTCGGATCTATTACGGCGACGGCACCCGGCTCGATGTGCTGCGCGCCTCCGGCCTCGCCAAGGCGGACTTGATCTGCGTCTGCATCGACGACGCGCCGGCCGCCCTGAAGATCGTCGACATCGTCCACGAGGAATTCCCGAACGTGCGCACCTACGTACGGGCCTACGACCGCACGCACGCCATCGAGCTGATGAACCGCGACGTCGATTTTCAGCTCCGCGAGACCGTCGAATCCGCTCTCGGCTTCGGCCGCGCCACCCTCGAGAGCCTGGGGCTGCCCGCCGAGGCCGCAGCGCGCCGCGTCGAAGACGTGCGCAAGCGCGACGTCGCCCGCCTCGTGCTCCAGCAGGCGGGTGCGATGCCGGACGGTTCGGGCTGGCTGCGCGGCACGCCGGAATTGCGGCCCGAGCCGCTCACCGCGCCCAAGAGCCCCTCGCGGGCGCTCAGCGCCGAAACCCGCGGCCTGATCGAACAGCAACCGCACGAATCCGCCGCCCGCGCGCTCGAACCCGAAGATGCCGAGCCGAATGCCTGAGACGGGCACAGGCGCGGCACCGGAGAGGAACGAGGGCGCGGCGCGCTTCGTCTCGGGCTCGATCCTGCGGCACGTCGTGGTGATGAGCGCCACCGGCTCCGTCGGCCTGATGGCGATCTTCGCGGTCGATCTGCTGTCCCTGTTCTACGTCTCGAAGCTCGGCGACCCGGCGCTCACCGCAGCGGTCGGCTTCGCCTCGATCGTCCAGTTCTTCGCCATCGCCTTCAATATCGGCTTGATGATCGCGGCCGGTGCCCTGGTGTCGCGGGCGATCGGAGCGAACGATCCGGCCGACGCGCGGCGGATCGCGACCTCGGTCACAATCCACTGCGTGATCGCGTCGGCTCTGCTGGCCGCCCTCTTGCTCGCCGTGCTCGACCCGCTGCTCTCGGCCATCGGCGCGGAGGGGCACACCCTCGAGGTCGCCCGGCGCTTTCTCTGGATCAGCCTGCCGTCGAACCTGCTGCTCGGGCCGGGCATGCTGTTCACGGGGCTCCTGCGCGCGGTCGGCGCGGCACGGGAGGCGATGTACGTCACGCTCGGCGGCGCCGTCATCACCGTCTTCGTCGATCCGCTGCTGATCTTCGGATTCGGGCTCGGCGTGGACGGAGCCGCGCTCGCGGTCTGCGTTGCCCGCGTCACCTTCGTCGCCGTCGGCTGGGCCGGCGTCCGGCGCTACCGGCTGCTCGAACCGCCCCGCCTCACGGCCATCATCGGCGATCTGCCGCTGGTGACCCGCATCGCCGGGCCGGCGGTACTCACCAACCTCGCCCCCTCGATCGCCAGCGCCTTCGTGGCGCACGCTCTGTCCGGCTTCGGGCCTCCGGCGATCGCCGGGAACGTGGTCATCGAGCGCCTCGCCCCGGTCGCCTTCTGCGGGCTGTTCGCGATGTCGGGCTCGATCGGCCCGATCCTCGGTCAGAACTGGGGCGCCGGGCGGTTCGACCGGATGCGGGGTGTGCTCCGGGTCGGCGCGGGGGTGACCGCGCTCTACGTCGTCCTCGTCTGGCTGCTCCTCGCCCTGGCGCGGGCGCCGCTGGCCGGGGCCTTCGAACTTCAGGGCGTGGCGGCCGACCTGTTCGCGTTCTTCTGTCTGGTGAGTGGGCCGGTCTGGTTCTTCAACGGGCTCCTGTTCCTTGCCAACGCCTCGTTCAACAATCTCGGCTTCCCCTTCATTTCGACCCTTTTGAACTGGGGCCGGGCGACACTGGGCACGGTCCCACCCGCCCTCGTCGGGGCGGCGTGGTACGGACCGGAGGGTGTGATCGCGGGCACCGGCCTCGGCTCGATCGCCTTCGGGGTAGCCGGCCTCGCCCTGGCCTTCCGCACCGTGAGCCGTCTGGAACGCGGCATGACCCTCGCGGCAGGCCCGGCTCCCGAGCCCCCCGCCGCCGATGAGGCGGTGCAGGCGGCTCCCTCCAGCGGGATGTCGTTGTAGCCTAGAGAGGGACGACGGAAGCCGGCACGGGCGAAATGTCCGCCTTTCCTCGGGAAATCGCTGCGGAACCGGGGTTATCGCTGGCCAGTCCCGCCCGGTTGCGACACACTCGCGGCCGAGGCCGTTCCGGCGAGCCTTCGGATGTGAGTGTCGGCGGTCATCACCGGTGCGCGTCCGGAACGAGGATGGGCCCGCTTGCACGCGTTGTCATGGCGAGGCCTGGAGGCGTTCGGCACCCGGACCGTTGCTGCTCGCTGAGGCGCCCGGCCATGTACACGATGTTCGACATCCTCCAGAGCCAGGGCGACGCGAGCGTGCGGGCCCTCGGGCAGCCGTTCGGTCTTTCGCCGGACCAGACTCGCCGCGCCATGGAGGCGCTGATGCCGGCTCTGTCGATGGGTATGCAGCGCAACGCTGCGGCCGATCCGATGGGGTTCGGGCGCATGTTCGGGCTCGGCCAGCCGGGAAAGGCGCCGCCACAGGCGGGTGCGGACATGTTCTCGGGGTTGTTCGGCTCACCGATGATCGCCCAGGCGGTCATTCAGCAAGCGTCGGCGGCGAGCGGCGTCGGGAGCCAGGCCCTCCGCCAGATGCTGCCGATCATGGCCGGCATGATCGTGGCCGGCATCGTCCACCTGCTCCTCAACCCGCCCGCCGGGGCGCCGGCCGCCGAGCCTCCACCCGCCACGTACCCGGTCGGCACGCTTTGGACGGACTGGCTCAACGGCCTCACCGCCGCGGCGGGACAGATGGCCTCCCCTTCCCCGCCTGCAGCGCGCAAGCCCGAGCCGCGCCCGGCCGTCCGTAAGGCAGAGCCGGCGCCAGATGCGACCAAAGCCTCGATGGAAGTAATCCAGCAGATGCTCCAGACCGGAGCCGATGTTCAGGAGCAGAACGTCAAGGCGATGAAGGACGCGTTCGACGCGTTCTGGAGCCAGCCGAAGCCGGACAATACGAAGCCGGGCGCCGCTCCGCCCCCCTCCCCAGCCGCCGGGAGGGAACCGGCTTCCGCAAAGCGCAAGCCGGCAGGGCCGAAATAGGGAGCCGTCGGCAGGCTGGCCTTACCGGACGAGCAACGCTCGGCGTCGTCCGGTCACGGCCCCGGCCTGCTTCCGACCGCCCGTGATACGGTTTCCGCTTGATCCAAGCGGGGACCGTATCAGCGAGCCCGCGCTGCGCTTGAGGTGGGTACCCACCGCGCCAGGGCGTACGGGATCCCCCGATGTCCAAATCTGCCATCCCAAAGGGATCAACCGGGTTTGGTATGACTACTCGAACACGAACAGTTCAAAGATCCTCGGAAAAAAATTCCCCAGCGCGGTTCCGTAGACGCGGAAGGCACCGATGACCGCAATTCCGATGAAGGTACTGACCAATCCGTACTCGATGGCGGTCGCCCCCGATTCGTGACGCGCGAAGCGGATGAGGGACGGGTACAAAGGCCAGGCGGATTTCGGGACGGGCGCGGATGGAGGAAGCAGAGACACGGCGCATCGTCCCGGACGTGTGGCAGTGACGTGATCTTGCCAGCGTGAACTTGCAGCGAACTTAAAGGAATTGAAGAAAGCGGGGACATTCCCCGCCGACGCGTCTCATTCAGCAGTGGATTCGTTCGCTGACGGAGCTACGGGCGATGGATCGCCGGACCTGTGTCCCGCTCCCACCGCCCTCCGGACCCGGGGCCGCCTCACCCGCGCAAAGTTCACGCGTCGCCCCGAAAATTGGCCAAAGCCTTCCCGGAGCACATGATGCTCTCGCCCGAGTCAGGCCTTGCCGGTGTCCTTGCGCAAGGCGTCGATGCGCTTGGAGGCCTCCGCCTTGTCGAGGTCGGCCTCGAAGGCCTCCGGTGCCTTGGCCTGCTCCGACAGCGTCTTCAGGTAGGATGCCTGCGCGCCCGTCATCGGCTCGGCACCGGTCGTCCACTCGTCGGGATCCTTGATCCGGTTCGACTCATCGGTCGGGTCGACCTTCGGATTCTCGGCCGCCGCTTGGTCCTTCGTCGTCTTGCCGGTCGTCTTGCCAGTCATCGGGACACCCCTTCGTTCATGGATTGTTCTAAAAAACGCAGGGGTCCGCGCTAAGTTCCGGGCGCTTTGTTGATGCGCCCGGAACCGTCGATCATGCATGCCTCAGGCGGCGGCCGCCTGCGGCTGCACCTCGGCGAGATAATCGTCCATCAGCGACTTGGTCAGGGCCGCCGGCGTGAAGCGGTAGGGGCCGATCTCGGAGACCGGGGTCACCTCGGCGGCCGAGCCGGTGATGAAGCACTCGGAGAAGCCGGTTATCTCCTCCGGGCGGATGCGCCGCTCGATCACCTCGATCCCGCGGCTTTTGGCCAACTCGATCACGGTCTGGCGGGTGATGCCGTTGAGGAAGCGGTCGGCCTGGGGCGTGTGGATCACGCCGTCGGCGATGAAGAAGACGTTGGCGCCGGTGCATTCGGCGACATTGTCCTCCCAATCGAGCATCAGCGCATCGGCATAGCCCTTGTTCTCGGCGCGGTGCTTGGAGATCGTGCAGATCATGTAGAGACCCGCCGCCTTCGAAGTCGAGGGTGCGGTCCGCGGATCGGGGCGGCGGTAATCGGCGATGTCGAGGCGGATGCCCTTCATCTTGGTCGCCGGGTCGAAGTAGCTCGGCCATTCCCAGGCGGCGATGGCGAGGTGGATGGTGTTCTTCTGCGCCGCGACGCCCATCATCTCCGAGCCGCGCCACGCCACAGGGCGCAGATAGGCGTCTTGGAGGCCGCTGGTCGCGAGCACCTGAGCCTTCGCCGCCTCGATCTGATCGACCGAGTACGGAATCTCGAAATCGAGGAGCTGGGCCGATTGGCGCAGTCGCTCGGAATGCTGGCGGCTCTTGAAGATCCGGCCGCCATAGGCCCGCTCGCCCTCGAACACCGACGAACCGTAGTGGAGGCCGTGACTGAGCACATGGATCTTCGCCTCGCGCCACGGCACCATGGCACCGTCGAACCAGATCGTGCCTTCGCGCTCATCGAAGGGAATCACGGACATCTCTCGAAGTTCCTCTGCGCGGCCTCGGCGAAGCGCGGGGTCGTCGGGTGGGGCAAATGCCGGCGCGCGGACGCGGAACGATGCAGCGAGCGGCTGGACCGGCAGGGTTGACGGGTAGCAACGGGGCTGAGATATGTCAACAACACTGACTTATCTTCCCAGGCCGTCCGGAGCCCCGCGATCCGCCGCCGACCGAGGTTTTCACGACGTGAATCGTGTGATGACGCCAGATACCGACATAGCGGTCCAGGGTCCCGGTGAGGCGTCTCCCTCGAACTGTCCCGCGGCGGGCGGCGACAGCGACGACCTGATCGAGCTGCTGTTCTTCGCCTACCGCGATTTCGTCGGCGATCCCGACCGGATTCTGGCGCAGTACGGCTTCGGCCGGGCGCATCACCGGGTTCTGCACTTCGTCGATCGCTATCCCGGCCTCACCATCGCCGAACTCCTCGATATCCTGCGCATCACCAAACAGAGCCTCAACCGGGTACTCAAGGATTTGATCGACCAGGGCTATGTCGAGCAGCAGACCGGCACGAGCGACCGACGCCAGCGGCTCCTGTTCTGCACCCCGTCCGGCCGGGCGCTGACCGCCGACCTGACGCGGGTCCAGGTCCGCCGGATCGTACGGGCGCTCGATGCGCCGTCCGAAGACGATGAGGCCGAGAGCGGACGCGAGGCCCGTGCGGCATCCGCCCAGGATTTTCTGCTCGCCATGATCGAGCCGGCCGAGCGCGCCGCGATCCGTCGGCTGATGGCGCGCCGCACGACGGGGCGTGCCTGATGTCGGCCGAGACCGCCCTCAAGGCGCGCCCCGAGCTTCCCGACCATGCGCCCCATATCCTACTGGTGGATGACGACCGGCGGGTACGGGAACTCTTGTCCCGCTTCCTCTCGGAGCAAGGCTTCCGCGTCACGGCCGCCGCGAACGCGGCCGAGGCGCGCAGCCGCGGCCAGTGCTTCGTGTTCGATGCCCTCGTCCTCGACGTGATGATGCCCGGCGAGAGCGGTTTCGACTATGCCCGCTCGGTGCGCGAGACCTCACGGGTGCCGATCCTGATGCTGACGGCCCGTTCCAACCCGAACGACCGGGTGACGGGGCTGGAGATCGGCGCCGACGATTATCTGCCCAAGCCCTTCGAGCCGCGCGAATTGATCCTGCGGCTCAACAACATCATCCGCCGCCACATCGCCGTGCCGGAGGCGCGTTTCTCGGGCGAGGGCGCGGTGACCTTCGGCCCCTTCAGCTTCCGCGCCGACCGGGGCGAGTTGCGGCGCGAGAACGAGCCGGTGAAGATCACCGAGCGCGAGCGCGAGATCCTGACCATGCTGTCCCAGGCCCGCGGCGGCAATGTCGAGCGCGAGACGCTCGCGGGCAATGGCGGCTTGGCTGCCGAACGCACCATCGACGTGCAGATCAACCGTCTGCGCCGTAAGATCGAGCCGGACCCGGCCAATCCGAGCTTCCTGCACACCGTCCGCGGCGTCGGCTACCGCCTCGCCATCGATTGAGGCCATCATGGCGGCCCCCGCCCGCCCCTCCGCGACCGCACCGTCTCGAACCGGCACCCTCGCCGGGGCGCTCGGTCGCGTTCGCAAGATCTGGCGGCGCCTCAGCCGCGCCATCGGCGATGCCTTGCCGAAGGGCCTCTACGCCCGCTCGCTGATCATCATCATCGCGCCGATGGTTCTGCTCCAGTCGGTGATCGCCTACACCTTCATGGAACGGCACTGGCAGCTCGTGACCCGCCGGCTCTCGGCGGCCGTCACCGCCGACGTCGCCGCGCTGATGGACATCTACGAGTCCTATCCGCAGGACAAGAATGCCGAAACGCTCTCGCGCATCGCCGGGGAGCGGCTGAATCTCGACATCGACATCCTGAAGGGCGCCAAGCTACCGAATCCGGGGCCGCGGCCGTTCTTCTCGATTCTCGACGAGGTCCTGTCGGAAGAGATCCGCCGCCAGATCCGGCGCCCGTTCTGGATCGACACGGTGGGGCGCTCGAACCTCATCGAGATCCGCGTCGCCATCCCCGAGGGGGTGATGCGGGTCACCGCCCGGCGCAACCAGGCCTACGCCTCGAACTCGCACATCTTCCTGCTCTGGATGACCGGCTCCTCGCTGGTGCTGCTCGGCGTGGCCATTCTATTCCTGCGCAACCAGATCAAGCCGATCCTGCGGCTCTCGGCGGTGGCCGAGGGGTTCGGCAAGGGCCGCGAGATCGAGTTCAAGCCCCGCGGCGCCCGCGAGGTCCGGCAGGCGGGGCACGCCTTCATCGAGATGAAGCGGCGCATCGAGCGGGCCATGGAGCAGCGCACGGCGATGCTCAACGGGGTGAGCCACGACCTGCGCACCATCATCACCCGGTTCAAGCTCTCGCTCGCCCTGGTCGAGCAGACCCCGGAGGTGGAGGATCTCCAGCGCGACGTCGACGAGATGAGCCGGATGCTGGAGGGTTACCTTGCCTTCGCCCGCGGCGATTCCGCCGAGACCGCTGCCGAGACCGACATGCGGACCCTGCTGGAGGACCTGCGCAGCGACGTGGAGCGCCTCGGCGCCCATGTCGAGGCGGTGGAGATCGAGGGGAGCCCCCTCGTCACGGTGCGGCCGGATGCGATGCGCCGCTGCCTATTCAACCTCGCTGCCAACGCCGCCCGCTACGCCGACACCGTGGCGATCTCGGGCAAACGCGAGCATCGCGCCTTCCTGGTCGCGATCGACGACGACGGACCCGGCATCCCGGCGGAGAGCCGCGAGGACGTGTTCAAGCCGTTCGTGCGCCTCGACGATGCGCGCCAGGATGCCGGCGGCTCCGGGCTCGGTCTCGCCATCGCCCGCGACATCGCCCGCGCGCATGGCGGCGATGTCGCCCTGCACGACAGCCCGCTCGGCGGCTTGCGGGCGACGGTGCGCATCCCCGCCTGACCGAAACGCCCGCGGATCGATCGGAGATTCTGAAGCGGCGGGAGTTTCCTCAGGCGGAACGGCGATGCTAAGACCGCTTCGCATTATTCTTCGGGCCGCGCTGCGACCCCTCAACGAACGCGAGTGACGTCGAATGAACCCGCTGGTGCCGCTTTCCGTCGTGCTGCTCCTCCCGATCGCGGCCGTCTGCGCCGTTCTCTTCACGGATACCGGCATCGAGCCGGCCCTGTTCTACGCAGCGGTCAAGACCTTCGCGATCCTGTTCGTCGTCGGTGGCGCGATCTCCTTCGCCGCGAGCCGCCTCGCCGCACGCACCTAAGACCGAGCATGACTCCACGCGGCGCCCGCCGCTCTGCCGTGCCCCGCGAGGCACGGTCGATGAGCGGGCGTTTCGTGAGGCTCTGCCGAATCCCGGCCCCGACCGGCGTCTGACGGAAGGTCGAGGCCATGCTGCCTGTCGTGTCGTCTTTCGAACGGATCGGCGAGGAGAACGCCTTCGCCGTTCTCGCCCGTGCCGGCGCGCTCGCGGCTCAAGGGCGCGACATCGTCAATCTCGGCATCGGCCAGCCGGATTTTCCGACGCCGGCCCATATCGTCGAGGCCGGCATCAAGGCCCTGCGCGACGGCCATCACGGCTACACGCCGGCCATCGGCATCCCGCCGCTCCGTGAGGCCGTGGCGCGGGACCTCCATCGCCGCCACGGCGTCGAGGTCTCACCCGACGCAGTGATGATCGTGCCGGGCGGCAAGGTCACCATGTTCATGGCGATCCTGATGTTCGGCGAGCCCGGTGCCGAGATCCTGTATCCGGACCCCGGTTTCCCGATCTACCGCTCGATGATCGCGTTCACCGGGGCGACCCCGGTGCCGGTGCCGATCCGCGAGGCCAACGGCTTTGCCTTCTCGGCGGAGGAAACGCTCTCGCTGCTCACGGAGCGCACACGCCTCCTGATCGTCAACTCGCCGGCCAACCCGACCGGCGGCGTCACGCCGAAGTCCGAGATCGACGCTCTGGTGCGAGGTCTTGCCGCCCATCCGGGCATCGCAGTGCTGTCCGACGAGATCTATGGCTCCATGACTTATGACGGGGAGGCGCATGTCTCGCTCCTCGCCTATCCCGAGATCCGCGACCGGCTGATCGCGCTCGACGGTGCCTCGAAGACCTATGCGATGACCGGGTGGCGGCTTGGCTGGTCGGTCTGGCCGAAACCTCTCTACGACGCCGCCCGCAAGCTTGCTGTGAACTCGTTCTCCTGCGTGAACGCCGCGACGCAGTGGGCCGGCGTCGCCGCCCTCGACGGACCGCAGGACTGCGTCACCGCGATGGTCGCCGCGTTCGATCAGCGTCGGAGCCTCGTCGTGGACGGGCTGAACGGCCTGCCGAACGTCTCCTGCATCACCCCGAAGGGCGCCTTCTACGCCTTCCCGAACGTTGCGCGCACGGGTTGGAAGGCGAAGGCCCTGGCAACCGCACTCCTCGACGAGGTGGGCGTGGCGGTGATCGGCGGGCCGGATTTCGGCGTGCACGGCGAGGGCTATCTTCGGCTCTCCTACGCCAACTCCGCCGAGAATATCGGCCGGGCGCTGGAGCGGATGAACCGGTTCCTCATGGAGCACGCGCCGGGCTGAGATCGAAAGATGTCGTTCGCTCCTGCGACAGCTTTCGCGAGATCTGCCTCCGTTTCAGGCACCGTGGGGTAATCTCGGCCTTTCTCGATTTTCCATGCATCCGAATTCGAGGCTGCGGCGTTACCGGCCCATGCTTCGCTGCGCTGAGACTGCGGCGGACGTCACAACGACGGAGATGCTGACATGAAGATCAAGACCCTTCTCGCTGCTTCGGCCATCGCGCTTGCTCTGCCCATGGCCGCCCAGGCGCAAGGCACGCTGCGCGGCGCGGAGCGCGGCGCTCAGGAAGGTTCCGATGCGGCGGGTCCGATCGGCGGCATCGTCGGCGGTGCGGTGGGTGCGGCGACCGGGACGATCGGTGGCATTCTCGGTGTCGAGGATCGTCCGCGCTTCCGCTCCTATGTCCGTGAGCGCAACGTTCGCTCCTACGACTACGACGGTCGTGTGGTCGTCGGCTCGACGCTGCCGTCCTCGGGCGTGACGTACTACGACGTCCCGAACGACTACAACGTGAGCCGCGGAACCCGCTACACCGTAGTCAACGAGCGTCCGGTGCTGGTGGATGGCCGCCATCGGATCATCGAAGTGCTCGACTAGTCACTCCTTTCGTGGGCCGCCCGCAACGGGCGGCACCATCCGGCCCCGGCAAACGTTGCCGGGGCCTTTTTTGTAGTTCCGACCTACCCCTGAGGGCTCGCACGCCGACCGTCCGGTTCCGCCTCCCCGATGACACATCGCTTGTGCGCACCGGCCAAGGTCCCGGATGATCAGTGTTCGACTTGTTCCAGCCATGCTGTTGCTGAGATGCGAGGCACCGGACGCAACGCTCCGCGTGGTCCACTCGTTGATCCGTCCGAGACGATGTTTGCGCCTGGACAGGACTGACGATGCCCGCCCCCGACACAACCGCCGAAAACCCTCCCGAAAATCCGCCGCTGCCGGAATCGGTCCGTGACCATCTCGGTCATGAGCTGCGAAGCGTCTACACCGAGCCGGCCCCCGAGCCGCGCTTCCTCGGCGACGAACCGACTGTACCGCAGGAATTCGAGCCGCAACTCCGCCGGCTCGAGACGCGCCTGAAGACACACGAGGAAGGCACCGAAGCCGTCGAACAGGCGCTCGACCGGATTCTCGATGCCTTCGGCGTCACGCCCGACGCGGGCGATCCGAAGAAGTAGAGCGATTTAGACCCTTCGCGCCGCCAGCAGATCCCGGATTTCACCCAGCAGCTTCACCTCGGCCGGCACCTCGGCCTCAGGCTTCGGCTTGGCCTCTTCCCGGGATTTCAGAACGTTCATGGCGCGAATCACCATGAACAGCACGAACGCGATGATCGTGAAGTTGACGGCGAGCGTCAGGAATTGGCCGTAGCCGATCACCGCGCCGACCTTCTTCGCCTCGGCATAGGGCATGCCCGCCTGCACCTTGGACGACAACGGGATGTAGTAGTTCGAGAAATCGAGGCCGCCGGTCACTGCGCCGATGATCGGCATGATGACGTCCTGAACCAGCGACGTGACGATGGCGCCGAACGCCGCGCCGATGACGACGCCGACGGCGAGATCCACCACGTTGCCGCGCAGCGCGAATTTCTTGAACTCTTCCAACATACTTGGACTCCTTGAACCACCGGCTCCGGCGCAGGCCGTCGCGTGCACAGCTATGCCGCAGGTCGTGGCCGCCAAGGCAAGCCGATAAAAACGAAGCCCTGCCGATGACAGTTTACCACCAGGCAGCGTTGCCGATTCCCGCCGGTGCGAAGCGAACCAGCCGTACGCAATTCAAACGGCTAAGCTGAAAGCAAATCGCGGAACGCTGCAATCTTCGGCCCCTGTCGCGCTGCGATCCGGCGATCTTTCAGAAAAACTCCGAAACAATTCCGAGGGCTGTGCGGGCGATCTGCTCTGGCTGCTTAGAGGGATTGGGGCTTTTTCCGTCGCCGTTTAGCATCAGTTCATTTTTCAATTGCTACCGAAAGGTGACTACTTCAAACGCCCTGCCCTATCCCGAGGTGCCCATCCGGATGCCCGACGAACTGATTCGCAGCCAATTGCCGGAAGATCCCGGTCTTGTACGGGGTGAAGCGGCAAAAGCTGTTCCGCGCCAGTTGGCTCTTGCCTTGCGGGATTACTTCGATCTGGCGGAGCAAGCTCCGTTGCCGAGCCCGCTGGCGGCGCTGTTGCGGCAGTTCGAGACAGCTCTCGCCGCCCACGGCGGACAGGTCGAAGCCATCTTCCGCGACGATCTGGTGAAAGCGCTGCCGATGTTGCGCACCTTCGCGATCTCGCTCACGGCCAACCCGACCCGTGCCGACGATCTCGTTCAGGAGACGATGGTGAAGGCCTGGGCCAACCGCGAGCGGTTCACGCCGGGCACGAACTTCACGGCGTGGTTGTTCACCATCCTGCGCAATCAGTTCTACACCGAGATTCGCAAGGGCCGCCGCGAAGTTGAGGATGCCGACGGCGTCCATGCCGGCACGCTCACCGCTCACCCCGACCAGGAGCACGCGGCGGGACTGCGGATGGTGATGAACTTGATCGGCACCTTGCCGCTGCCGCAGCGGCAGGCGCTTCTGCTCGTCGGTGCCGAGGGCTTCACTTACGAGGAAGCGGCCGAGCAGCTCGGCTGTCAGGTCGGCACGGTCAAGAGTCGCGTCAGCCGCGCCCGCGCCTTCCTCGTCGATTCGTACGAAGGCCTTCCGGATGGATTGTCGGCGGCACGGGCCTGACCCGGGCCACCGTCCATCTGCATCGTCCCGAGAGCCGTCACCGGCCCTTCGGGCTCACGCCATCACACGTCGAGATTCGCGACGCTCAGCGCGTTCTCTTGGATGAACTCGCGGCGCGGCTCCACCACGTCACCCATCAGCTTGACGAATAGGTCGTCGGCGTCGGTCGTATCCTTGACCTTTACCTGCAGCAGGGAGCGCACGTCGCGATCGAGCGTCGTTTCCCAGAGCTGCTGGGCGGTCATCTCGCCGAGGCCCTTGTAGCGCTGGAGCTGGAGGCCCTTCCGGCCGAACGCCATCACCGCCTCGAACAAACCAACAGGGCCGTAGAGTTCGGTCTCGTCCCCCTTGCGGGCGAGCGTCACCGGCTCCTCGTAGATCTCGCGCAAGGTCTCCGCCCGCTCGGCAAGTCGGCGTGCCTCCTGCGAGGCGAGCAGCGTCGCATCGAGGTTGGCGATCTGCGTCACGCTGCGAAGCGTCCGGCTGAAGACGTAGCCGCCCTCCGAGGCCGCCCCGGTCCAGCCCTTTTCGATCTCGTCAGCGATCCGGTCGAGACGCTTGGCGGTGCGGTCGGCCAGGACCTCGGCCTCACCGGGATTCTCGGCCACATCCTTGGCGAAGGCGCCGGCCAGAACCGATTGCTCGACCACCGAGCGGTCGTAGCGGGTGTGGAGCCCGTGCAGGATGCCGCGGAAGGCGCGCGCTTCCTCGACCAAGGTCTTGAGCTGGGCACCCCCGAACTCGGTGCCGGAGGCCAGCCGGAGCACGGCGCCCTCGACACCCTGATCGATCAGGTAATCCTCCAGCGCCCGCTCGTCCTTGAGGTAGAGGGTCCGACGGCCGCGCTCGGCTTTGTAGAGCGGCGGCTGGGCGATGTAGAGGTGACCGCGGTCGATGAGCTCCGGCATCTGCCGGAAGAAGAACGTCAGCAGCAATGTCCGGATGTGCGAGCCGTCCACGTCCGCGTCGGTCATGATGATGATGCGGTGATAGCGCAGCTTGTCCGGGTTGAAGCCCTCGCGGTCGGTACTCGACCGGCCGATGCCGGCGCCGAGCGCGGTGATCAGCGTGCCGATCTCGGCCGAGGACAGCATCCGGTCGGCGCGTACCCGCTCGACGTTCAGGATCTTTCCACGCAGCGGAAGCACTGCCTGGAAGGTACGGTCACGGCCCTGCTTGGCCGAGCCGCCGGCGGAATCGCCCTCGACCAGCAGCAACTCGCATTTGCTCGGATCGCGCTCCTGGCAATCGGCGAGCTTGCCGGGCAGCGAGGCGATGTCGAGCGCGCCCTTGCGGGTGATGGTCTCGCGCGCCTTGCGCGCCGCCTCACGGGCGGCGGCCGCGAGGACGACCTTGCCCATCACCGATTTCGCCTGGGCCGGGTTCTCCTCGAGCCAGGTCGAGAGACCCTCGTTGAGGATGTTCTCGACCGCCGGGCGGACCTCGGAGGAGACGAGCTTATCCTTGGTCTGCGACGAGAATTTCGGGTCCGGCACCTGCACGGAGATGACAGCGGTCAGCCCCTCGCGGCAATCGTCGCCGGTAAGCGAGACCTTCTCGCGTTTCGCGACGCCCGAGGATTCGGCGTAGCCGGTGAGCTGGCGCGTCAGGGCGGCGCGGAAGCCCGCCATGTGGGTACCGCCGTCGCGTTGCGGGATGTTGTTGGTGAAGGGCAGGACGGTCTCGTTGAACGAGTCGTTCCACCAGAACGCCACCTCGACGCGGATGCCGTCGCGCTCGCCCAGCACGGTGACGGGCTTCGTCATGCCCTCGACCGACTTCCGGGACCGGTCGAGATAGCGCACGAAGGCCTCGACGCCGCCCTCGTAGCAAAGCTCCTCGCGCTTGTGCTCGGCGTGGCGCGCATCGGTGACGACGATGCGCACGCCCGAATTGAGAAAGGCGAGCTCGCGCAGACGCTTCTCCAGCGTCGGATAATCGAACTCCACCATGGTGAAGGTTTCGGTCGACGGCAGGAAGGTCACCTCCGTGCCGCGCCGATCGCCCGCAGGGCCGACGACCTCCAGCGGGGCCACCGCATCGCCGTGGCGGAACTCCATGCGGTGTTCCTTGCCCCCGCGCCAGATCCGCAGCGTCAGGCTGGTGGAGAGCGCGTTGACGACGGACACGCCGACGCCGTGCAGGCCGCCCGAGACCTTGTAGGAATTCTGGTCGAACTTACCGCCGGCATGGAGCTGGGTCATGATGACCTCGGCGGCCGAAACCCCCTCTTCCCGGTGGATGTCGGTGGGGATGCCGCGCCCGTTGTCGGAGACCGTCACCGAACCGTCGGCGTTGAGCGTCACCGTCACGAGGTCCGCGTGGCCCGCGAGCGCCTCGTCGATGGCGTTGTCCACCACCTCGTAGATCATGTGGTGCAGGCCGGAGCCGTCGTCGGTATCGCCGATATACATGCCGGGCCGCTTGCGCACGGCATCCAGGCCCTTGAGCACGCGGATCGATTCCGCGCCGTAGCTGTCGGCGGGTTCGGTGTTCGGGGATTCAGCCATAAAATTCCTCGGGCAGGCGGCTCTTGAGCCTTTTCTCGAGCCCGGACGGGCCGGGTGTGCCTGCTATTTCCGTCTCGTCTTCATATAGGCGTTCCCCCCTGATTTTGCATCGCTTTTTGCGTCTGGAAAGCGTTGTTGCGTGCTCTTTGTGGACCGATCGCGTTAACGACGCGTAAGGGCTCTTCAGCACACCGTCGCGCGAATGGACAACATCAGGTCGCGGGGTTCCCGCGTGCATCCTTGAGTTCGATCCGCGCTCCGGATCGAAGCGACAGCGCCTCCAGATCGGCTTTCAATCTCGCGCCGTCAAAGCTCCGTTCCGGGAAGGTGTCGGCGGAGGGCTGAAACGAAATCGTCGTTCCGCAATGATCGTCCGTGATCGCCCGGATGCCAAGCGGCGAGAGCTGCACACCGTGCCGGAATGCTAGATCGAACGACGTGCCCCCAATCCGGCTGGCGATCTGTAGCCAGTATGAAAGTGCGTTGACGACACACAGCCCCGTCTGTTCGACACCGCCCGCGAGATCTTGCGGATCGAGCCGCGTCATGGCGGCTTCCAACTCACTGATTTCGCCGCCGCTGCCCGGCTCGCCGGACAAGCCCGGACCATCGTCAGAGACAGTGCAGGAACCGTCAGCCTCGAGGCAGACCCGAATACAGCCAGCGCGGCGACCGGAGCGCTCGCGAAGCGCATGATTTACGGTGGCGAGCACCATGTTGTGCAGCCCAGTCCCGTCCTCCGTATCGCCGATGTACATGCGCGGCCGGACGCGCACGGCTCCGAGGCCGAGAAAGACTCGGATCGAACCGGCATCGGACGCCGTCATGTCGAGCACTCCCGCATCATCGCCCAAATAGCGCACGCCGCCGGCCCGGCCGTTCGAGTCTCACCCGACACGGTGGCCGGCCGGTGAAGCCGTGCGGGCGACGGTCCAGACCGTTTCATCCCTGCAGGAACGGGTTCGTCATCCGCTCCTGCCCGAGCGTTCCGGTCGGCCCATGGCCGGGGATGAAGGCGACGTCGTCGCCGAGCGGCAGCACCTTCTCCTTGATCATCCGGATCAGTTGCTCATGGCTGCCGCCGGGCAGGTCGGTCCGGCCGATCGACCCCTGGAACACCACGTCGCCGACCAGGGCGAAACGGGCATCGCGGCTCATGAAGACGACGCTGCCGGGGGAGTGGCCAGGGGCGTGCCAGATGTCGAAGGTCAGGCCGCCGACGGTGACCGTGTCGCCCTCGCTGAGCCAGCGATCCGGCGTGACCGCGCGGGCGCCGTCGATCCCGTAATTCGCGCCCGTCTCGGGCAGAGAATCGAGCAGGAACCGGTCGGCTTCGTGCGGGCCCTCGACGGGAACGCCGAGGCGCTCCTTCAGCTCGGCGGCGCCGCCGGCATGGTCGATATGGCCGTGGGTGAGCAGGATCTTCTCGACCGTCACGCCCTGCGCGCGGATCGCCGCCTCGATCCGGTCCAGGTCTCCACCGGGATCGACCACGGCGCCGGCCTTGGTGGCGTCGTCCCAGATCAAGGTGCAGTTCTGCTGGAACGGGGTGACCGGGATGATCGCGGCGCGGGGCGTGGCGGGCATACGGACTCGGCGGTTTGAGGATGTCGCCCCGGTTCTAGACCGTCACGCCGGGAAGCGCCAAGGGGAGGCGCCAAGGGGAGGCGCCTCAGCCCTCGACCGGGATCGAGCGCGGACGGCCCGCCTCGTCGATGGCGACGAAGGTGAAGGTCGCATCGGTGACCTTTTCGCGAATCCGTGTCTGGAAGCGCCGCGCCCAGGCCTCCAAGTGGATCTTCATGGAGGTACGTCCGACCCGGCCGATCCGGGTATAGACGCACAGCACATCCCCGACCCGCACGGGCCGGATGAAGGTCATTGCATCGACGGCCACGGTCACGACCCGGCCCTGCGCCCGCTCGACCCCGGCGATGCCGCCGGCCTGATCCATCTGCGACAGCACCCAGCCGCCGAAGATGTCACCGTTGGCGTTGGTGTCGGCCGGCATGGCGATCGTGCGCACCGTCAGGTCGCCGACGGGATGCTCGTCGCCCACATCGATCGTCTGCATCATCGATCCCCCCGTTCGCGCCGATTCGAGCACGCGTTGTCGGACAGCGAAGCACGGGCGCCGGTCCTGCGCCAGAGGCGGAACCGCGTCAGGGCATCAGGCCGAGAAGCTCCAGCCCGGCCGCGAGAAAGATCGCCGCGGCGCAGACGAACAGCTCGAGCGGGATGTCCTGCCAGGACAGGGTACGAGCGGGCGCAATCGCGCGCCGCTGCCGCGTCACGAGATCGATCATGGGACGTCCTCCGGAGCGACCCGTCTGACGCGGGCCATACTCGCTTGAACGCCATCCTATATCGGTCTGCGGCCTTTAGAAAAGCGCGGGGGCTGATCGGTCGCTCCAAGATGTAAGCACGAAAAAGCCCGGAGCGGTGACACTCCGGGCTCAGATCGGAAACGATCGTCTTCAGAAGTCAGGCATGACTCCCGAGAGATCAGTTCGGCTTAGTAGTAGAAGCGACGCGGGCCGTAGAAACGGCGCGGGCCGTAGAACGGACGACGGTAATACGGGCGACGGTAGAACGGGCGCGGGCCGTAGAATCGGCGGCCGTAATAGGGGCGCGGACCCCAGCCACGGCGGTAATATTGCGCCTTCTCGACGGTCGCGGGTGTGGCTTCGGTCACGAGCGCGGCCGACGGGCCCACCGGGGCGGCCGACGCACCCTGCGGTGCCACCGCAGCGAGGCCCAGGACCATCAGCGCGGCAAGGAGGAGTTTTCTGAGCAAGTGGGCATTCCCTCTTCGGCAATGGCGAACGGACACGCCGAACCCGGCGTACCGCGCGAGCGAGAACGCACGAGGCCGCAAAACGGTTTCGCAAAAAATGAGCGCCTGCGGTGACCTGTGAAACGGGGTCAGGCGATCTTCGTCGTCATGTCGACGACGGACGCCTCGGCGCTTCCCTTCACCAGTTCGATGCCGCGCTCGCAATCCTCGCGGCGAACATAGCTCTCACCGGAATCCGCGATGACGTTGCCGTTCTGGACGCGCAGGCGCCAGCGCCACTGCCCACCCGCATCACGATAGAGTTCGTAGCGCATCCCGCCTGATCTCCTGACAGGCCGTGCTCCGAACGAGAACGGCGCGGGATGAACGCATCCCGCGCCGAAAAGATCGATTTCCATGCCCCGTCGAGACCCGAGGATCGGCTGCGTCGTCCCCCGCCGCGCAGTGCTGCGAGAGTCCGATGCGGGATCGTCAGGTCTTCCGGCGATCAGGAGCGCGGTGCGCGATCGAGCCAGCCGATCGCCCGGCCGCCCTCGCCACCGGAGCGCGCGGGCCGACCGTCGCGACGGCCGTCGCTCGGACGGGCTCCTTGCGGACGCGCACCCTGCGGGCGGGCCTCGCCGGCCCGCTCGGGGCGGCGCTGGTCCTGCCGCTGAGCGTCGGGACGCGGTGCACCGGCGGCGCGCTGGTCCTGGCGGTGGCCCGGCTGTCCGCCGGGACGCCCGCCGCGAGCGTCGTGGGCGCGCGGCTCGCCGCGTCCCTCGCCACCCTGGCCGCGACCGCCGCCCGGACGACCCTGCCGCTGGCCGGGGCGACCCTGCGGCTGACGCGGCGGACGGCGCGCCTCCTCGGCGGCGTTGTCCTGCGCCTCCTGGCGCGTCGGCGGCACGAAGCCCTCGGGGAACCCGGCGACGGGCACCTTCTGACGCGTGGTGCGCTCGATGTCGCGCAGGTAGCTGCGCTCCTCGTCGTTGCAGAACGAGATCGCCTGGCCCTCCGCACCCGCGCGGGCCGTGCGGCCGATGCGGTGGACATAGGATTCCGGCACGTTCGGCAGATCGTAGTTCACGACGTGGGTCACGCCATCGACATCGATACCGCGGGCGGCGATGTCGGTGGCCACAAGCACGCGGCAGGAACCGTCACGGAAGGCGGCAAGCGCCCGCTCGCGCTGCGGCTGGCTCTTGTTGCCGTGGATCGCCGCGCTGACGACGTTGGCCTTGTCGAGGCCGCGCACGACCCGGTCCGCACCGTGCTTGGTGCGGGTGAAGACGAGCACACGCTCGATCTTCGGATCACGCAGGACGTGGTTGAGCAGGGCCTGCTTGGCGCCCGTGTGGCAGAAGATGACCTGCTGATCGACGCGCTCGGCGGTGGTCGCCACGGGGGTGACCGCGACCTGCACCGGGTTGCTGAGGTACTGGTCGGCAAGCCCGGCGATGTTCTTCGGCATGGTGGCCGAGAAGAACAGGCTCTGGCGCTTGGCCGGCAGCATCTTCACGATGCGCTTGAGCGCGTGGATGAAGCCGAGGTCGAGCATCTGGTCGGCCTCGTCGAGGACGAGGATCTCGACGCCCTCCAGCGTCAGCGCGCGGCGATCGACGAGGTCGATGAGCCGGCCCGGCGTAGCGACGAGGATATCGACGCCCGGCGCGATCGCCCGCTCCTGGCGGGTGATGTTCACGCCGCCGAACACAACGGTGTTGGTGTAGGGCAGGTGCCGGCCGTAATCCGAGAAGCTGTCGGCGATCTGGCTGGCGAGCTCGCGGGTCGGCGACAGCACGAGCACGCGGCAACCGCGGCGCGGCGCGCGGCGGCTGTCGAGCGACAGGCGATGCAGGATCGGCAGGGCGAAGGCAGCGGTCTTGCCGGTGCCGGTCTGGGCGATGCCGCAGAGATCGCGGCCCTCCATCGCTGGCGGGACGGCCTGCGACTGGATCGGCGTCGGCGTAACGTAGCCGGCCTCTTCCAGCGCGCGGAGCACGGGCTGAGCGAGGCCGAAATCGGTGAATTGGGTCAAGTCGGTACTTTCAAGGCAGCGGAACCCGCAATCCGGCGCATCAAATCGCGCGGGACTATCAAAGGCGGGTCCATCGGTCCGGGAGGCTGCCCGCGTGATGGGGCGGCCTGGGGTGCATACACGTTGAAGAGAGGGGCCGGGGCGCAACCTTGGAAAAGGCGCGAACCGTCACGCAGCCCCCTCAAGCGACCCCGTTCGGTCGCTGACGCTGCAACTGCGATATGCGACGTTGCACCCGCGAAGTCAATGAATGTCAGAGCGCCTCGCTCACGCCTCGTCGAATCGGCTCATGCTGAAAATCTCGATGCCCGCGCCGTCAACGACGCGAACCGACTCGGCGGCCGTGCGCGCGCGTTGCGGCACTCGCGCCCGGGCGAACAGCCGCTTGGCCCGCTCCGCCGCCGCCTCCGGGCTCGCCGTCCGCACGGAGACCCGCTGCTGCACGCCGCCCGGCGCGTCCGGCTCCTCCGGCCCGAGCACTTCGATGTGATAGGTTTCTCGCACGGACATGCACCCTTTCGCTGTCGTCCCGCGCTTACCCGAAGATCGCGCCGGTGGCAGGGGCGTAACGGACGCCACACCGTCGCGCCTGTTTCACGCAGGGTGATCGCGCGAAGCGATTGCCATGACTTTTGGGCTCGCGGCCTTGCCGAATTCCCGCCAATGCCGGATGTGATGTCTTCCCCGCGAAGACCCGCGCAGCGAGGATATTCATGACCACATCGCCCTTCGTCACGGTGGAATGGCTGCATCAGCGCCTGAACGCGCCGGACGTCGTCGTGCTCGATGCCTCGTGGTACCTGCCGGCGCAGGGGCGCGACGCCGCGGCCGAGTATCAGGCGGCCCATATCCCCGGTGCGATCCGCTTCGATCTGGACGCGATGAGCGACACCGAATCCGCCCTCCCCCACATGCTGCCGCGGCCCGAGGTGTTCTCCTCGAAGATGCGGGCGCTCGGGGTCGGCGACGGGGCGCAGGTCGTCGTCTACGATGGAATGGGGCTGTTCTCGGCGCCGCGGGTGCGCTGGATGCTCCAGACCTTCGGCATGCGCGAGGTCAAGATTCTGGAAGGCGGCATGCCCGCCTGGGTCGCGGCGGGCTACCCGACCGAGGACGGCGAGGGCCGCCCGCGCGACCGGCGCCATTTCACCGCCCGGCTCGACAACGGCGCCGTGGCGGATGCGGGTGACATCGCCCGCGCCCTGGCCGGCGGCACGACGCAGGTGGTCGATGCGCGCTCCGGCCCGCGCTTCCGCGGCGAGGAGGCGGAGCCGCGCCCCGGCGTTCGCCCCGGGCATATGCCCGGCGCCAAGAACCTGCATTACGCCGCCCTCCAAGCGAATGGCCGCCTGCGGGACGAGGCCTCGCTGAGGGCCGCAATCGCGGAGGCCGGCGTCGATCTCAACCGGCCCGTCGTGACCACCTGCGGCTCGGGCGTGACCGCAGCCATCGTGGCGCTGGCACTCGAGACTTTGGGCAAGGAGCCGCGGGCGCTCTACGACGGCTCGTGGTCGGAGTGGGGCGCCGATCCCGCCCGCCCCGTCGAGACCGGCCCCGCCTGAGCGGCGAAGCGCCGCCGCGTCGGGCCGGTGCATTCCGGGGATGCCGGCCCCGGCGAGGACGACACAGCGTTAAAGGGCGGTTAAGAGGACGGGCATAAGCTTGGCCGAAGCCGGCAGCCGGGCGCCCATCGTGCGGGTCCGGGCGGCGACCCGTACGGCCCGTCTCGAAGGCTCGGAGGATACGGCTTGGGCAGGGGCCCCGAACGCTGGCAGCTCTACCGCCTGCTCGGTCACGAGATCGTCCGCGCGGTTCGCGAGCGGACAGCACAGCTCACGGCGCGGCCCGAGATCCTCACCCGCGCGCGGGTGACCGGCCTCGTGATCGCGCCGCACGACCTGCGGACCAGCGACGCCTCGCTCGCCGACGACATCTATTCCGGCCTATTCGTCTTTGCCGGCCGCTCGTTGGTGGTGAGCGGACGCTCGCCCTTCGACTACGATCCCCCCTCCCCCGAATGGGCGGACGCGCTCTACGGCTTCGGCTGGCTGCGCCACCTGCGGGCTGCCGACACGGCCCTGGCCCGCGCCAATGCCCGCGCCTTCGTCTCGGACTTCATGGGCGGACGCGGCGAGGCCACCCGCGCCAGCCCGGTGCCGGTCGCCTCACGCCGGCTGATCTCGTTCCTGTGCCAGTCTCCGTTGGTGCTCGAGGGGGCAGACCACGCCTTCTATCAGGCCTTCCTCAAGGCCGTGGGCAAGGGTGCGCGGGAACTGGAGCGCTCGCTGCGGCGCTCGTCACCGCCGCAATCGCGCCTGCTGGCGGCGGTGGCGCTGACCTATGCCGGCCTAAGCTGCGAGGGCATCGAGCCGATCCTGCGCCGGGCCACCCGCATCCTCGTGCGTGAACTCGAAGCGCAGATCCTGCCGGATGGCGGCCATCAGTCCCGCGATCCACGGTTCGCCATGGAGCTGCTGCTCGATCTGCTACCGCTTCGCCAGAGCTTCCTCAGCCGCAGCGTCGATCCGCCGGAGGCGCTCCTGCGCGCCGTCGACCGGATGCTACCGGCGCTACGCCTCCTGCGCCACGGCGATGCCTCGCTCAGCCACTTCAACGGCATGGGCGTGACGGCGGCCGACCATCTCGCCACGCTGCTGGTCTATGACGGGGCCGGCACCGAGCCACTGATGTACGCCTCCCATTCCGGCTACGCCCGGCTCGAACTGGGGCGGGTCGTGCTCGTCTGCGATGTCGGTGCACCGCCGCCGATGGATCAGTCGCGCGAGGCTGGCGCCGGCTGCCTCTCCTTCGAACTGACGAGCGGGGCGCAGCGCATCGTCGTCAATTGCGGCAGTCCCGCGAGCGGCGGCGAGTTGCGCCGGGCCGCGCGCAGCACCGCCGCCCACTCGACGGCGACGGTCGCCGACACCTCCTCCTACCGCTTCCTCGACCAGCCGGAGGATTGGTGGATCAGCCGGATCGCCGCCCGCTGGCTGCTGCACCGCCGCGGCCCCGTGGTCCTGCGCGGCCCCGGTCCGGTCGCGGTCGAGCGGCGCACGGAGAACGGCGCCGCGGTCCTCGCCGCGCGCCATGACGGCTACGCCACGGAATTCGGGATCCTGCACGAGCGCCGCTGGCGCCTTTCCGACAGCCCCGTGCGTCTGGCAGGCGAGGATGCGTTCCGGCGTGACAGCAAGCGCCCGCGCTCGCGGCCCCAGCCGGTGGCGGTGCGCTTCCATCTACACACCGCCGTCGCGGCGCAGCCTCAGGACGACGGCAGCGTGATGCTGGGCCTGCCGACGGGTGAGCGATGGCGCTTCACGGTGGAGGGTGCGACGGCGGCGATCGAGGAGAGCGTGTATTTCGCAGGCGTCGTCGGTGCGCGGCGCACTGCGCAGATCGTCCTGCACCTCACGGTGGACGAGGACGCGCTGGTACGCTGGCAGATCGAGCAGGTCTGATTTCGGTCGGCGGTGAACCCGGCTCTGTGCCGATTGCTCCCCAATTGCGGAGCGACTGGCCTCAACCGGTAGCACGGAAGCCCCCCGACGAGGGCTTCCGTGCCGCTCGGTCTGACGCAGCTCTTAAGTGTAGCGGTTGAAACAACCGCGTCTTCAGGCGGAGATCGTCCGCTTCAACTGTTCGCCCCAGCCGGTTCCGTGCTACCGCGCGCGCAAATTCCCTCACCGACCACACAGGCGATCCCCATGCCGCGCGACCAGATCCGGGTCACCCGCGCCCTCCTCTCCGTTTCGGACAAGACCGGGCTCACGGACTTTGCTGCGGCGCTGAGCCAGCGGGGCGTCGAACTGGTCTCGACGGGGGGCACCCACCGTGCGCTCACCGGAGCGGGGCTGGCCGTCCGGGAAGTGTCCGAGCTGACGCGCTTCCCCGAGATGATGGACGGGCGGGTGAAGACGCTGCATCCGGCCGTCCATGGCGGCTTGCTCGCGGTGCGCGACAACCCCGAGCATCAGGCAGCGTTGGCCGCCCACGGCATCGGCGCGATCGACCTGCTCGTGGTCAACCTCTACCCGTTCGAGGAGACGCTGAAGGCCGGCAAGGCCTACGACGACTGTGTCGAGAACATCGATGTCGGCGGCCCGGCGATGATCCGCGCGGCGGCCAAGAACCATGCCGACGTCGCCGTGGTGGTCGATGTCTCGGACTATGCGACCATCCTCGCCGAACTCTCGGCGCACGGGGGCAACCTCACCGCCGCGACCCGCCGCCGGCTCGCGCAGAAGGCGTTTTCGCGCACCGCCTCCTACGACGCGGCGATCGCCAACTGGCTCGCCGAGGTCGAGGGGAACGACGCGGCCCCGACCTTCAAGGCGCTCGGCGGCACGCTCGCCCAGAGCTTGCGCTACGGCGAAAACCCGCACCAGTCGGCCGCCTTCTACCGCCTGCCAGGGACCCTGCGCCCCGGCATCGCCACCGCCCGGCAGGTCCAGGGCAAGGAACTGTCCTACAACAACCTCAACGACACCGACGCGGCCTATGAATGCGTCGCCGAGTTCGACCCCGCCCGCACGGCGGCGGTGGCGATCATCAAACACGCCAACCCCTGCGGCGTCGCGGAGGGGGCGGATCTGCTGGCGGCCTACGAGCAGGCGCTGGCCTGCGACCCGACCTCGGCCTTCGGTGGCATCGTTGCGCTCAACCGGCCGCTCGACGCCGAGGCCGCGCGAAAGATCGTCGAGATCTTCACCGAGGTCATCATCGCCCCCGACGCCTCCGAGGAGGCACGCGCCATCGTCGGCGCCAAGAAGAACCTGCGGCTGCTGCTGGCGGGCGGACTCGCCGACCCGCGGGCGAAGGGCGAGGTCGTCCGCACCGTGGCGGGCGGCTTCCTGGTCCAGGGCCGGGATGCGCTCAGCGTGGACGACATGGAGCTGAAGGTCGTGACTCGGCGCGCCCCGAGCGAGGCGGAACTCGCCGACATGCGCTTTGCCTATCGGGTGGCCAAGCACGTGAAATCGAACGCCATCGTCTACGCGAAGGGCGGGGCCACGGTCGGCATCGGTGCCGGGCAGATGTCGCGGGTGGATTCCTCGATCACCGCCGCGCGCAAGGCGGCGGAAGCGGCGCAGCGCCTCGGCCTGTCCGAGAGCCTTGCCAAGGGTTCGGCCGTCGCCTCCGACGCCTTCTTCCCCTTCGCCGACGGCCTGCTCGCCGCGGCGGAAGCCGGTGCCACCGCCGTGATCCAGCCCGGCGGTTCGATGCGCGACGATGAGGTGATCCGGGCCGCCGACGAGGCCGGGCTCGCCATGGTGTTCACCAGCGTGCGCCACTTCCGGCACTGAGCGCCGGCCCCACCTCGCGCGCCGGCCGAATGAACAAAAAAGCCCCGCCTCACGGCGGGGCTTTTTTCATTGACGCGCCTGGCGTTGCGAAGCGCCGTCATCTTGAGCGAAAGCGAGGCGATCCAGGTCATCGTTTCGACGCGCATTCTCTCGACGAGACGGTAACAACGCCGTCGGAATGCGCTTGAGCCGAAAAGGTCGCGTCTCGGTTCGCTTCGGCACCGCCTCGCGATGACAGACGGCTCCGGGGTGCCCCGAGCGGATCAGCCAGAAGCGGACAAGCGAAAGGGGCGCAGCCTTATCGGCCGCGCCCCTTTGCGTTTCCTGCAGGACAGACGCTTCAGTGCGCGTGCGCGCCCGACGCCCCGATGCCGGTCTCCGAGCGCACGAACTGCGCGTCGAAGGCGGCACGCTCCCGATTGGCCCGGCGGGTCCGGTCGATGGTCGAGATGCCCCAGATCGTCAGGAAGGCGAGCGGCATCGAGAACAGGGCCGGGTTGGCATAGGGGAACAGAGCGGCCGGATAGCCAAAGGTCTTCACCCAGACCGCATCGGACAGCACCACCATGACCACCGCCGCCACGAGCCCGACCAGGCCGCCGATGAGCGCACCCCAGGTCGTGGTACCGCGCCACAGGATCGACATGGCCAGGACGGGGAAGTTGCAGCTCGCCGCGACCGAGAAGGCGAGGCCGACCATGAAGGCGACGTTCTGGTTCTCGAACACGTAGCCGAGATAGATCGCGACGATGCCGATGCCGACGGCGGAGAGCTTTGAGAGGTTCACCTCCGCCTTCTCCGTGGTACGGCCGCGGGCGAAGACCTGGGCGTAGAGATCGTGGCTGATCGCCGAGGCGCCGGCGAGCGTCAGGCCCGCCACCACCGCGAGGATGGTCGCGAAGGCCACCGCCGAGATGAAGCCGAGGAAGTACGGCCCGCCCACCGCGTTGGCGAGGTTCACGGCCACCATGTTGGTGCCGCCGACCATGTCCTTGATCTTGTCGTAGGCGACGCCGTCGGCGCCGAGCTTGAAGTAGCTCGGGTCGGACATCAGCAGGGCGATGCCGCCGAAACCGATGATGAAGGTGAGGATGTAGAAGTAGCCGATCAGGCCGGTGGCGTAGAACACCGACTTCCGCGCAGCCTGCGCATCCGACACCGTGAAGAAGCGCATCAGGATGTGCGGCAGGCCCGCCGTGCCGAACATCAGGCCGACGCCGAGGGAGATCGAGTCGATCGGGTTCGTCACGAGGCCGCCGGGCGCCATGATGGAATCGCCCTTCGGATGGGTCTGCACCGCCGCGGCGAACAGCTTCTCCGGGCTGAAGCCGTACTTGTAGAGCACCGCGCCAGCCATGAAGGTCGCACCGCCCAGGAGCAGGCAGGCCTTGATGACCTGCACCCAGGTCGTCGCCTTCATGCCGCCGAAGGCGACGTAGATGATCATCAGCGCGCCGACGATTACCACCGCATAGAGGTAGGGCAGGCCGAACAGAAGCTGGATCAACTTACCGGCGCCGACCATCTGCGCGATCAGGTAGAACGCCACGACGACGAGGGTGCCGGTCGCCGAGATGATGCGGATCGAGGTCTGATCGAGGCGGAAGCTCGCGACATCCGCGAAGGTGAACTTGCCGAGGTTGCGCAGGCGCTCGGCGATCAGGAACAGCACGATCGGCCAGCCGACGAGAAAGCCCGTCGAGTAGATCAGGCCGTCGAACCCCGAGGAATAGACAAGGCCGGAGATGCCGAGGAAGGAGGCCGCCGACATGTAGTCGCCGGCGATCGCGAGCGAGTTCGTGCGGGCGGAGATGCCGCCGCCGGCCGCGTAGAAGTCGGCCGCCGACTTCGAACCCTTCGCCGCCCGGTAGGTGATCCCGAGGGTGAACAGCACGAAGAACAGGAACATGAAGATCGCGGGCCAGTTCGTGGCCTGCTGCTGCACGGCGCCCATGTCGGGGCCGGCGGCGAGCGCCGAACCGGCGCCGAGCGCGAGGCTCGCGCCGAGGAGCGCGACGGATCGGCAAACGGGACGGATCATTTCGCGAGGCTCCGGATGAGTTCGGCCGAGAGCCGGTCGTAGCGGGTGTTGGCGCGGGCGACGTAGATGCCGGTCAGCACGAAGGCGAAGACGATGACGAACATGCCCATGTAGAACCCGAGCGAGGCCGTGCCGCCGACCTTCGTCGCGAGTAGCGCCTTGTCGAAGGCAATGAGCCCGATGAAGCCGAAATAGACCAGCAGCATCAGGCCGGTGAGGATCCAGCCGAAGCGCGTGCGCTCGTGAACCAACGTCTTGAAGATCGGGTGCTCGGCGATCCGGTCGAGCCGCTGATCGGGCTCGGGCATTTCGGGGGCGCCCGCCCCATGGAGTGTGCGGGCGTCCGACGTCGCGGACGGCCTCACCGTCTGGATGCTACTCATGAATCTCCTCCCGCGCGATCCTGTCTCACCGCGGCCTCGGGGCCGGGTGATCGGCTGCTTTGTTCTGTGATCGTGACGACCGAAGCGTTGGCGTCCGCTCCGGCACAAACCGGCCCCGGACCGCCCGCAAGGGGGCGACCGGCACCGTGGATTCCAGGCATCGAGGCCGTGCCCGGAAGGGCGCCCGCCGCGCGAGGTGGCGGGCGCTTGTCGTGATCCGCTCAGGCCGAGCGGTTCTGGCGGTTTTCGATCAGGTCATCGACCACGGCTGGCTCGGCCAAGGTCGAGGTGTCGCCGAGCGAGCCGAAATCGTCCTCGGCGATCTTGCGCAGGATGCGGCGCATGATCTTGCCGGAGCGGGTCTTGGGCAGGCCGGGCGCGAACTGGAGCAGATCGGGCGAGGCGATCGGGCCGATATCCTTGCGGACCCAGGTGACCAACTCCTTGCGCAGTTCGTCCGTACCCTCCTCACCCTCGTTGAGGGTAACGTAGGCGTAGATGCCCTGGCCCTTGACGTTGTGGGGATAACCCACGACCGCGGCTTCCGAGACCTTCGGGTGGGCGACGAGGGAGGATTCGACCTCCGCCGTACCCATGCGGTGGCCCGAGACGTTGATGACGTCGTCCACGCGGCCGGTGATCCAGTAATAGCCGTCCGCGTCGCGCCGGGCGCCGTCGCCGGTGAAGTAGAGATCCTTGTAGGTCGAGAAGTAGGTCTGCTCGAAGCGCTCGTGGTCGCCGTAGACCGTGCGCATCTGGCCGGGCCAGCTGTCCTTGATGCAGAGGTTGCCCTCGCAGGCGCCATCCAGCACCTTGCCCTCGGCATCGACCATCACCGGCTGCACGCCGAAGAACGGGAGCGTGGCGGAGCCGGGCTTCAGCCGCGTCGCCCCCGGCAGAGGGGTGATGAGGATGCCGCCGGTCTCGGTCTGCCACCACGTATCGACGATCGAGCAGCGGGAATCGCCGACGACACGGTAGTACCAGTCCCAGGCTTCCGGGTTGATCGGCTCGCCGACCGAACCCAGTACCCGAAGGGATTGGCGCGAGGTCTTCTTCACCGGGCCCTCGCCGCCGCCCATGAGCGAGCGGATCGCGGTCGGCGCGGTGTAGAAGATATTGACCTTATGCTTGTCGATGACCTCCCAGAAGCGGGAATTCGACGGATAGGTCGGGATACCCTCGAACATTAGCGTGGTCGCGCCGTTCGCGAGCGGACCGTAGACGATGTAGCTGTGGCCGGTGACCCAGCCCACATCGGCCGTGCACCAATAGACGTCGCCGTCGTGGTAATCGAAGACGTATTGGTGGGTCATCGAGGCGTAGACGAGGTAGCCACCGGTGGTGTGCACCACGCCCTTCGGCTGGCCCGTCGAGCCCGACGTGTAGAGGATGAACAGCGGGTGCTCGGCCTCGACGGCCTCGGCCGGGCAATCATCGGTCACCTGCTCGGCGGCCTCGTGGTAGTAGACGTCGCGGCCCGGCTCCATCGCCACGTTGCCGCCCGTGCGCTTGACCACGATGACGTGGTCCACGAAGTCCGCGTCGAGGCGCTTGATCGCTTCGTCCACGTTGGCCTTGAGCGGCACCTTGCGCCCGCCGCGCAGACCCTCGTCGGCAGTGATGACGAGCTTCGAGCCGCACCCCTTGATCCGGCTCGCCAGCGAGTCGGGCGAGAAGCCACCGAAGACGATGGCGTGGATGGCGCCCAGACGCGCGCAGGCCAGCATCGCGTAGGCGGCCTCGGGGATCATCGGAAGGTAGAGCGTGACGCGATCACCTTTGCCGACGCCGCGGTTGCGCAGAACGTTGGCCATCCGGCACACTTCGGCGTGCAACTGCCGGTAAGTGATGTGCTTCGACTCGTTGGGATCGTCGCCTTCCCAGATGATCGCGGTCTGGTCTCCGCGGGTCTCGAGGTGGCGGTCGATGCAGTTGAGTGCGACGTTGGTCTTGCCGTCCTCGAACCATTTGATCGAGACGTTTTCGGGCGCGAAGCTCGTATTCTTGACTTTGCTGAAAGGCGTCGACCAGTCGATCCGCTTGCCGTGCTCGCCCCAGAACGCCTCAGGATCAGAAACGGAGGCCTCGTACATCTCCCTGTACTTGGCTTCGTCGATCAGAGCCCGGTCCCGCCAGGCATCCTGAACGTCGATGACCTTCTCGCTCATTTGGTTTCTTCCCTGCCGGTGCCCGATCGTATCGCGAAGGTCCGCGCAGCCGGGGCTTCCTCAGAACTCTTAAGCGCAGATGAATACACCCGGCAAGCACCAAAAAGTCGAGTTCGGCGGTTTTGCGCAATCGAGTTGCACAGTAATTCATTGGAGGCGCTGCGCAGACTGGCGGTCTTCCGGAGCAACACCGGGAAACGCTTGTCGTGTCACGGGAATTGGCTGGCAGCCGCAGCGGCTACGATCGGTGCTCCAACCCGTCAGGCGGCCGGAAACAGCATCTCAACGAGGGTGCCCTCATCCTTGCGGCTACTGATGCGAAAACGTCCGCGGTTGGCCTCCACGAGCGCCTTGGTCAGCGTCAGCCCGAACCCCTTCCCATCTCCCTCCGGAGCGGTGCCAAGATCGGCCCCGAACGGCTCGAGTGCGCCCATCAGTTCGTCTTCGGTCATGCCGGTGCCGGTGTCGCGCACACGCAGGGCGACCTCGCCGCGTTCGGCGAGCGTGGTCGAGACGATCACCTGTCCGCCGGCCTCGGTGACGCGGATCGCGTTTCCGAGCACGGTCAGCGCCGCCTGCCGGATCGAACGCTCGTCCGCCTTCATCGCCGGCAAGTTGGGGGCGAGGCTGGTGCGCAGGACGATGCGGTCGCGCGCCGCCTTCGGCTGCTGCGCCGCGATGCAGGCGGCGACGAGGTCGTTGAGCGCAAGATCGGCGAAGGTGAGCTTGCCGCGGCCGGCCTGAATCTCGGCGAGATCGCGCAAGTCGTCGATCAAGGCGGCGATCCGGCCGCCGGAGAGACGCACTTCGCGCAAATAGGCCTCCAGACGCTCGGCATCCGCCCGATCGAAGCGGTCGGAGAGCATCATGTCGGTGAGGCCGAGAATCGCGTTGAGCGAGGGGCGGATTTCGTGGCTGACGCGCGCGAGCGCGTTGGCCTTCCAGGCACCTTCCGCCTCGGGCTCGCTCCACCGCGCGGTTTCCGCGGCCGGTGCCGGGGGCGCCCCATCCTCGTCGCGGATTTCGCGCAGGCTGGCGCAGTAACCCGGCGCGTCCTCTCCGAGCAGCCGGGCGATGCGCAGGCGCAACGCCGCCGCCCCGGTGCGGACGGTCACGCCGTGGATCGCGCTCGCACCGGAGCGGCGGGAATCGGTAACGGCCGTCTCCAGCGCCGACAGGCTCTCGGGCGCGAACAGGTCGGCGAAGCGCCCGCCCACGATCTCCTTGGGATGCGCATGGACGAGTTCGGCAGCGCTCGGGTTCAGGCCGACGACACGGCCCTCGGCATCGAGCGTGACGACGCCCTCCTCCAGGCTGTCGAGCACCTTCTCCGCCCGCAGCCGCGCGGCATTGGCCGGAACGGCCGGGAAATCGACGTCGCCGCCAGCAGGCATCGCCCGCGCGAGGCAGATTTCCGCCGCCGCCCCCTCCCAGACGAGGCCGGCTCGATCGACGAGGAGCGCCACCGTACCGCCTTCGGGCCGCGCGAAGGGAACCGGCCCGATGATCTCCCGGTCCCTGGGCGGAAGGCCACGGAAGAGATGCGCAAGGCCCGCCTGCCGCAGGGCCGGCAGATCCGCGTAGCCGGTGAGATCGAGGAAGGTGCGGCTGGCGAACAGCATCTCGCTGCCACGGTAGACGAGCACGCCGAGGGGGAGACTTTCGAGCAGGTCGGTGAGCGCGAGACGCGCGCGCGCCTCGCACTCCGAGAGGCGACCCTGCGGGATCGGGAACGGCATCACCGAGCCACTCTGCGCGGATTCGGGACGCGCGGGCATCGGCGCTGCGTCGTCCCCATCCTCATCGGGGGCGAACCGCAGGCCAAGAACGCGCGCGACCTCGCGGAAAGCGGCATGCTCGTTGACCGACAGGCCGGCTTCCGCCTCCGTCTCTTCGACTAACGCCTCTTCCTCGAAGCTCGCCGGTTCGTCTTCCTCATCCTCGTGCGCGCTCTCCATCGCGCGGGCATGACGCTCGCCCAAGATCGCGAAGCCGCCGAACCCGGCGAAATCATCCGTCGCGCGGCCGGTCGGAGCGCCGGAGATTTCGAGCGCGTGCTCATAGGCACGACCGCGCACCAGAAGCGGCAGGGCCCGGAAGGTACGCCGGTCGGCGAGCGCGTGCGTCAGCGCCGCGCCCTCGATCACACCGTCGGCGGCGAGCATCGCCCATGTGCGGCCGGACAGGGCCTCGGCGAGGTCGAGATGGGTCCGCGAGACATGGGTCAGCACGCCATCGCCATCGCTGCGCCAGATCACACGGAGGGGCAGTTCATCCGGCTCCCCTTCCGACATCGAGGATGGCGAAGGGACCTCGGGCTTCGCAACATCCGGACCCGCATCCGCGGGGGGGAGATCGGCCTTGGCGGGCCCGCTGTCGAACGGCCGCAGGGCCGGCAAGGCTCCGATCGGAGCCAGAAGCAGGACTGAACGCCCCTCCCCCAGCTCGGCTCGCGCAGCGAGAGCGACCACCGGAGGCGCGACGCCGCGGGGATCGACGCGCAAGCGAACCATGCGGGGCCGCGCGTCCAGGACGCCGGCGCGGCGGATCTGCTCGGACAGGCGCAGCGCAGAAAGGACAGTGCCGTCCGAGTCGGCGATGCCGGCCCGTAGGGGGAGCGCCGCACCCGCCGCATGGAGGATGCGACCGGCCGCCTCGTCGAGAACGAGAAGCGCACTGCCCTCGCGAACGAGATGCGCGATCGACGCGTCGCCTCTCCATCGCGCCAACGCGGCACGAATGGCCGCATCGTCGCCCGGATGAGAAGCCTGCACTGCGCGGTCCGACATCCGAACCCTGGTCATGAGCCCCTTCATCGCCCTGTCGCCGGTCGTTCGGGGCATGAACACGTGCGCCCTGTGTAACTTAACTGCGGCCAGACGTGGACACTGAAGCCCGCCGACACACGTTTATCAACTGGTAACCTTAATTGGTCCTCCGGGGCTGGAAAAAAGGCGACCCCCGCGCTATTGTGCATTGCACATTGTGCGCCGCACAACGAGCGCTCGATGCGAACTTAAGGAGAGAGACGTGACGAACACCCCCAACTACGAAGTCCCCACCGAGATGCGCGATTTCGCGGAGAAGAGCGTCGAGCAGGCCCGCAAGGCGTTCGATTCCTTCATCGGCGCGGCCCGCCGCACCGCCGACACGGTCCAGGGCTCGACCGACCTCGCCCGTAGCAACGCCACCAGCATCTCCTCCCGCGGCTTCGAATACGCTGAGCAGAACGTCAACGCGGCGTTCGACCTGGCGCAGAAGCTCGTGCGCTCGCGCGATGTTCAGGAGGCCATGCAGCACCAGGCCGAGTTCGTGCGCGCGCAGTTCGCTGCGATCCAAGCGCAGGCCAAGGAGTTCGGCGGCCTCGCACAGAGCGCTTTTCAGCAGAGCGCCGAGAATGCCAAGAGCGCCATGCAGCAGGGTGCTGCCGACGCCCGTCAGGCCTACGAGCAGGGCGTCGAGACGGCCCGCGAGAACGCCAACGACGCGCAGAAGGCCACGTCCTGACGCACCCTCCGCGCTTCGGCTCGGACGGCACGTAAGGCCGACGGCCCGCTCCCGACGGAGTGGGCCGTTCCTCGTTTCGGGCCTCGGTCTCCGAGCTTCATCCAGAAAAGCGGTCTCTGGCTCCGCCACTTTTCCGCCGTCCGGACACCGCAAGGCTCCACACCTCGCCGGCTCCGTGTGGGGCGGCCCAGCGGAGGTTTTGGACACGATGCGTCCCGTTCGTACTCTCGGCCTCGCGGCCCTGATCGCCGTCGCGGCCGGAAGCCTCGCGCCCGCCCAGGCACAATATTACGACGACGGCTACGATGCGCCTCCGCCCCGCGCACGCGCCTATCGCGATCGCGACTGGGGCGGTCCGCCGCCGCGCCGAGCCATGGGCCTCAATTGCGATGCGGTGCAATCGGGCATCAGCGGCCTGCAGCCGTTCTCCTGCCCTCTGCCGGGCCCGCGCCCGCTGGGCGCCCGCTGCTTCTGCGATATGCCGGTGTCGTTCCTGAACGGCCCGCGGACGGCCGTCGGACGAGTCGCACCGTAAACGCCCTTTCGCACGATAACGACCGCCCTCGGCGCGTCACGATGCGCTAGACCGAGGTAAAAAAAGAGCCGCGCCGGGATGACCGGCGCGGCTCTTCTCAAAAGCCTCGATGATCCGGCGCGTCAGTTGACGATGACGGTCGCACCGACCTTCACACGGGAATAGAGGTCGGTAACGTCCTCGTTTGTCATGCGGATGCAGCCCGAGGAGACCGCCTGCCCGATCGTGTCCGGCTCATTGGAGCCGTGGATCCGGTATTCCGACTTGCCGATATACATCGCGCGGGCGCCGAGCGGGTTCTCGATGCCGCCGGCCATGTAGCGCGGCAGATCGGGACGACGGGCGATCATCGCCGCCGGAGGCGTCCAGCCCGGCCACTCACGCTTGGCGGTGATCTTGTTCACGCCGCTCCAGGTAAAGCCCGGACGCCCGACGCCGACACCGTAACGAACGGCCTGTCCGCCCGGCATCACGTAGTAGAGGCGGCGCTCGGCCGTGGAGACGACGATCGTGCCCGGTGCGTAGCGGCTGTCATACTCCACGATTTCGCGGGGAATACGCGCTACCTGTGCCTGAGCAGCCTCAGCCTCTCCGTAACCCTGGCTGTAGCCTCGCGCGCCGGCGCCGCGCTGCGTGGCATAGGGATCGTAGACCGGCCAGCCGCCGGGCGACGACTGCTCCTGATAATCATCGCCGTCCGAGCCGAACGGGTCGTAGGGCGCGGCGTTTGCGGCGCCCATCGTGAGAACACAGACGCCGACAACGCCGGCGAGAACAGATGCCAAGGTCTTCATCGCAGGTGCCTACCTGTGCAGTAATCTTTGCAATTACAAGCGTGACTGTGCTTGGTCGGTTCCACGCTGTTTACGGATTTTCCACGACTCGGCCGTGCGGCGGCTCGCATCAGCTTGGCCATTGCGATATGGTTACTCCCGAAGCCGGTATGGCCGGGAGCGACGCGTGACCCGCCTGGGGCCGTCAGCCAAGACTTACTTCGCTGCCAAGGACGGTCGGTTGCCGATCGTCGTCGGCTTGTAGCGGTCGCCAAGTGCTTGACGCGTCACAACGAGATCGCTTGAGCCGATTCGGCGAAGCCTGCGCCCAACCGCCTGCCGGCAAAGCTGCGGCGCTCCGCGAGAGCTTCCATCAATAGAGCCGTCTCAACGCCATGACTTCACGAAGTAAAATCTTCACCGAACCCAATCAACCCGTGGTTCGTTTGATTTTTTCGGTTGCCCCGCCTAGCCTGATTGCCTCGAAACTTGGAAGAGGTCGAAGGTATGGTGGGTTGGCTCCTCGGCAAACTGAAGTGGCTTACGGTCCTCTGCGCGATCGGCGGACCGATCTTGGCTTTCGCATGCTGGCAGGACGGAAATCGTCGGCGGGATGTGATGGCAATGGGCATCCAGACCGAGGCGACGATCGACAGCGCGACACGGGTCAAGCGCCGTCGCGGCGGAACGAACTACAAGCTCGACCTGAGTTGGATGGATCGCGGCGGCCTGCGGCGAAAGGCCGAAGGGGTTTCGATTTCGCAAGCGCTGGCCGCCCAGGTCATCGTCGACAACCAACTGGCCATCGATCGCCTGCCCATCAAATACATCGCCGGGGAAGCGGGATCACTGAGGGCGGACGACAACATCATCATCTTGGATGACACCGCGCATCAGGAGAGGACCGACGCGGAACTCGTCTATGTCGGCATGGGTGCCGGCGTCGTCGGCCTGATCGGCGCAGCCGTCTTTTTCCTACCCCGGCGCCGTCGGCGCGATGCGGTCGCGGCCTGAGGGCCGTTCGGACGGCGCTTCGACAATCCTGACCACGCCTTCGGCGCGGTCAGCTCACGGGGGGAGACGGGTCGCGGGCGGCCCGTTCGGCCTCGACCAGCACATCGAAGGCGCGCCACGGCTTCGGGATGAACACCGCCCCTTCCGGCAACGCCGCGCCGTGCTCCGGTTCGACGCCGGAGGTCACGACCAGCCGGGTTCGCGGCCAGAGGGTGGCGATGGCCCGGGCGAGTTGAAGCCCATCCATCGCTCCCGCAAGGCGGATATCCGCGAAGACGAGGGCGACATCACCGCCGCACTCCTGCAGGACGCTCAGCGCGCGCTCGGCGCTGTCGCAGCCGATGACGCGCAACTCGGTCTCTTCGAGCACGCTTTCGGCCAATTCGCGGGTGTCGCGCTCATCCTCGACCACGAGGGCGATGCGGGCATCCGCGCGCTCGGTCTTCGCAGGCATGGCGCGTTCAGCATGATCGACTCGCCGAACCAGGGCGGCGAGATGGTCGGGAATGCCTTCCGCGACGAGGTTGTCGTAGCAGGAGGCGAGCGCCTGCCCGATTTGATCGAGCTTCATGCTCGGCAGCAGAGGATCATCGGCGGACCCCCGATGCGATCGGTTTCGAAACGTGTCGTTCAAGGCGAAACGATCCTCCCCTGCGCGTCCGGGCCGCACCACAACATAACAAAGCCGGCGGGTGCCGCTCAGTTGCGTCGGAGGAAGATTTTCACCGTCGCGGGCCCGCCGCGCGGCGGGCGGCCGCAGTGCTACTGAACGGCCTCGGCATCGGCGAGCGCGACGAGGCCGGCCACGGTGCGGACATCGCGATAGCGGTCGCCGCGGGCGTTCATCATGGCCTCGAACTTCTGGTGCACCTGCGCGACCGAGAGGCTCGCAGGCTTGCGGTGGCGGCCCCGGCCGGTGGTGCCGGCAAAGAAGATCGAACGGTTGGCCCGGGCCGGGCCGGGCAGCAGGGTCGCGGCGGCGGCGGTGGGCTTGTCGACGACCTGAGACAGGAAGTTCTCGGCGTCGTCCGGTCCGAGGAAGTGGGCGAGGTAGACTTCGCCGAGCGTCAGCTCGCGGCCGATCTTCAGAGCGATGCGCCCGGCGTCGCGCTTCAACATCTCGCCGGCCATGACGGCCGAGAGGTAGGGGTCGCGGCGCAGGTCGAGGATGCGGGAGCGTTCGGCCTGATCCTGGATCGACGGCCGGTCGTTGCCGTCCGGGACGACCAGGCCGGCCTCCTTCTCGTACCCGTATCGGGGTCCGAAGTCGCGGATCACGCCGAGCCAGGTGCGCTCGATGAACTGGAACAGGCCGGTGGCCGACGAGGTCTTGGCCTGGACGGCGGTGATGAAGCTCGATTCCTTGTCGGCCACGGCCATGAGCAGGACCGGATCGGTCTGGACCGCCTGTGACGCCTTCACGATCGTCTGGACGAGGTGGCGGCGGATCTTCATCGGCCCGAATTCGAGGATGTCGTTCGGGTCGCCGGTCGAGGTCTGCGAGAGCAGGAAGTCGTAGGAGACGCGATCGACCGTGTTGGCGCCGAGTTCGGTGTCGAGATCGCCCACGGGGTGGAAGCTCGTGGAGGCCGCCAGCACACTCGGCACCGGCATCTCGGGCGCGAGCGCCTGGAGGCGCGGCTTCGGCATGGCGAGGTCGGACACCTTGGTCGAGGCCTCGGCCCGGCCGAAATCGGTGCCGGCATTGAGCAGAACCGCGCTCAAGCCACCGGCGAGCAGGGTCATGGAGAGGATGGAGCGGACCAGCGCCGTGCGGCTGCCGTGATCACGCCCGGTCCGGGAATTGAGGGTGATGGCGTCGGAGGACGGGGTGGGACGCCCGCTCTTGCGGGGCGTCGAGGTAGTACGCGGCGATCCGATCGTACGGCCCTGCATCGTTGTCGTCGCTCACTCTTCGTGATGGCGCCAGCGGCGTATGGGTCACACTTACGTCGCCGGATGTGGCGCAAACACGGCCGAGGTTGTGGCATCCCCAAGGCAGTGCGGGGCGATTTGCGGGCAAGCTGAGCCGTTTGGCGAGTTGTCCCCGGTGTCTTCCACCGGACTTGCAATTCATAGCCGACAAGATCGGAGGAAAATGCCGTGCCCGCCGATCCGCATCGCGCCCTCAAAGGAAGAAAATGATCGGCGATGCTGCGGCCCGATTGCATCATAGAGCCGGTGCTACACGTCGATGACGGACAGAGAGCCCATGACTTCTACGAATCCGCTATTGGTCTCGAGCACGCTCTGAAGTCCGAGACACTCCAGACCTACGACGCCGGCGGGTGGAACGTGCGTCTCCGGTTCGGGCGCGGCGCATCCGTGTCACCGCAGCGCCTGTATGGCGGGTCGAGCCCGCAGCATGACGGGACAGGGCTATTGCATCTCTGTGTCGGGACGACCGAGGACGACCTGCCTGCATGGGAGGCGAAGCGCGCATCGCGGGGTATCCCCGTCGATGGGTGTGTCGCGTGACCGCGATCCAGGCGGCACATGCTCGGACTCGCGACGCGCGGGGGGGGCTACAATCGAGCGCTTGAGTGCCGCTGGTTACAACCGCCGGAGCGCCACGCTCTCGATGCGATGGCTCGGCCCCTTGGCCAGGATCAGGCCGGCCCGCTGGCGCGTCGGCAGAATGTTGTCGCGCAGGTTCGGCAGGTTGATCGTCGTCCAGAGCCGGTCGGCGATCTCCAGCGCCTCACTCTCGGAGGCCTCGGCGTATTTGCGGAAATAGGAGAGCGGATCGCGGAAGGCCGTCTGGCGCAGGCGCAGGAAGCGATTGACGTACCAGCGGTGCAGGTCGTCCTCGTGCCCGTCGAGATAGATCGAGAAGTCGAAGAAGTCCGAGACGAAGGGAATCGCGGTGCCGTCCCGCGGCAGGCGCGCCGGCTGGAGGACGTTCAGCCCCTCGACGATGAGGATGTCGGGCGATTCGATCACCTGCTCCTCGCCGGGCACAACGTCGTAGACGAGGTGGGAATAGACCGGGGCGGCGACGCGCCGGTGCCCGGCCTTGATGTCGGCAAGGAAGCGCAGCAGGGCGGCGCTGTCGTAGCTCTCGGGAAAACCCTTCCGCTCCATCGCGCCCATGCGCTGCAATTCGGCATTGGGGTGGAGGAAGCCGTCGGTCGTGATGAGATCGACCTTCGGGGTATTGGGCCAGCGGGCCAGCAGGGCCTTCAGCACCCGCGCCGTCGTCGATTTGCCGACCGCCACCGAACCGGCAAGGCCGATGATGTAGGGCACCTTGGCGTCGTGCTCGGCGAGCAGGAAGCGCTGCGTCGCCTTGAACAGCCCCTGCGTCGCCGCGACGTAGAGCGAGAGCAGGCGGGAGAGCGGCAGGTAGATCGCCACCACCTCCTCGATCGAGATCGGGTCGTTGAGGGATTGCAGGCGGCCGATATCTTCGGCGCTCAGCGTCAGCGGGGCGTCGGCGCGCAATTGCGCCCATTCGTCCCGCGAAAAGATCCGGTAGGGCGAGAGGCGGCCCGGCCCCTGGCCGGTCACGGGATTCTGGCGCTCCTCCGGTTCGATCCCCGCCGACGGGATCGGGGCGCCGATCATGTGTGCCTCCGCGCCGCCTTCTCGGCGAGCCCGCTCTGCGCGGTGCGCCGACCCAGCTCCGCCATCACGTCGTCGAGCGGCACACCCGCCGCCTTCAAGGTCACGACAAGGTGATAGAGCACGTCGGCCGCCTCCGAGACGAGCGCCTTGGGGTCGCCCTGCACCGCGGCGATGACGGCCTCGACCGCCTCCTCGCCGAGCTTCTTGGCAGCCTTGGCCGGCCCCTCGGAGAGCAGCTTTGCGGTGTAGGATGTCTCGGGAGGTGTGCCGGCGCGGCTGTCCACGAGGGCGGCAAGGTCGTCGAGGCTGAACTTCGTCATAAGGCGCGCAAGCGAAAACCGTATCATGCGGCATCGCATGATCGGATACCGGCACTTTAAACCCTGCGCAGGCCCACGCGCCCGGTCAAGGGGCGCTGTCACCCGCCCACCGGATACCGGTTACGGATCGAGCCGCATCGCAAGTCCGGCGGCGGCCATGTGGGTCTTGGCCTCGCCGACCGTATGGTGGCCGAAGTGGAAGATCGAGGCGGCCAGCACCGCGCTCGCGCCGCCGTCACGGACACCCGCCACGAGGTCGTCGAGCCCGCCGACGCCGCCGGAGGCGATCACCGGCACCCTCACCGCATCGGTGATGGCGCGGGTGAGCGCGAGGTCGTAGCCGGAGCGGGTGCCGTCCTTGTCCATGGATGTGACGAGGAGTTCGCCCGCGCCCCGCTCGGAGACCGTACGGGCGAACTCCACCGCATCGATCCCGGTCGGGTTGCGCCCGCCATGGGTGAAGATTTCCCAGCGTGCAGCTTCGTCCGGACCGGAGACCCGCTTGGCGTCGATCGCCACGACGATGCACTGGTCGCCGAACTTTTCCGCCGCCTCGGCGACGAAGTCGGGATTCTTCACGGCGGCAGTGTTGATGCCGACCTTGTCGGCGCCCGCGAGCAGGAGCGTGCGCACGTCGGCCACGGTCCGCACCCCGCCGCCGACGGTGAGGGGCATGAAGCAGGCTTCCGCCGTGCGACTCACCACGTCGAGCAGGGTGCCGCGCGCCTCGTGGCTCGCGGTGATGTCGAGGAAACAGAGTTCGTCGGCGCCGGCCGCATCGTAGGCCTTGGCCGACTCCACCGGGTCGCCGGCATCGCGCAGTTCGAGGAATTGCACGCCCTTCACGACGCGCCCGTCCTTCACGTCCAGGCAGGGGATGATGCGGGTCTTGAGCACGCGTGAATGCCTTCAGGCTGTCGGGGGTCGGAGGGCCGCGATCACGCGGCGCTCCCCTGGTCACGGCCCCTGGCACGGGCGATGGCGGCGAGTGCTTCCCTCGGGTCGATGCGGCCGTCGTAGAGGGCGCGGCCGGTGATGGCGCCGGCCAGCACGGCGCAGTCCGGCTCGAGCAGCCGCTCCACATCGGCAATCGAGGCGAGGCCGCCCGAGGCGATGACCGGGATGCTGACGGCCGAGGCCAGCGCCAGCGTCATCTCGATGTTGAGCCCCTTGAGGATGCCGTCGCGGGCGATGTCGGTGTAGATGATGGCGGCCACACCGGCATCCTCGAAACGGCGCCCAAGCTCTTCCGCGGTCATGCTGGAGGTCTGGGCCCAGCCCTCCACTGCCACGCGACCGTCCTTGGCATCGATGCCGACGGCGATACGGCCGGGATGGCGGCGAGCCGCCTCGCGGACGAAGGCGGGGTCACGCACGGCGGCCGTGCCGATGATGACGCGGCTCACGCCCTTTTCCAGCCAGCCTTCGAGGGTGCGCATCTCGCGCACGCCGCCGCCGAGCTGCACCGGCAGGCTGACGCGCGCCAGGATGGCATCGACCGCCGCGGCGTTGCGGGGCTCTCCGGCGAAGGCACCGTCGAGATCGACGACGTGGAGCCAGGAGAACCCCTGCGACTCGAAGGCCGCCCCTTGCGCGGCGGGATCGTCGTTGAAAACCTTGGCCTGGGCCATGTCGCCTTGAACGAGGCGGACGCAGCGCCCTTCCTTGAGGTCGATGGCCGGATACAGGATCACGCGTCAGCTCGCGAATACGATGTGTCGGACAAAGGCGGCCCTCAGGGGCGCCAGCGCAGGAAGTTGCCGAGGAGCGCGAGGCCGAGGCGCTGGCTCTTCTCGGGGTGGAACTGGGTGCCCGCCATGTTGTCATGCGCGACCATGGCCGTGACCGGCCCGCCATACTCGGCATGGGCGACCACGTCGGCCGGCTCGGCGGCCTTCAGCGCGAAGCTGTGGACGAAGTAGGCGTGGAGCCCGCCCTCCCCGATCGCGATGTCGCGCAGCAGTGCGTGCTCACGATCGAGATGCAGGGTGTTCCAGCCCATATGCGGGATCTTGAGCGCCGGGTCGGCCGGCTCGATCGGGCCGACATCGCCGGGAATCCAGTTCAGGCCCGCGGTCTCCTCGTATTCGAGGCCGCGACTTGCCATGAGCTGCATGCCGACGCAGATGCCGAGGAATGGCTTGCCCTGCACCCTGACAGCCTCGGTCATGGCCTCGACCATGCCGGGCACCGCATCGAGGCCGCGGCGGCAATCGGCATAGGCGCCGACGCCGGGCAGCACCACGCGGTCGGCCCCGGCCACCGCTTCCGGCACGTCGGTGACGACGATGCGGGTGCCGTCGAGCCCGGCCTCGCGCGCCGCACGCTCGAACGCCTTCGCCGCCGAGTGGAGATTGCCCGATCCGTAATCGATGATCGCGACGGTCTGCTCGCTCACCGTCCACCCTCGCTCGCGGGGAAGAGACCGATCACCGCGTCATCGCCGCGGCGATGCGTCGGGCGGATCACGGCCGACGTGGGGAAACCCGTCGTGGCGCTGCCCGGAACCGGTTCGGCATCGAGCCACCGGGCGGCGGCCTTCAATTCAGCCTCTTCCTGCGAGTTCGCCATCACCGCGTCCAGAGCGGGCTTGCCCCGGCGGCCATAGGTCCAGCGGCGCAGGCTCGACGCCTCCATGCCGATCAGCAGGCTCACCAGCACCGTCACGATCAGCGCCGCGAACGGCGAGAGGCCGAGAGCCCGGCCCGCGAACGCCAGCCCGACGAGCCCCACCAGCACGAGGAGCGCCGCGAGCCAGAGGCGGTGGCGCAGGAACCACAGCACCGTGAACGCGAAGGCGTTCCACGAGAAGCCGTCGCGCACGAGATGCGCCTGTTCCAGTGCCCGCGGGTCACCCCGAACCGAGCCTTCGGGAACGTGCAGCGTGTAGGTCCGCATCCTCGCTCCTCCTCAAATGGTCTCAGAGCGATCCCTTGGTGGAGGGAACGCGGCCGTCTTCACGCGGGTCGATGGCGACGGCCTTCCGCAAGCTCCGGGCCAGCCCCTTGAACACGCTCTCGGCGATGTGGTGCGCGTTCTCGCCGTAGAGCGTCTCGACATGCAGCGTGATGCCGGCATTCATCGCGAAAGCCTGGAAGAACTCCCGGACCAGCTCGGTGTCGAACTGGCCGATCTTCTCGACGCGGAAGCTCGTGCGGAACACGAGGAACGGGCGGCCGGAGATGTCGATCGCGATGCGGCTCAGCGTCTCGTCCATCGGCAGGTGGATGTCGGCGTAGCGGGCGATGCCGCGCTTGTCGCCGAGCGCCTGAGCCACCGCCTGGCCCAGCGCGATGCCGGTATCCTCGGTGGTGTGGTGTTGATCGACGTGCAGGTCGCCAGCGACCTTGATCGTCACGTCGAACAGGCCGTGCCGGGCGAACAGCTCCAACATGTGGTCGAGAAAGCCGACGCCGGTCGCGATCGCGGCCTTGCCGGTGCCGTCGAGATCGATCGAGACGGACACGTCGGTCTCTGCCGTGCGGCGGCTGATGCTGGCTGTACGCATCGGATACGGGCGTCTGATCCTGGAACGGGCAGCGGGCCTTCAGCGGCCGGCCGGGCCTGCCTTGTAGTGTGGTTTTGCCCGGTGGGGGAAGGGTCTTGAAGGGTCTTGCTTGAGGGGGCTTGCTGAAGGGTCCTGGCGGCGATCCCGCGTGAACCGCCCCGGGACGCCGCTCGGCGTCATCCGCCGGTCATGCCGGCGCGCCAGCCTGCCTGGGCTCACCGATGCCGAGAAGCCGCCATGCTGTCCCGCCGTTCCGTCCTCGCCGCCAGTGCCGCGCTCCTTGCCGGCCGCGCCGGAGCCGCCGACGGGCCCCTACGCTTCGGCGTGATCGCCGATCCGCAATATGCCGAGGCGCCGCCCAACCTGACGCTCGGCCGCTACTACGCCAACAGCCTCGACAAGATGCGCGCAGCGGTCGCGACCCTGAACGGGGAGGATCTGCGCTTCGTCATGACGCTCGGCGACATCATCGACCGCGACGTGGAGAGCTACGAGAAAATCCTGCTGATCTACCGGACGCTGCGACAGGAGACCCGGTTCCTGCTCGGCAATCACGATTTCCAGGTGGCGCCCGAACATCTCGGGCGGGTGCCGGGCCTGCTCGGCATGGAGGGCCCGTACTACGACTTTGCGGTCGCCGGCATCCATTTCATCGTACTCGACGGCAACGATGTCTCGCTGTTTGCCCCACCACCGGACGATCCGCGCCGGAGGCTGGCGGCGGAGCGCCTGGAGCAGGCCAATGCGGCCGGCCTCGTCAACGCCAAGCCCTGGAATGGGTCGCTCAGTGAGTCACAGTTCACGTGGCTGGAGCGCCGGCTGGCGGCGGCGCGGAAGGCCGGCGAGCGGGTCGTCGTGCTCAACCATTACCCCATCGCGCCCGACAACCCGCACAATCTCTGGGATGCCGGCCGGATCACGGGGCTGCTCGCGGGGCAGCCGCATGTCATCGCCTATTTCAACGGCCACAATCATGCGGGCAATTACGCCGAGCGCGACGGAATCCACTACGTCAACTTCCACGGCATGGTAGACACGGCGGACAGCTCGGCGTTTGCCGTGGTGGAGATCGCGGGCGACCGACTGGAAATCCGCGGGTTCGGCCGCGAGCCGAGCCGCTCACTGACCCTCAAGACCGCCTGAGGACGCCCGTGCTCCGACGGCTCGGAGCCCCATCGATGCGTTTCCTCGCCGCGGCCATTCTCGTGTCGCTCACGGCCTCGCCCGCCCTGGCGGCCTTCCCCTGCGACGAGCTGTGGGGCGAGCGCAACGCGATCTACAAGGATGCGGGCTACTGCTTCCGCACCGAGCGGGCGATCCGCGCCTTCGGCAATTCCGGCTGCAAGTACGACGCGCTGGCCGATGTGCCGCTCTCCGCCCGCCAGCGCGCCGACATCGCCGATATCCAGCGCCAGGAACGCGAGAACGGCTGCGCACGCTGATGTCTTCTGAAGCCGCCCGCCGTCACGGCGAGTGGAGCGAAGCCGTCGAGGGCCGCAACGCAACCGGGTAAGACGCCCGGCTTGAAACGTCGCGGCCCGGATCGATTCGGCTCCGCCCCGCGATGACGGTTCAGCCCTTCAGCACACGCCCGGCCACCGCGTCGAGCTTGGCCAGCAGCTCCGGATCACGGTGCGCGGGCGCCGTCATGATCGCGCCGTCCAGCGCCCGGTGCGAGCCCGCCGGGCAATCCTCGCGCTCCGCCGGAAAGTCGCGGGCGACGCGGGAGACGAGCTGGGCCGCCTTGTCGGCGTTGGCGCGGGCGACGGCGATCACCGAGGCGACGTCCACGCTGTCGTGGCTCGGGTGCCAGCAATCGTAGTCCGTCACCATGGCGATGGTCGCGTAGGTGATCTCGGCCTCGCGGGCGAGCTTGGCCTCGGGCATGTTGGTCATGCCGATGACGTCGAAATTCGCGGCCTTGTAGTGCTTCGACTCGGCCATCGAGGAGAATTGCGGCCCCTCCATGCAGACGTAGGTGCCGCCCTTGTGGACGGTGATGCCTTCGGCTTCCGCCGCGGCGGCGATGCGCCGCTGCAGCAGCGGCCCGACCGGATGAGCGAAGGGCACGTGGGCGACGCAGCCATTGCCGAAGAACGAGGTCGCGCGCCCGAAGGTGCGGTCCACGAACTGATCGACCAGAACGAACAGGCCGGGATGCAGCTCGTTGCGGAACGAGCCGCAGGCCGAGAGCGAGACGATGTCGGTCACGCCCGCGCGCTTCAGCACGTCGATGTTGGCGCGGTAGTTGATGCCCGTGGGTGAGAAGCGGTGGCCGCGCCCGTGGCGGGCCAGGAACACCACCTTGGTCTCGCCGATGCGGCCGATGCGCAGCGCGTCGGAGGGCTCGCCCCAGGGCGACGTGATCGCCTCCTCGCGGACATCCTCCAGGCCGGGCAGGTCGTAGACGCCCGAGCCGCCGATCACGCCGAGAACCGCTGCCGTCATGCAAGAATACCCTTGTCTATGGGCCAAGCCGAAAGGCACGCTGCGCATCTGCTGTGCGCAGGGCGCCGTCGGTCCCGGCGGTGATATTTTTTGAATGGGCCCGGATCGGTTCGTCCGGTGCTGGGGAACCTTTAACGTAGGCGTTCCCCCACACGCAAACGGGCCCGCGAGGGGCCCGTTCGTCGGTTCGACCGTGGGAGCGCTGGCTCAGTAGGTCTTGTGCAGCTCGGGCTGGAGGCCGTGCACCTCGCCGCCGACCTTCTTCCAGACCTGCTTCTTCACGTAGAACAGCAGACCCGCCAGGACGAAGAGGAACAGGATCACCCGAAGGCCCAAAGACTTGCGGGCCATCATGTGCGGCTCGGCCGCCCAGGCCATGAAGGCCGACACGTCGCGCGAGTACTGGTCCGCCGTCTCCGGCACGACCGGCTCGCCCTTGTCGTTCTTCGGGTATGTTACCTGGCCGTCGCTGATCGGCGGCGGCATCGCTATCACGTGGCCGGGATAGTATTTGTTGTAGTAGCCGCTCTCCGGCATCGTGAAGCCCTTGGGGGCGTCCTCGTAGCCGGTCAGGAGCGCGTGAATGTAATCGACGCCTTGCTCGGAATAGCCGGTGAAGGGCAGCGCATCGAACACGAAGAGCGGGAAGCCGCGCTCGTAGGTGCGGGCTTTGGCCAGCACCGAGAAATCCGGCGGCGCCTTGCCGCCATTGGCTGCCGCAGCCGCCTTGTCGTTCGGGAACGGCGACGGGAAGCGATCGGCCGGGCGGGCCGGACGCTCCTTCTCGGCGCCGGAATCGTCGAGTTCCTTGACGCTGTAGGTCTCGGCGAGCGCCTTGACCTGCCCCTCGGTGAAGCCGGGGCCACCGGGCTCCGCAAGGTTGCGGAAGGCGACGAGCCGCATGGAGTGGCAGTTGGCGCAGACTTCCTTGTAGACTTGGAAGCCGCGCTGAAGCTGCGCCTGGTCGAAGCGGCCGAACATGCCGGCGAAGGACCACTTCTCCCGCGGCGGATTGGTGCCGTGTCCGTCCTCGGCCAGAGCCGAGCCGGCACCGAGGGAGGCCGCGAGCAGGGTCGCGGCGGCGAGGCGTGCGATGCGCATCGTTGTTCTCTCCCTCAGCCCTTAGGCGCGCTTGGCGGGTTCGGCCGCAGCACCCGCGGGCATGCCGGATCCGCTTACCTGCTTGCCCGGACCGGTCACGGTCTCGAGAATCGAGCCCGGCAGGCGGTCAGGCGTCTCGAACAGGCCGACCAACGGCATGACGATGAGGAAGTGGGCGAAGTAGTAGACGGTGCAGATCCGCGAGGCGAGGACGTAGCCGCCTTCCGGGGGCTTGGCGCCGAGCCAACCGAGGATGATGGCGTTGACCAGGAACACCCAGAAGAACACCCGGTAGACCGGACGGTAGTTGCAGGAGCGGACCCGCGAGGTGTCGAGCCAGGGCGCGAAGGCCAGGATCAGCACCGCGCCGAACATCAGGATCACGCCGCCGAGCTTGTCCGGCACCGCACGCAGGATCGCGTAGAAGGGCAGGAAGTACCATTCCGGCACGATGTGCGCGGGCGTCACAGACGGGTTGGCCGGGACGTAGTTGTCGGCGTGGCCGAGATAGTTCGGCTGGTAGAAGATGAACCACGCGAACAGGATCATGAACACCACCACCGCGAACACGTCCTTGATGGTCGCGTAGGGGGTGAAGGGCACGGCGTCCTTGCTCGACTTGATCGGGATGCCGGCCGGGTTGTTCTGGCCGGTGACGTGCAGCGCCCAGACGTGCAGGACGACGACGCCGGCGATCATCCACGGCAGCAGGAAGTGCAGCGAGAAAAAGCGGTTGATGGTCGGGTTGCCGACCGAGTAGCCGCCCCAGAGCAGGCTCTGGATCGTGTCGCCTACGACCGGGATCGCCGCGAGGATGTTGGTGATGACGGTGGCGCCCCAGAAGCTCATCTGGCCCCACGGCAGGGTGTAGCCGAGGAAGGCTGTGGCCATCATCAGCAAGTAGATGATGACGCCGAGCAGGTAGAGCACCTCGCGCGGGGCCTTGTAGGACCCGTAATAGAGGTTGCGGAAGATGTGGACGTAGACCGCCACGAAGAACATCGACGCGCCGTTGGCGTGCGCGTAGCGCAGGAGCCAGCCGTAGTTCACGTCGCGCATGATGTGCTCGACGCTCTCGAACGCGTTGCTGGCGTTCGGATCGTAGTGCATCGCCAGCCAGACGCCGGTGATGATCTGGATGCCAAGGAACGCGATCAGGATCGCGCCGAAGGTCCAGAAGTAGTTGAGGTTACGCGGAACCGGGAAGGCGACGAAGGACGAGTGCACCAGCCCGACCAGCGGCAGCCGTGACTCGAACCACTTCGCGAGGCGGCTCTTGGGTACGTAGGTCGAGGTCGCGTGTGCGCTGCTCATCGGTTTGCCCGCTCCGGCTTCTCGTGTCCTGTTGTCAGGCGACCGCCTTGCCGCCCTCTTCGCCGATCTTGATCTTGGTATCGGTCTCGAAGGCGTAGGGCGGAATCGGCAGGTTGGTCGGCGCCGGGCCGCGGCGCACGCGGCCGACAGCGTCGAACTGCGAGCCGTGGCAGGGGCAGGACCAGCCCTCGTAATTGCCGGAATGGCCGATCGGCACGCAGCCGAGATGGGTGCAGTTGCCGTAGCTGACGAGCCACTGATCGTGGCCCTTCTTCACCCGGGATTCATAGGAAGCCGGGTCGATCATCTCGGAGAGCGGCACGGCCTTCATGTCCGTGACTTCCTTCTCCGTGAGCTTGCGCACGAAGATCAGCTTGCCGCGCCAGAACACGTTGACGATCTGGCCGTCCTGAATCGGGGTGAGGTCCACGTCGAGCGGCGCACCGGCCGCGACGGTCGCCGCATCGGGCGCCATCGAGGCCACGAAGGGCCACGCCACCGCGCCCGCCCCGACGGCCAATCCCGCGCCGGTCGCGAGGAACAGGAAATCTCGCTTGGTGCCCTGAGGCCCTTCGTCCGCCAAGGTGGTCCTCCCGTCAGCCGCCGCGCCGAGCCTTTCTGGGCAGCGCTCCGGCGACTCCGCCTGCGCGCACCTTGAAGGCTTTCAAATTCAAGATCTGACGCAACGGCAGACACCATCGCGCCGGGGCAATCAATGCGACCGTGGGTCACCGGATTACCGTTTGGTTCGCGCGGCTCTGTGACATGGCAGATGCGAACATGTCTAGACTGCTGCGCTTGAGCGCTGTGCAGTGCCGCAACGTTCCCTTCCGATCGTCACCCCTGCGCACCATCCCGGTGTCGCGGCCCGCATCGGAGTCCACATCCCCGAACAGCGCTCCATACCGAAGGGAGAGGTCGCATGCCACGGCGGCGCTTGCACCGCCGAAGAGCAGGAGCGTAAACGACGCGTCTTGAGGAGTTTTCCGATGACCGACCGCCAGCCCGGCTTCAACACCCTCGCGATCCACGCCGGCGCGACCCCCGACCCGGCCACGGGGGCGCGGGCGACGCCGATCTACCAGACGACGAGCTTCGTCTTCGACGACGTGGACCACGCCGCCTCGCTGTTCGGGCTCCAGGCCTTCGGCAACATCTACACCCGGATCACCAACCCGACGAACGCCGTGCTGGAGGAGCGCATCGCCGCGCTCGAAGGCGGCACCGCCGCGCTCGCCGTCGCCTCGGGCCACGCCGCCGAGTTCCTGACCATGCACGCGCTGATGCAGCCGGGCGACGAGTTCATCGCGGCCAACAAGCTCTACGGCGGCTCGATCAACCAGTTCAATCACAGCTACAAGAACTTCGGCTGGCAGGTGGTCTGGGCCGATACCGACGATCCGGATTCCTTCGAGCGGGCGATCACCCCGCGCACCAAGGCGATCTTCTGCGAATCGATCGCCAATCCCGGCGGCGTCATCACCGACATCGCCGCCCTCAGCGTCATCGCCAAGCGCCACAACATCCCGCTCATCGTCGACAACACGATGGCGACGCCGTACCTGATCAAGCCGTTCGAGCACGGCGCCGACATCGTCGTACATTCGGCCACCAAGTTCCTCGGCGGCCACGGCAATTCCATCGGCGGCCTCATCGTCGATGGCGGCACGTTCCAGTGGCAGGGCGATGCGCGCTACCCGATGCTGTCGGAGCCGCGGCCCGAATATGCCGGCATGGTGCTGGCCGAGACCTTCGGCAATTTCGGCTTCGCCATCGCCGTCCGCGTGCTTTCCCTGCGCGACCTCGGCCCGTCGCTGTCGCCGTTCAACGCCTTCCTGATCCTCAACGGCATCGAGACCCTGCCGCTCCGGATGCAGCGCCACTCCGACAATGCCCTGAAGGTGGCAACCTTCCTCGCGGACCACGCCGATGTCGATTGGGTGAGCTATCCCGGCCTCACGAGCGACCGCTATCACGCACTCGCGCAGCGCTACACGCCCAAGGGCGCGGGTGCCGTGTTCACCTTCGGCCTCAAGGGCGGCTACGAGGCGGGCGTCAAGTTGGTCTCGAACCTCCAGCTCTTCAGCCATCTCGCCAATATCGGCGACACCCGCTCGCTGGTGATCCATCCGGCCTCGACCACGCATCGCCAGCTCACGGACGAGCAGAAGCGGGCGGCGGGCGCCGGCCCCGAGGTCGTCCGCCTCTCGATCGGCATCGAGGATGCGCAGGATCTCATCGACGATCTCGACGCCGCCCTGCGGGCGTGAGCCTCACGCCTTGCGGGACAGCGTCGCTGCGTCCCGCAGGTCCTGCCCATCGGTAAGGAACCGACCCTCACGGCGCATCCGCGCCAACAGCGCCCGGTCGGGGAAGCCGCAATAGGGCAGCACCGGAACGGTTCGACCCGCCGGAATCGCCCCTTCGGCGGCAATCTCGCCGAGCACGCGATCGACCATGAGGCGGCCGTGCTCGTGCAGCCGCACGGCCGCGCGGGTGGCGGTGGTGCCATCGGGCAGCGCGACGGCGTCCTGGGCCAGGATCGCCCCGGCATCGATCGTGGGCGCGAGGCGGTGAACGGTGACGCCGAACGCCCCCTTCCCGTCCGCCAGCGCGTGGATCGTCGGCACGGGCCCGCGATGGAGCGGCAGCAGGCTCGGATGGAGGTTGATCCCGCCGAGCCGAGCACGCTTGAGCGTGGCCGCGGACAGAATCTGGTCGAAGTGGAAGGTGACGATCAGGTCAGGCGCGTGCGCCGTGAAGCTTCTGGCGACATCATCGCCGTTCACGTCATCGACCCGCAGAGTCAGAATTCCGAGCCCGTGACACAGAGCGGCAAGCGGCGTCGCCTCGGGCGTCCCGCGGCTGCCGCCGAGGCGCTGGGTGAGGGGCGCGAGCGGGCGGAGCAGGTCCGGCAGCCCGAAATTCACACCGAGATAAGGAAGGAAGCCGGGGCCGGACCGAGCCAGATGCCGCCGGACCTGACCGACGAGCCCACCGGTCGCCGGCCGCTCGGCGTTGGAGAGGCCGACGAAAGCGATCGCACCGGCGTGATCCGCCACGAAGCGACGCACCGCGCGGGCGTTCGGCAGCGCCTCCAGGGCGAACAGGGCGATCCGGAGGGGCGGCATCACCGCCGCGGCCGGTTACGGAATCGAAAGCCGCTCAGCCCGGCGCTGCGCAGCCATTCGGGCACCAACAGCGCGCCACGGGCGAGCGCGGCGAGGATCGCCGGGAAGGCGATGACGTCCTGATTGCGCTCCAGCCCGCGGGCGATGCGGGCGGCGGCCTCGTCCGCCGTCATTTCAAGGGGGCGCCAGCCCTTGATCACGCCGCCCATCGGCGTCTTGACGTAGCCCGGCGTCACGACGCTGAGGCGCACACCGAGGGGCTTCAGCTTCTGGCGGAGCGCGAGACCGTGGGCGAGCAAAGCCGCCTTGGCGCCGCTATAGGCCGGTGCGTCGGGCAGCGGCGCGTAGGCGGCCAGGGAAGAAATCAGCGCGATCTGCCCCCGGCCGCGCCCGCTCATCAGGGTCACGCAGGGCAGCATCACGTTGAGCGCGCCGGTGAGATTGATATCCGCCGTCTCGAAGGCCGTCGCCTCCGTCTCCAAGCCGCCGGATGGGTGCCCCCCGTTGACCGCCGCGTTGACGATGACGAGATCGAGAGGTGTCGCCGCATCAGTCTCGCGGATCCAGGCGCCGACCGCCTCCCGCTCACGCACGTCGATCAGCCGCGTCAGCACCTCGGCGCCTCGCGTCCGGCAATCCTGCGCCACCGCCTCCAGCCGCTCCCGGTCGCGGCCCGTGAGCCTGAGGCTCGCGCCGGTCCCGGCGTAGAAGCATGCGAGGGCTGCGCCGATGCCGCTGGAGGCACCGGTGATCAGGATGACGGTCAAGGAGAGGGGTCTTTCCGCTGAGGAGCCGGGTCGTGACCGTGTCGAAGGCCGGCGGTCAAAAGGCGGGGGAGAGGCTTCCGTCGCGCCCGGCCTGCTCCAGCGTGTCGCGGGCGGCCGCCAGCGCGGCTGGCGGAAGTGCCGCCTCGAGACGCGGCACGGCGCCGGCCACGGCCCGCTCGATCGCCGAGCGGGAGAAGTAGCCGCCGTTGATCTGGGTACGGTTCATGACGACCCGGAAGAAATCCTGCATCAGTGCGGCGTCGGGTGCCTGCGGGTTACTCCAAAAGGTGTCGATGTCGCCCTGATGGGTCAGGCCCGGCATGTTGTAGACCGCCGAGCCGAAGGCCAGCGTCGGCCGTCCGCGCTCGAGGGCGAGCATCCCGACGGTGGAGTTCACCAGAACGACGCCGCGGCTGCCGTCGATGAGCTTGGGCAGGTCGCCACCGTCGATGAAGTCGAGCCGGTCGTTGCAGCCGTGGCGCTTGGCCGATTGGCGGGCGCGCTTGCGCCAGTTCATGATGCCGCTGTCGAGCGGGTGCAGCTTCACCAGGAGCCGCGTCGGCGCCTGCGAATGCTTGGCGAAGGAGGCGATCACCCGGTCCATGAAGCCCTCGACACCGAGGAACGGCGAATGGACGCGGATCTGGTAGTCGCTGTCGAGCTGGAGCGGCAGCAGGAAATAATCGGCGTTGATCGCGTGGTAGATCTCGTTCACCCGCGCCGCCTCGCGGCGGGTGCGGCGGCGGCGTACGAACTTCCGGATCCAGCCGGCATACTCGGCGGCGATGTGGTTCGGCCGGTGGGTGCGAAAGCCCGGATAGAGGTACGGAAAGCCGATATTGGCGATGTTGAAGCCGATATCCCACAGGCTGCGCCGGCCCATGTCTCCGGTCAGCGGCATGGCCCGTCCGGGCTGCGGCAGCTTGCGCGCCAACTCCCGGATCTCCTCAGCCCGCTTCGGCAGGGTCGAGTTGCCGTTCACCCCGCCCGCCTCGCAGGTGATCCAGTAGGGCCGGATGTAGCCCTCCTCGAACACGTGGATGCGCACGCCCATCGGCTTGGCGACGAGCACCGCAGCCTGATGGTAGGGCCGGCAATCGCCGAACAGCACGATGTCGGTGACGGCGTGCGTGCGGATATAGGCTTCGAGGTAGGCGTCCCAGCCGTCGCGCTTGCCGCGGTAATGGTCGGCGGGGAAGGGCCAGAACAACCAGTCGCCGGCCGAGAAGTTGATGCGGCGGACACCGTGGCCGCGCTCGCGCAGAGCGTTTCCGAGGACCGAGAAGAACGGGGACGCGATCCCCTGCAGGAACAGGAACGTGGCGGCGCGGGGGCCTATGGCATGGGCACGAGGCTGCGACATTCCCAGGCGCTCAATCCCTAGTCGTGAAGCGGTGTGCGTTGCACCATCCGGCCGAACGCCTCTCACATCAGCCCCGCGAACGACAACCGCTGCGCGAAGCAACCGAGGGGATTTGCAGCCTCCGTTGCCGATCGATCACGCCACGACTGTGACGATCAGTCGAGGCACCTCTCGCGCCAGATTGCGGCTCCGATATGTCAGGTGCAAATCCATCCCCGGAAAAGTGCATTCTTCACAGCCGTAGCCGAAGCGCGCCGTACCGACGGTATCGCCGCATGGGAAGTTGCAGCCCATGTTCGAACCGGCCTGGGCCAAGGACGGGGCTTGGGCTATGGAGCGGGCCTCACCATGATCGACAGGCCATGACCGACCTGCGCCCCATCGAGCCGCACGGGGATACCGGGCTGCCCCGCTCCTACCTGCCGCTCGGCCGGACGGTCCGGCTTCTGCGCGCGCAGATCGAGGCGGCAACGGGTGCGTCGCTGACCTTCCGCTCCCCCGGCCCGCCGGCTTTGTGGTCTGCCGCGGCGGACGGCAAGGCGGTTCTGCGGGTCGCGCCGGGCCCGCTCCTCAGCCCTTACGATTCGCCGGAGGCCGGCCTTTCGAGCCTTCGCCTCAGCTATGCCGGCCAGCCCCTCGGAGGCGAGCCCCCCTCCCCGGATTTCGGCGACCTTCTGCGCGCGCGCGGGCTCGCCGGCTTCAACCGGTTCGCCCGCTCGCTTCCGGATGTCGCGGCGGACCTCTTCTCGGGAGAAACGCGGCCCGCCCTCGCCCTGATCGATCCGCAAACCGCCGCCTCGGGCGCGACCCTGCGACGTTTCCTGACACGGCTTCTCACCGAGAATCCGGGGACGCGCTTCGTCGCCGCCGGCCCCGACGGATGTCCGCCGGACGGGGCGCCCACCGATCCGCGGCTCACCGTGATCGCCGCACCGGCCGATCCGTGGCTGCTGTTTCCCCTCGCGGCGCGCATCCACGTGGCGCGGTGGGATGCGGCATGCGAGCCGGCGCTGACCGGCTTCGAGGCCCATTGTCCCGACCCTGCCGCGGGTCCGCGCCCGGCGGATGCGGCGGCGTTCCTGGCGCTCCGTTACGGCATCGGCGTGCACGGCTTCGATCCGTGGACGCGCCGGCCGATTCCGCTCGCGGATGCGGTGGAACGCGTGGCGTGGCTGCGCGACCGTTTCCTCGGCAATGAGCGCCGCGTCGTCCTCGTCGGCGTGTCCGGCTGGAAGCGCGCCGCGCTCGATGTCTTCGCCACCGGGCCGGCGGGAGCACCGCTCCACACGATGACCGCGGGCGAGGCGGTGGCGCTCGCCCGCGCGCAGGGCGGCCGGGTCCAGGCTTGGGCGACCCGCTGCCCGGAACAGCTTCCGCGCCTCTGCGCGGAGGCCGGTCTGCCCTTCGCGCGGATCGAGGACGGATTCCTGCGTTCGGTCGGGCTCGGCGCCAGCCTGGAGCCGGGCGCCTCCATCGTCGTGGACGATCTCGGCATCTACTACGACCCGCGGGTGGAGAGCCGGCTCGCCCGCACGCTGAAGGAAGCCGAGTTCCCGGCCGGGTTGACCGCTCGCGCCGCTGCCCTGCGCGAGTCGATCGTGGCGCGGCGCCTGAGCAAGTACAATGTCGGCCTCGAAGGCGTCGGCGAGGACTGGCCCACGGACCGGCGAATCGTGCTGGTGCCGGGCCAGGTCGAGGACGACGCCTCGGTGCTGACCGGTTCGCCGCAGGTGCGCGGCAACCTCGCCCTGCTGCGGGCCGCCCGCGCCCGGAACCCGGACGCGTTCCTGCTCTACAAGCCGCATCCCGATGTCGAGGCCGGGTTCCGGCCCGGCACGATCCCGGAGGAGGAGGTGCGGCGGCTGGCCGACCGCGTCGTCGGCGGCCTCTCCATCGTCGACCTGCTGGACCGGTGCCACCACGTCGAGACCATGACCTCGCTGGCGGGCTTCGAGGCCTTGATTCGCGGATTGAGCGTCGCCGTCCACGGCCGCCCCTTCTACGCGGGCTGGGGGCTGACCGAGGATCTGGCACCGGGGGCCGACCGCGGCCGCACGCTGTCCCTCGACGCCCTGGTGGCGGGAGCGCTGATCCTCTACCCGCTCTATCTCGATCCGGTGGCGATGAAGCCGTGCACGCCGGAGCAACTCCTCGACCGGCTCAGCGAAGCTCGGGCCGCAGCGCCGCCCTCGCGTCTCGCCCTCGGCGCGGTCCGTCACGCGACGATGCGGCTGCGGTACGCCCTGATCAATCCGGTCATTCGCCGCCTGCGCGCCCGCCGCGGCGTACGCAGTGAATCCGGCCGCTGAGACGGCCATGAGCCTCGCGACCCATCTCGTGCCTCTCGCGGTTGCGCTCACCGGCGCCTTCGCCATCGAAGCGGCGGCCTCGTCGCAACGCCCGAGCCTCCGGCCGGGGGATCTGGCGATCCGGGCCGCCGGCTACGCGCTGATCACGCTGTTCTGGTTCCAATTCTCGTGGCGGCCCTGGCTCGCGACCTCCTCCTGCCTGCTGACTCTCGCCATCCTCTCGGTGGTGGACCGGCTGAAGCGCCGGGTGATCGGTGAGCCGGTGGTGTTCAGCGACCTCGCGCTGCTCGCGCAGGTGCCACGCCACCCTCAGCTCTATTACACCCTGCCGCTCACCGACCTTCGGATCGCCGGGCCTCTGCTCCTCGGCGTTGCCATCGTTGTCGCTTGGTACGTCCTTGAACCCGCCGCGCTGCCGAGCGGGACGAGCGCATCCATCCTCGCGATCCTCGGCCTACCGGCGGCGCTGGCGGCTCTCGCGCTCGCGGGCCTGACGCCGCCGGGGCAGAGGGCCTTGCGCCACATCTTCCCGCAGCCCGACCTCGCCCGCGACGTCGCCCGCTACGGGCTCGTCGCGACGATGATGGGCTACGGGCTGCGCCGCCTCGGCGAGGACGATGCGCTGCCGGTGCCGGTGCCGGTGCCGGTGCCGGTGCCGGCGTATGGTCACGGCAGCCCCGACGACGAGGTCATCGTGGTCGTCCAGCTCGAATCCTTCCTCGATCCGGCCCGTCTCGGCGGTCCGGATCTTCCGGCGATGGCGCGGATCCGGGCGCAGGCGGCACAGTACGGCCGGCTCGCGGTGCCGGCGCACGGCGCCTACACCATGCGTTCCGAGCACGCCGTGCTCACCGGCCTCGGCCCCGAAAGCCTCGGCTTCGGCCGCTACGACCCCTACCTCGCGCGCAAGGGCGAGGAGCCGACCAGCCTCGCCCGGCGCGCCCGCGCCGCCGGGTTCGAGACGGTGTTCGTGCATCCGTTCCACCGCGACTTCTTCGATCGGGCTCGGGTGTTTCAGCGCCTCGGCTTCGAGCGCCTCGTCATGGAGGAGGATTTCTCCGATGCCCCTCGGATCGGCCCCTATATCGGCGACGTCGCCGTCGCCGATCGCATCCTGGCGGAGGTGGCAAACGGCCAAGGGAGCAAGACGGGGCGCACGTTCGTGTTCTCCGTCACGATGGAGAATCACGGGCCCTGGAAGCCCGGCCGGCTCACCGGCATCGACGAGCCGCTCGCGCAGTACCTCCACCATGTCGCCCATACCGGCCAAGCGATCGAGCGGCTGATCGACGGACTCGCCGGGCGGCGGGCGACGCTCTGCGTGTTCGGTGACCATGCGCCGTCGTTGCCCAACCTCCGCCCGCCGGAGTCCGGCCCGATGGCGACGGACTACGCGCTGTTCCGTTTTGGCCGGGCGGGCGGCCCGGCACCCGCCCGGATCGATCTCACCGCGGCCGAGCTCGGCTGTGTCCTGCGGGACGCCGTCACCCCGAAACGTTCAGGATTTGGGGGATAAGCGTAGCCGTGCCACGGTGGTGACGCATTGCTGCGTGAGCCCTCGCCGGCCGTCGGCGCATCGTACGCGTCAATCAAGATCAGGCCGGGGCCCGTATTCAATGAATCGCAGTGACTGCGTGGCTACCGGGAAGGGGACGGACGTGGCTCTACGCCCTGCCCCGCCCCGGATGGAGTCTCCGATGAAGTGCGCTGCGGCCCTGGCGATCCTTGCCGCCTCCCTGGCGCTTCCGGGATGCTCGGTCCTTCCGGCCGCGGGGCCGACCACCTCGGCGATCGAGGGCGGCGCCGACGTCGCCACCGCCGAGGGCCTGTTCGCCCGCTACGAGATCATCGACATCACCCCCGCCCTCGTCGAGGCCCTGCGCACCCGCCCCCTCGACAGCCTCCTCGTCACCTTCGGCGACCATCGCCCCTCGGTCGAGCCGGTGATCGGCGTCGGCGACTCGGTGGCGGTTCAGGTCTGGGAGGCCGGGGCCGGCGGTCTGTTCTCCGGCCCGCTCGTCTCCGACCGCTTCTCGGCGGGCTCCAAGTCCGCCACGATCCCCGAGCAGGTGGTCGGGCCCGATGGCGGCATCACCGTTCCTTACGCCGGCCGGATCAAGGTCGTCGGACGCCGCACCCAGGACGTCCAGGCGCTGATCGAGACCGAACTCGCCGGCAAGGCGATCCAGCCGCAGGTGCTCGTTTCCGTCACCAAGCCGGTCTCGCAATCGGTCACCGTCTCCGGCGAGGCGGCCATGGGCAAGCGCGTGCCGCTCTCGGGCCGCGGCGACCGCTTGCTCGACGTCATCGCCCAGGCCGGCGGCGTGCGCACCCCGGTGGCCGAGACCTTCGTGCGCCTGTCGCGCGGTAACCGCACCGTTACCGTGCCGATGACCACGGTGGTCTCCAACCCGCGCGAGAACATCTTCGTGCGTCCCGACGACACCCTGACCCTGGTGCGCGATCCGCAGACCTTCCTCTCGGTGGGCGCACTCGGCAACACCACCGAGGTGCCGTTCACGGCGGACGGGCTGACGCTGTCGCAGGCGCTGGCACGGGCCTCCGGTCTGCGCGAGACCCAGGCCGATCCGGCGGGCGTGTTCATCTTCCGCTACGAGCCGGCAGCGGTGGTGCGGCGGCTGCGGCCGAACTCGCCGCTCCTGGCCTCACCGCAGGTGCCGGTGGTGTACCGGGTGAACCTGCGCGACGCGCAGGGGATGTTCCTGACCCAGAGCTTCCGCATGCGGAACCGCGATCTCATCTACGTATCGAGCTCGCCGTTCGCGGAACTGGGCAAGGTACTGAGCGTGTTCTCCACCGTGGCCTCGCCCATCGCGGCGGGCGCCTCGATCTACACCGTCACGCGGTAAAGCATCGTCCCGAAAGGTGGTCGCCGGCCTTCGGAAACAGACGATGCAAGAACGAAAGCCTAGCGCATCGTCCGGGTGGCGTGTGGTTGCGGATGGACCCTGCACGTTCGCTCCCCCGCGAAAGTCCGCCCCGTTTCGTCGAGATCGCGACTTGCCAAAGGCCCAGCCCGCGTCATTCCATGCAGCGAAGGTGATGTCGGATGCGCGGCTGTGCCGGCCCCGGAACGGGAGCCTGCACAGGATGGCTGTCCTGACAGACGACAACGGTCCGGACCGGCAGACCTTGGCAAAGGGGCAGCGGGCTGGGAAAGAGGCGCCATGACGGTCCGACGCCCCCACGCCCTCGGTTCGGCCTCGCTCGCGCTGCTGGCCGGGCTCCTCCTCTCGGCCGCGCCGGCCGCGGCGGAGGTCAAGGTCGGCGTCGCGGTGCCGCGCACCGGGCCCTACGTCACCGTCGGCGCTCAGGTTCTGCGCGGCGTCGAGGCGGCGGCGCGGGATGCCAACGCGAAGGGGGGCATCGACGGCGAGCTCATCGTGCTCGACGTGCAGGACGATTCCTGTGATTCGAATCAGGCTGTGGCGGTGGCCAACCATTACGTGAACGCGGGCGTGCGGCTCGTTGTCGGCCATGTCTGCTCGAATGCGTCGCTTGCAGCCTCCGATGTCTACGCCGCCAACGGAATCGTGATGATCACCGCGGCCTCGGTCGCCGCCAAGCTGACCGATCGCGGCCTGCCGACGATCTTCCGGGTCTGCGGCCGGGACGACGACCAGGCCAAGCTCTCGGCGGCGATCCTGGCCGAGCGGTTCCGCGACCGGAGAATCGCTATCCTCAACGATCTGTCGCCGGCCTCGCGCACCCTCGCGGCGGCGACCAAGGACAATCTCAACCGCATCGGCGTCAACGAGGCGATGGCGACGGCCTTCCAGCCGAGCGATGCGGACGACGTGGCCCTCGCCGACCGATTGAAGGCGGCGAATATCGACGTGGTCTATTACGGCGGCGACGCGCAGGAGATGGGCCGGCTGGTCCGCATCGCGGCCGAACGGGGCTTTCGCCCGCAATGGTTCGGCACCTCGGCCATTGCCACGCCGGACTTCGCCAAGATCGCCGGCCCTGCCAGCAACGGCGTGCTGATGACCTTCTATCTCGATCCGAGCCGCAAGCCGGAGGCGCAAGGCGTGGTGGCCGAGTTCAAGGCGCACGGCGTCGAGGCCGACGGCTCGATGATCTACGGCTATGCCGCGCTCCAGACGCTGGTGGAGGCCGGTAACTTCGCCCACAGCACGGAGCCAGCGCCGATCGCCAAGGCCCTGCACGGCGAGCGCTTCGATCTGGTGCTCGGACCCGTCGGCTTCGACAACAAGGGCGACATCACCGCCCAGGGCTACGTGCTCTACGTCTGGCGCGACGGCAACTTTACGCCGGCCAAATCGAACTGAAGCGGACCGTCAGTCCCGCAGGGCCGCGTCCACTTCCGCGCCGCGGCCGAGGTCGCGCATCACTTGATCGAGATGCGGGCGCTTGCGCAATTGCAGCGCGTGCAGACGGCGCACCGCCTCGCTGAGGCTGCCCTGCCGCCCGAGCATCTCATCGGCAAATGCGATCATGCGCGCGTTCGGCCACGCCTTCTCCCGCTGCGCGTGGAGGCGGGCGATCAGGTCTTGCGCCGACGTGTCGGGCTCGGCCTCAGCGAACAGGGTCGCGAGTGCGGCGGTCGAGCGCGAGATGCCGACATGGCAGTGGACGAGGATGTGGATCTCGCCGCCATCGGCGATGGCGTCACGGCCGAAGGCGAGGATCTTCTCGACGTCCTCGCGCTCCGGCAGGACGACGCCCGGCGCCGGCTCGATGGCGTCGTGGAAGCGCAGGATGGTGCGCCGATGGGTGCCGTAGGCACCGAACGCCTCCGGGTCCGCCCGATCGGGATCGAGGATCGACAGGACGTGGCTGACGCCGCGGGCCTGGTGCTCGACGAGTTCGTCGAGGCCGCAGACGGTGTGGAGGTGGAGCTTTTCGGTGTTCACGTCGAGCCTGCTATCACGCCGCGCCACGCGAGGCGACCGGGCGTGCCCCGGTTTCCGGATGGCGGGCTTCACGTGTATGGCAACGGTCGGCCCACGGAAGGGCGTTCGAGCGATCGGGACGAGCCGGGAGATCCATGGAAAAGCCCCTGCCGAAGTCCGTGCCGAAATCCTTGCAGCGCCGCGCCGTGCTGACCGCCGGCCTCGGTGCCGGATTGAGCGCCGGAACGCTGGCGAGCCCGGCCCAGGCCCAGCAACCCGCGCCGGAGCTGCGCTGGCGCCTGGCCTCGGGCTATGCGCGCAACCTCGACATCCTGTTCGGCGCCTCCGAGAGTCTTGCGAAAGCGGTGGCCGAGGCGACCGACGGGCGCTTCCAGATCCAGGTCTCGGCCGCGGGCGAGTCGGTCCCCGCCGAGGGGCTGCTCGACGCAGTCGGCGGCGGCAAGACCGAGATGGGCCACGCCCCGGCGAGCTTCGGCATGGCGAAGAACTCAGCCTTCGCCCTCGCCACCGCGATGCCGTTCGGGCTCAACGCCCGCGGCCAGAACGCGTGGTGGCTCCAGGGCGGCGCGGCGGAGTTGTTCGTCGAGATCTTCGCCAAGAACGGATTGGTGGCTTTGCCCGGCGGCAATACCGGGGCGCAGATGGGCGGCTGGTTCCGCAAGGAGATCAAGACGGTCGGCGACCTCCAAGGTCTCAAGCTGCGCATCGGCGGGCTCGGCGCCACGGTGCTGGCCAAGCTCGGCGCGGCCGTGCAGGCGACGCCGGGGCCGGAAATTTATGCCGCGCTGGAGAGCAAGGCGCTCGATGCGGCCGAATGGATCGGCCCGCACGACGACGAGAAGCTCGGCCTCCAGAAGATCGCGCCGGTCTACCATTATCCCGGCTTCTGGGAGGGCGGCGCGCTCCTGCATTTCTGGATCAACGCCGACGCCTGGAAGGGCCTGCCCAAGTCGTACCGGGCCATTCTTCAGGCCGCCGCGGCGCAAGTGAATGCCGACGTCCAGGCCCGCTACGACGCGCGCAACCCGCAGGCCCTGCGCCGGCTCGTTTCTGGCGGCGCGCAGCTGCGTCCCTTCCCGCAGGACGTGATGGAAGCCGCGCTCAAGGCCTCGAACGAGGTCTATGCCGACCTCTCGGCCAAGAACCAGGACTTCAAGCGGATCTACGACGCGATGAAGACCTTCCGGAACGAGGAATACCTCTGGTTCCAAGTGGCCGAATACACCTACGACAACTTCATGATCCGCGCCCGCGCCCGCGGATAATCGCCCCCGGACTCAGGACAAAAAAAAGCCGCCCGTGAGGGCGGCCCGAAGTCTAGGGAGGAAACGCCCAAGGAGGGCAGCGGGAGACAGACGCCGTCTGCGCTCCCGCAATGCACAAAATGATCTTTGCCCTGAATTTTGCAAGACGCTTGGCCGGCAATGGTCGCGTTTGCGCGTGCGGAGGCACACGTCGGCCGGGGTCTGTCACTCAAATGCCGCATATGAATTCGAGGCCTGGATGCAATGGATCGCCGCGATCTATGCAGTAAATTGAACTGTGCCCATTGTTTTCGCGCACGACAAATTCCTGAACGGGTTGGCGATTTCTGATCCGCAGCCGGCGACGCACGGAGGCGGGGAGCGCGTCGGGCCGAGCCCGATGCAACGTTCTTGGCGCTGACGCATTCCCTGCCCCGAACGGGACGTCCGACCCGCGAAATGGAAGGCGGGGCCCGAATCGGCGCGTCCGGTTGCCTCGGCGGAGATGGACCGAACAGAAGCAGCCGAGACGGGGCGTTTTCGAACCATGGCGATCCAACCGGCCCGCATCCGGGTGCTGAACGACGTTCCGCCACGCGAGGGCGCCGATCACGTGCTGTACCTGATGCAGCAGGCCATGCGCGTTCCGTTCAATCCGGCGCTGGAACTCGCGATCGAGGAGGCCAACCGCCTCGAACTCCCGCTTCTCGTCTGCTTCGGCCTGCTCGACGGCGCCAACGGCTTCCCCGAGGCCAATGCCCGGCACTACGCCTTCCTGCTCCAGGGGCTCGCCGACGCGGCCGCCGCCCTGGAGAAGCGCGGCATCGCCTTTTTCGTACGCCGGGCGACGCCCGCGGAGGTCGCCGTCGACCTCTCGGACAAAGCCGCGCTGCTGGTGCTCGACCGCGGCTACCTCGCGATCCAGAAGCGTTGGTACGATGAGATCGGACGCGCGGCGCAAGGCCGGATCGTCCAGGTCGAGGGGGATGTGGTGGTGCCGGTCGAGACCGCCTCGACCAAGCACGAATACGCCGCCCGCACCCTGCGCCCGAAGCTGCGCAAGCTCTGGGACGATTACCTCGAACCCGTCAAACCGCGCAGGGTCGATCACCCGGCCGAAGGGCTACTCAAGCGCTTGAAACTGAAGGACGGGCTCGACGTCTCGGACCCGGACAAGCTTCTCGCGAAGCTGACGCTCGACACCACGGTCGGCCCGGTGAAGCGCTTCCGCGGCGGCTACACCGAGGCCGCCGGGCATCTCAAGCGCTTCGTGAAGGACGCGTTCGCCGGCTACGGCGCCGGCCGCAACAAGCCGGAGGCGGGGGCGGCCTCCCACATGAGCCCCTACCTGCATTTCGGGCACATCTCGCCGGTCGAGATCGCACTGGCGATCCGCACCGCCAAGGACGGCGACCCCGACGACCGCTCGGCCTATCTCGAGGAGTTGATCGTCCGGCGCGAACTGGCGATGAACCACGTCTTCCACACCCAGGGCTACGACGACTACGCCCACGCCGTGCCCGACTGGGCCCGCAAGACGCTGGCTGAGCATGCCGACGACGAGCGCCCGAAACTCTATTCCGAAGAGGAACTGGCGGAGGGGAAGACCCACGACCATTACTGGAACGTCGCCATGCGCGAGATGCGCGAGACCGGTTACATGCACAACCAGCTCCGCATGTACTGGGGCAAGAAGATCCTCGAATGGTCGCCCTCCCCGGAGGAGGCGTTCGCCCGGACGCTGCGGCTCAACAACCGCTACTTCCTCGATGGGCGCGACGCGAACTCCTTCACCAACGTTGCCTGGATCTTCGGGCTGCACGACCGCCCTTGGCAGACCCGGAAGATTTTCGGGAGCGTGCGCTACCAGAGCGAGAACTCGCTCAGGAAGTTCGACGCGAAGGGCTACGAGCGGGCGGTGACGCAGCTGTGCGAGGCGGAGAAGGGTTGAGGCGAAATCCGACGACGTGCGTCGCCTCCGAGGCTCCTACCGGATGGGCTGGCGCAGGATCGTCTTCAGTTTGGCGGGCTCCGTCTTGCGGGGATCGCTGAGATAGATCTCGTGATGCGGGCCGTTGAAGGTCACGCCCCGACTCGGCATGACCTCGTCGTGCAGGTGCTTCAGTGTCGGACCTTCGTCGTCGTATCGCCCGATGTGCAGGATTTGGAGCGCCCTGCCCTCGTCGTAGGGCTCGAAGCGCATCGCGTTCGGCGGCGCTCCGAGCTTGTCACCCATCTTCGTCGCGGCGGCCTCGAACATGGTGTCCGTGACGAAATCAGGAGCTGAGATCATGACGGTCCAGCGCCAACTTTCCTTCTCGCGCCGAACGAAGCTGCCGGGATCGTCGGCCCACCAGAGCGCCTCCAACGGCGGCACGACATAGTCCTGTCCGAGGGACTTGGCAGCGAACTTCATCGCGTAGCTGACGCCGTAGAGCCACGTGACCGCCGTGCGGTAGGACTCGGCGACATTGGGGTCGCCCTCGCCATCGACTTTGACGAAGGTCCGGGTCGGAACGTGAATTTCGGCAAACTCCCGCGTCGGTGCGCTGTAGAGTTTCTTGAAGCGCTTCTTCAGGTCGATCTTGTCCATGGATCGGCGACATCCCTCGGCACGATTGCGGTCAGGTGCCCCGGCGCTGGCCGGCCCGCTCGCCAGAGACCGGGCTCCGCCGGTCAGCGCTTCAAACATCCCATCAGCCCATCCACCTGACCCATCCGGCTCTGGATGCGCCCGGCGATCGCCCGCACCCCGCGGGTCGGTTTGCCGGCGCTGCGCAGGATCGGGTTCGGCAGCACGGCGGCAAGCAGGGCCGCCTCGCCCCGGGTCAGGTCGCGTGCGCTCTTGCGGAACCAGTGGCGGGCGGCGGCCTCGGCCCCGAAGATGCCCTCCCCCCACTCGGCGACGTTGAGATAGATCTCCATCGTCCGGCGCTTGCCCCAGACCGCGTCGGCCATCACCGCAAGCGGGATTTCGAGCCCCTTGCGGATGTAGGAGCGGCCCGGCCACAGGAAGACGTTCTTGACCGTCTGCATGGTGATGGTCGAGGCGCCGCGGCTCGGGCCCTCCTCGTCGTCCACCACGTCACGCAGGGCGCCCCAATCGACGCCGTTATGCAGGCAGAAGCGCTGATCCTCGGAGGCCATCACCGCCTGGACCAGGGCGGGCGCGATCGCCTCCAGCTTCACACTGTCCCGCTGCGCGCCCTGAAGCGTCAACCAACGGCCCAGCATCAGGGTTGAGGGCGGGGTCGCCACGCTATAGACGAGCGCGAGCGTGAGCGTGAAGGCAAGAATGGCAATGGGAGCGAGCGTGATCAGGGTGGCGGCGCGCCGCAGCCCGGTTCGACGCCTCGGGGCGGGGTTCCGCGGCGCGGGAGTCCTCGCGAGGGGCTTCGGCGAAGGAATCCTTCGCAGGTCGCGCCCGTGCCGTTCCGCCTCGCTGTCCTCCGGCACCGCCACGTCGCGTCCGCCCCTCCCCGATCCAGGCCCCTTCCGATGACCTCAACGCAGGCTTCCCACCCCTCGGTCAAGGCGGACGCCTATACGGGTGACTTTACCCACAGGCTCGCTGGGGTCGCCGACACCGTCGAGACCTTCCTCGTTGATCTGCTCGGGCCGACCCTGCAAGAGGGCGAGATTGCCCGGCCGCCCCGGCTGATGGAGGCGATGCGCCACGCCGTGCTCGGCGGCGGCAAGCGCCTGCGGCCGTTCCTCGCCATCGAGACCGCGCGGATGCTCGGCGGGGCCGAGGATGCCGCGCTCGCGGCCGGCGCCGGCGTCGAACTCGTCCACTGCTACAGCCTCGTCCACGACGACCTGCCGGCGATGGACGACGACGACCTGCGCCGCGGCAAGCCCACCGTCCACAAGGCCTTCGACGAGGCCACCGCGATCCTCGTCGGCGACGCGCTTCAGACGCTGGCCTTCGAGGTGACCGCCGACCCGCGCTGGCAGCCCGATCCGGCGATCCGGGCCGAACTCGTGCTCGGCCTCGCCCGCGCCTCCGGGCTCGGCGGCATGGTCGGCGGCCAGCTTCTCGACCTCTCGGCCGAGGGGCGCTTCGGCCCGGCCACCATGGATATCGACGACACCCTGCGGATGCAGGCGATGAAGACCGGCGCGATCCTCGCTTTCTCGGTCGAGGCCGGCGCTCTCGTCGGCGGCGCGAATGCGGACGAGCGGGCGGCACTGCTGCGCTACGGCAAGGCATTGGGCCAAGCCTTCCAGGTCGCCGACGACATTCTGGACCGCGAGGCCTCCCCGGAAGCGATGGGCAAGGCCACCGGCAAGGACAAGGAGGCTGGCAAGGCGACGCTGGTCGACCGCCTCGGCCTCGACGGCGCGCGGGCGGAGTGCGACCGGCTGGTGGCGGTTTGCGAGGAGGCGGTCGCCCCCTGGGGCGAGCGGGCGCAGGTGCTCAAGGATGCCGCCCGGTTCACCGTGGCACGCAAGGCCTGATTCCTTACTCTGGTTGCGGCGGGTCCGCCGGCCGCACGCCGTGGAAGCGGTGCTGCTGGTCCGGCGGCACCCGGGCGCAATCCTCTCGACGGCCGAACCAGCGATAGCGGTATCGTGCGACGAAGCCGTAGAGGCGATCACGCAGCGGCGTCGGAACGATCCCGAACACCCGGCACCAGCGCCAGGGCGCCTTGAGATACCCCGCCACGGCGAGCGCGGCATCCGAACGCGTCAGCGCCCGCCCATCCTGAACCAGCAGGAAGGTGCCGTTGAGATCGGCTTCGGTGAAGCCGTGGCGGGCGGCGAGGTCGAGCCCCTCGCCGGACCACGCGCCCATGAAGTGCAGGCTGTGGCTGCGCTCATGCGCCAGCACGAAGCGCAGCATCCCGGCGCAGAGCACGCAATCCGTGTCGAAGACGAGGGTCGGCGGCATCGGCCGGGCTACTGAGGCCGTCACGCGGCGCTGACGACCACTTCCACGAGGTTCGGCGCGCCCGAACGGATACCCGCCTCGACCGCACCGGCGATGTCCGCCGCCCGCTCGACCCGCCGGGAAGGCACGCCCATCGAAGTGGCGAGCGCCAGGAAGTCGATGCGCGGCTCGGTGAGGTCCATGGCGATGAAGCGGTTCGCCCGCACCGAGGCGTAGTGCATCTGCGATTTCATGAACTGCTTCAGGATGTTGTACTCGGCATTGTTGATGACGACGAAGGTCACCGGCAGCCCCTCGTGCGCGGCGGTCCAGAGCGCCTGGGGCGAGTACATCGCCGCGCCGTCGCCGACGATGCAGACCACCGGCGCCCGGTCGAGCCCGAGCGAGAAGCCGACCGAGGCGGGCATGCCCCAGCCGAGCACGCCGCCGCGGATCGATGAATACTGCCGTGTCCAGGTGCTGTGCAGGATCGTGCGCAGATGCCCGAGCGTCGCCGGTGCCTCGTCGATGATCGCGACATCGGAGCCCACGACGCGCGCGATCTCCCAGGCGGCGACGAGGGGGTGAATGACCGGATCGGCGAAGGCGGCCTGCGCCTTGGCCGCCAGGGCGGCCCGGCGCGCGTCGTAGGCGGCGACGGCCTCACGGCGCAGGCGGGCATAGGTCTCGGCACGGGGCGCGAGCCGTGCTTCCAAGAGCGGCAGCAGCACGTCGAGCGAAGCGCGGACGTTGCCCACCGTCGAGAGTTGCGTCGCGTAGGTGCGGCCGAGGTCGCGTGCATCGGCCGAGAGCTGGAACACCTGCGTGCCGGGGGGGACGGCCGAGCCTTCGGTGTAGAGGACGGTGATGAGCGACTTGCCACCGAGCGCGAACACCGCGTCGTAGCGGCCCAGGATCTCGGCGATGCCGCTCGCCTTGGTCGGCAGGTTGCCCATCCAGAGCGGGTGAGCGGTCGGGAACGGGATATGCGCCGGCCAGGACGAACCATAGACCGGTGCGGCGAGAAGGTCGGCGAGCCGCACCGCCTGGGCCGAGGCGTCGCTGGCATCGACCTCGTCGCCGGCAATCAGCGCAAGCCGCCCCGGCGCGATGCCCGTGAGATAGTCCGCGAGCCGGTCGAGGGAGCCGGCCACCGCGTGGTGGTCGATATTCGAAGCCTCCCCGAGCGGCGCGGAGGTCATCGCCTCCATCACGTCCATCGGCAGCGACAGGAAGACCGGCCCGGAGGGCGCCGCCGCGGCATCGTTGAAGGCGCGGCGCAAGAGCACCGGAAGCTGGTCGGCATGCGTCACCTCGCGCGCCCACTTCACGGTCGGCGCGGCGATGGTGGTCAGGTCACCGAACAGCAGCGGATCGGTGATGACGTGCCGCGAATCCTGCTGGCCCGCCGTGACGACGAGCGGCGTGCCGGAGATCTGGGCGTTGAGCAGGTTGCCCATGCCGTGGCCGAGGCCGCCGGCCGTGTGCAGGTTGAGGAAGCCCGGCCGGCGTGCGCCCTGCGCGTAGCCGTCGGCCATGGCGACGGCGCTCGCCTCCTGAAGGGCGAGCACGTAGGCGATGTCGGGCGCGTCCGTCAGCGCATCGATCAGCGGCAGCTCGGTCGTGCCGGGATTGCCGAAGATGTACCGGACGCCCTCCGAGCGCAGCACCTCCAGCAGAACGTCGGCCCCGCGCCGCTCGGACTGGGAGTCGAGTGTCGTGACCGTCATGGCCTGCTCCTTACCGCACCTTCGAGAGGCAATCTGAGTACGCATCACCCGCGCCGGGACGATGTCCGGCCCGGCGACGGGTGTTCAAGGTCTCTCGAACATCGACGGCGCCACGGGGGACATCCATCCCTCTGTCGAACGCGGGCCCGAAATCGTCACGCGATCACGGCGTGGCGGCGCGGGGGCGAACCGTCCATGTCGCCCAGTAGACGGATCGGCCGTAGAGCGAGGAGGCATCGCTGCCGTCGATCCGCGGGGCCCGGCGGTCGAGCCAAGTCAGGAAGCCGCCCTTGTCGGGGTAGATCGTCGGCGCGTCGAGATTGCCGTAGCGGTCGGTCATCCAGCCGAAGCCGTCACGGGTGAAGCGCCCGAGCGCGTCGCCGCCGGAGCGCAGGCCGAGATAGGCGGTGGCGTGGCCGGCCGCGACGGGCTCGGCATAGAGCGTCAGGGCGGTGAGGCTGCCGGGCGAGAGATCGGCGGTGTAGTGCAGGCAGATGTCGGCGACGGGCCCGCCCGAGACCGTGACCGGCCGCGAGCAGGAATAGGCCACGGCCCAACGGTCCATACCCCGCGCCTTGGCGACGCGGATCTCGGTCTCGGCCGGCAGGCTCTCGATCAGCGTGACGGGGGCCGACCACGTGCGCTCCGCCAGCGGATCGCGGCTCGTGCGCAGGTACAGCGCCATCCGCCGCCGGCTCCGCGGCGCATCGCAATCGGCGGGCACGACGTCGGTATAGAAGTAGTGGTAGACACGATCGACCGCGCTGATCGAACCGGTCAGGCCCCGCGCCTCGAAGTCCGGCGCGGCGCAGTTTCCGACGATCGGCTTGCCCGTATCGTCCAGCACCGGGGCGGGCTTCATCGCCGCCGGTCGTGCGCGCCCACGCCGACGCCCCTTCTCCTCCGTGGCAGGCGCTCCGAACGGCCGCCATTCGGTGCCGGGATCGGACTCGACGCGCAGGTCGAGGCTCTGGAAATCGTAGGTCCGCGCCTGGACCAGCACCCGGCGGCGGCCCTCCCCGGACGGCTCCGTCGCGGTGGCGAGGATGGCGTAGTACGGGTCGCCCGCCCAATCGCGCCCCGCGACCAGCATCGCATTGCCGGACGGATCGTCCTCCGGCGCGGAGGCCTGAGCGCGGAAGGTCATCTTATCGTCTCGGCCCGCCTCGCGCGCCGCCCGGCGGGCCTCCCGCCGTGCCTGCCGGGTCGCCCGGCTGCGGCGGCGCGGCTGTTCGGCCCGCGCCGAACCGGCACCCTTGAGCCCTTCGCTCCAGAAGCGCGGATCGGTCGGCGGCAGGATCGTCGCCAGCGTCTCGATCTGTCGGCCGATCCGCACGGCGCCGCCCGAAGCGGGATCGGTGGCGCGCAGATCGGCTGGGCAGGCGTCGTCGCTGCGGCGAGCGCCCTGGCGCGGCGGTTCGGCTCGGTAGATCACCTGAAGCGGGCCCGGCGGCCCGGTATCCTTCAACCGCAGGATCTGCACGTCGTGAACGAACCGGCAGGGCGGCGGCACAGCGTAGACGCCCTCGGCCTCGTCGGCCGAACGGCAGATCTCCAGAGCGCCGCCCCCGGTAACATAGCAGGCACCGGCGCCGCCGCGCGGCGCGCCGGCCTGGGACGGCCCCGCCCACGCCGCGAGCAGGACGAGCGGCACAGCGACGATCCCCATTCCACGTCGGGCGGGCCCGGTCTCGGGTGAGAGGGAGCCGCGTCCGGCGGCGATGGGGTCGGGAAAACGCGAATTGTGCACGGCGCAACCTTAGCCCTTCCGGCCCACGCTCGGAAAGCACTCGTGGCAATGCTTCCCATCACGATCAGGTCGTTTTCGGCACGCGAGAATCGAACATGGTGAAAGGATTGGCTCACCAACACGGATTATCGTGGGCCTCCGTTCGATCATGAGGGTATTCCATCGATGAGCAGCGGTCTCTCGGCACCGGCCGGTCTGTCGGAGGTCTCCCGCCTCGCGACGTTGCTGGCCGATCAGGCGCTCGACGCGCAGATCATGAGCCGTCCCATTCCCGACGATCAGGTCCAGGCCCTGCTGGACGCCGCCGTCCTCCTCGACGAGTACGGCCAGGAAATTCCGCCTCTACTGGAACAGATCATCCACGAGATCGGCTCCTCCGCGCCCGAGCGGGCCGTGCGCCCCGCCAAGCGCCCGGAGGAGGACGAGGTCGGGCGCATGGCCTGGATGCTGCGCCCGTTCCGCTCGGGCAAGCGCGCGGGTTAGCGCCGGACCGAGCGACGGACTTGCGGGGGCCGGGCCGCGCCGATAGAGCGCGGGCGACGTGGCGCGTGCCATCAGCCCGGATTTCAGCCCCATGACCACTTACAAGCTTCTGCTCCTGCCCGGCGACGGCATCGGCCCCGAGGTGATGGCCGAGGTCGAGAAGGTGGTGGGCTGGCTCAAGAGCGCGGGCCTCGCCGATTTCGAAACCGAGCACGACCTCGTCGGCGGCGCGGCCATCGACGCCCACGGCAAGCCGCTGGCCGACGAGACGCTGGCCCGCGCCGACGCGGCCGACGCGATTCTGCTTGGCGCGGTCGGCGGACCGAAGTGGAACGGGGTGAGCTATGACATCCGCCCCGAGGCGGGCCTGCTGCGCCTGCGCAAGGATCTCGGCCTGTTCGCCAACCTGCGCCCGGCGATCTGCTACCCGGCGCTCGCAGACGCCTCGGCCCTCAAGCGCGAGCTGGTCGAGGGCCTCGACATCATGATCGTGCGCGAGCTGACCGGCGGCGTCTACTTCGGCGAGCCGAAGGAGATCACCACGCTGGAAGACGGCTCGAAGCGGGCGGTCGACACGCAGGTCTACACCACCGCCGAGATCGAGCGGATCGCCCACGTCGCCTTCGACCTCGCCCGCAAGCGCTCCGGCCGGGTTGCCTCGGCCGAGAAGAACAACGTGATGAAGACCGGCGTCCTGTGGAAGGAGGTCGTCACACAGGTTCATGCCGAGCATTACAGCGAGGTCGAGCTAGAGCACGTTCTCGCCGATAACTGCGCCATGCAGCTCGTGCGCCGCCCCAAGCAGTTCGACGTGCTGGTGACCGACAACCTGTTCGGCGACGTGCTCTCGGATGTCGCGGCGATGCTCACCGGCTCGCTCGGCATGCTGCCCTCCGCCTCGCTCGGCGCCACCGACGCGCGCGGCACCCGCAAGGCGCTCTACGAGCCGGTCCACGGCTCGGCCCCCGACATCGCCGGCAAGGGCTACGCCAACCCGATTGCGATGATCGGCTCGCTCGCCATGTGCCTGCGCTACTCCTTCGGCCTCGGCGACGCCGCCGACCTCGTGGAGGGCGCAATCACTCGGGCGCTCGCCGCCGGCGCCCGCACCCGCGATATCGTCGGCGAGGGCCAGACCCCGATTAGCACCGCCGAGATGGGCGACGCGATCCTGCGCGAGTTGGAGACGCAGGCGGTCTGAGGGCGCCGCATCTTCGCCGCTTTACTTCACATCCGTCGCCGCTGTCTTCCCCTCTCCCCGCAAGCGGGGCGAGGGGTTGCTCTGCTCGGTCGGCGCTTATCCGGAAGCCGCGGTCACTTCTCTCCCAGCGGCAGCCACGTGCGCCCGTCGCGCGCCAGCAGATCATCCGCCTCCTTCGGGCCGGGCGTACCCGCCGGATAGAAGCAGACCGGCGCGTCCTTCCACGCCTTGAGCAGCGGATCGACGGCAGCCCAGCTCGCTTCGATGGTATCGGCGCGCTGGAACAGGGTCGGGTCGCCCATCAGGCAATCGTAGATCAGGCTCTCGTAGCCGACGGTCGGCGCCGGGTCGAAGAAGTCGCCGTAGCTAAAGCCGGTCTCGATCGCGGCGAGATGCATCTGCGGCCCCGGCCGCTTCACGTTGAGGCGCGTGGCCGAACCGGGCGCCGGGTCCAGGCGCAGGCGCATGACGTTCGGGGTGAGGTCGCCGCCCTCCGCCCCGCGGAACAGCGTGAGCGGCGTCGGCTTGAAATGCACCGCGATTTCGGTGCGCCGCTCGGCCAGCCGCTTACCAGTGCGCAGGACGAACGGCACACCCGACCAGCGTTCGTTCTCGATCTCAAGCTTGAGGGCAACGTAGGTTTCGGTCCGTGAGTCCTCGGCCACATCCGGCTCGTCGCGGTAGCCTGGGACGTCCTTGCCCTCCTCGCGTCCCGCCGCATACTGGCCGCGCACGGCATTCTCCGGCGTGATCGGGCGGACCGCCTTGACCAGCTTCGTCTTCTCGTCGCGCACGATTTCGGCGTCGAAGGCAGCGGGCGGCTCCATCGCCACCATGGTGAGAAGCTGGAACAGGTGGTTGGGCACCATGTCCCGCAGCGCGCCCGTCGGCTCATAGAAGCGGCCGCGCTCTTCGACGCCGATGGTCTCGGCGGCGGTGATCTCGACGTGATCGACGTATTGGTGCCGCCAGATCGGCTCCAGCATCGCGTTGGCGAAGCGGATCGCCAGGATGCTTTGAACCGTCTCCTTCCCGAGGAAATGGTCGATCCGGTAGAATTGGCTTTCGTCGCCCTGCGCCAGGATGGTTTCGTTGAGCGCTTTCGCGGAAGCGAAGTCGGAGCCGAACGGCTTCTCGATGACGACGCGGCGGAACGCGTCGTCCGTCTGCTTCAGCAGGCCGGCCTTGCCGAGCCCCTCGACCACAGGGCCGAAGAACCGTGCCGCGACCGCGAGGTAGAACACGACGTTGCCGTGAAGGCGCCCGGCGAGATCCTTGAAGGTAGCCTCGTCGGCGAAATCGCCCTGCATCACATGCAGTCGCTCGCGGATGAAGCCCCAGGGGCGCGGGTCGATCCGCTCGGCATGGAACTCGGCGGACGGATCCCGGGTGAAGGACTCCATGGTCTTCGTCAGGTCGTCCCGCCAGCCTTCGTCGGTCAGCGGGTTGTGGTCGACGCCGAGCACGGAGAAGCCTTCGTCGAGCAGCCCGCCGCCCGCGAGATTGTAGAGGGCCGGCATCAGGAGGCGCTTCGTCAGGTCGCCGCCGGCACCGAAGATCACGAAGGTGCAGGCCGGGGTCTTCGGCGTGTCGGGCGTGTCGTGAACGGGGGCGTCGGGCATGGACCATCCGGGGCTTTCGGCCGGCAAGAGGCCGGCCGCTGGAATCCCGGTTTCAACAGAGGCCGGCGGTTCCTGTTCCGGCCGAGCTGCCCTGCAAGACCTACTCGTCGGTGCGAACGGCCGAGCCTCCGTCGATCGGCAGGCGCACGCCCTTCAGCTCCTCGCCGGTCGGCAGCGAGCGGGCATCCCAGCCGCCCCCCAGCGCCCGGATCAGCGCCACGGCGGTGGTGAAGCGGTTGAGGCGAATCTGGAGCGCGGTGACCTCGTTGTTGATGAGCAGCGCCTGGGCGGTCACGACAGTGGTGTAGTTCTGCGTGCCGGCCCGGTACTCGTTGAGGGTGATCTCGACCGCGCGACGCGCCGAGGCGACCGCCTCGTCCTGCTTGGCCTGCTGCCGGGCGAGGATTCGCACGCCGGCCAGCCCGTTCTCGACCTCGCCGAAGGCGGTCAGCACCGTCTGGCGATAATTGGCCACCGCCGCCTCGTAGGCAGCCCGCGCCGTTTGCAGCACCGCGGCGCGGGCGCCGCCGTCGAAGAGCACCTGAGAGCCGTTCGCGGCGATCGACCAGACGCGGTTGGCAGCCGAGAACACACCGTTGCTCGTCGCGCCCGAGATGCCGCCCGAGGCCGAGAGCGTTACCGTCGGATAGAAGGCGGAGACCGCCACACCGATCTGCTCGCTCTGCGCCTGAACCAGCCGCTCGGCCCCGGCGATGTCGGGCCGACGCTCCAAGAGATCGGACGGGATGCCGACCGGCACCGAGGGCGGACGCACCGGCAGGAGCGCGAAGGGAAGCTTCACCTCGGAGGGTGGGCGGCCGGTGAGAATCGCCACCGCGTGCTCGAAGGTCGCCCGCTGGAGATCGACGGCGATCAGCGAGGCCTGGGTCGTCTGAAGCTGCGTCTGTGCGGTGATGACGTCGGAGCGGGCGGCGACACCTGCGTTGTACTGGTTCTCGGCGATGCTGAGGCTGCGCTTGAAGCCCTCGACATTCTCCTCCAGCACCCGCTTCAGCGAATCCTGATAGCGCAGCTGGAGGTAGTTGGTGGCCAGTTCCGCCTGAAGGCTGAGACGCACGAGGGCGAGATCGGAGGCCGAGGCCTGGGCGGAGGCGACATCGCTCTCGATCTGGCGGCGGATGCCGCCGAACAGATCGAGTTCCCAGCTCGCCTGCCCCTGGAGCGAGACGGTGGTGCGCTCGGCGCCCAGCGCCCGCGACCGGGTGATGCCCGGCGCGCCGATCACAGTGGGAAACAGGGCGGCGCGCGCCTGCGCGACGAGGGCGCGGGCCTGATCGTAGACCGCGACCTGGGCGCGGAGGTTCTGGTTGTCGACGTCGATGGAGCGGATCAGCCGGTCGAGGGTCGGGTCGTTGAAGGCCCGCCACCAGTCGCCGCGCTCGGCCGCGTCGTTCGGCAGTGCCGGGCGCCAACCCTTCTGCGCCTGGACATAGGCGAGGCTGTCCTCGCGCATCCCGCCCTGCTTGAAACCGAGCGGCGTCTCGACGGAGGGGCGCGCATAATCGGGTCCGACTAGGCAGCCGGAGGTGGTCGCGGCCAGCACGGCGACGCCCGAGAGACGGAGCAGAGCCGCAGCCCCTCCCCTCCCCGCTCGACGCAGGCGGCCTTCGCGCAAATCACGGATCACGAAACATCCATCCTCACTCGGCCGGCACCGCCGCCGGTCCGCCCCGGCGACGCTTCGCCCAGAGCCGGAGACGGTCGAGATACAGGTAGACGACCGGTGTCGTGTAGAGGGTCAGGATCTGGCTGACGATGAGTCCACCGACGATCGCGATGCCGAGGGGCCGGCGCAGCTCGGCCCCCTCGCCGCCCGCGACGATGAGCGGCGCCGCGCCGAGGATGGCGGCGAGCGTCGTCATCATGATCGGGCGGAAGCGCAGGAGGCAGGCCTCGTAGATCGCCTCCCTCGGCGTCAGGCCGCGACTGCGCTCCGCATCGATGGCGAAATCGATCATCAGGATGGCGTTCTTCTTCACGATGCCGATCAAAAGGAACACCGCGATCAGGGCGACGATGGTGAATTCGGTTCCGGTCGTGAGCAGCGCGACGATGGCACCAATCCCGGCGGAGGGCAGGGTCGAGAGAATCGTGATCGGGTGGATGTAGCTCTCGTAGAGGATGCCGAGCACGGCGTAGACGGCGAGCAGGGCAGCGAGGATCAGCAGCGGCTGGCGCGATGAGGATTCCTGGTAGCTCTTGGCCGCGCCCGCGAACTCGCCGTGAATGGTCTGCGGCAATTGCAGATCGAGCATGGTCTGGTCGATAACTGCGGTGGCCTCGCCCAGACTCTTGCCGGGCACGAGGTTGAACGAGATGGTGGTGGCCACGAACAGGCCCTGGTGCGCCACCTGGACGGGGGCGTTGCCGGTCTCGAAATGGGCGAAGGCCGAGAGCGGCACCATTGTCTCCTTGGCGCTTGACACCGGCGCGCTCGACGAGGCGCTGCCCCGGCTCGCGGCGATGGCGTTGCCCGCGGCGTTTCGCGCCGAGTCGGCGGCGATGGTGGCCGCCGTGTCGGTGGTGGACGTGCCGGAGGTCGAGGCTTGCGAAGCCGTCGTGGTCCCGCCCCCCGCCACCGTGCCGGCGACTGCGTTGGTGGTGGCCGAGCCCCGCGCCCGGCCGCCCGTGGTCGAGACGTAGATCGTCTTTAACACCTCCGGGTTCTGGAGGTATCGCGGCGCGATCTCCATCACCACGTGGTACTGGTTGAGCGGGTTGTAGATCGTCGAGACCTGCCGCTGGCCGAAGGCATCGTAGAGGGTGTTGTCGATCTGGTCCGGGGTGATGCCGTAGCGGAAGGCGGTCGCCCGATCGATGACGAGGCGGCTCTCCAGCCCGCCCTCCTGCTGGTCCGAGGTCACGTCGGCGAAGATGTCGGTGCGCTTCTGCAAGGCTTGCAGCAGCTTCGGCGAGGCGGCGTAGAGTTCGGCCGCGGTGTCGCCTTGAAGCGTGTACTGGTACTGGGCGAAGCTCTGGCGCCCACCCATCCTGAGATCCTGGCGCGGGAACAGGAACAGGCGCGCGCCCGCGACCTGGGCGAGTTTGGGCCGAAGTCGGGCCATCACGGTCTCGATGGGCTCGCGTTCGCCGCGGGGTTTCAGCCCGACGAAGACGTTGGCGGAGTTGGTGCCGCGCCCGCCGGTGAATCCGACGATGCTCTCCACCGCCGGGTCCGCCTGCACGATGGCACTCGCGCGCTCCAGCTTGTCCTTCATCGACTGGAACGAGATGCGCTGGTCGGCCTGGATGCCGCCCATGAGCTGGCCGGTATCCTGATCGGGGAAGAAGCCCTTCGGCACGATGATGTAGCCGTAGACCGTGAGCCCGATCGCGATGAACACGCTGAGCACCGTCAGCCGCCGGTGACGGAGGGCGAAACGGAGCGTCCGCTCGTAACCCCGCAGCACCGCGTCGAAGCCGCCCTCTAATCCGCGCAGCAGAATGTTGGGGCGTTTGCCGGCATGCATCTGCGCCTCGGGCTTGAGGAGCAGCGCGCACATCATCGGCGTCGTCGTGAGCGAGAGCACGAGCGAGACGAGGATCGCCATCGACAGCGTGACCGCGAATTCCTGGAACAGCCGGCCGACGATGCCGCCCATCAGCAGGATCGGCAGGAACACGGCGATGAGCGACAGGCTCATCGAGACGACGGTGAAGCCGACCTCGCGGGCGCCGAGCAGGGCCGCTTCGACCCGTGGCTTGCCCGCCTCGATGTGCCGCTGGATGTTCTCCAGCACGACGATGGCATCATCCACGACGAAGCCGGTCGCGATGATGAGCGCCATCAGCGACAGGATGTCGAGGGAGTAGCCGAGCATCCACATCGCCGCGAAGGTGCCGATGATCGAGATCGGCACCGCCACCGCCGGGATCAGCGTCGCCCGCCACGAGCGCAGGAAGATGAAGGTGACGAAGATCACGAGGATGACCGCGATGACCAGCGTCTCCTCGGTGCTCGCCAGCGAAGCGCGGATCGTGGCCGAGCGGTCGCCGGAGATGTTGAGGTCGATGTCGCCGGGCAGCGCCGCCTTCGCCTGCGGGATCGCCGCACGCACGCGCTCCACCGTCTCGACGACGTTGGAGCCGGGCTGCTTGTAGATGAACAGGATCACGCCCGGCTTGCCGTCGACCAAGCCGAGGTTGCGCTTGTCCTCGACCGAATCGACCACCTCGCCGACGTCGGCGAGCCGCACGGCGGCGCCGTTGCGGTAGGCCACGACGATGTCGCGATAGTCGGAGGCCTGCCGGCCCTGGTCGTTGGCGTAGAGCTGGTAGCGGCGATCGCCCGCGACGATGTCGCCCTTGGGCGAGTTGGCGTTGGCCGAGGCCAGACCCGCGCGGATGCCCTCCAAGCCGATGCCGTAGTGGAACAAGGCCGTCGGATCGAGCTCGACCCGTACCGCCGGCAGCGACGAGCCGCCGATATCGACATTGCCGACCCCCTCGATCTGGCTCATCCGCTGCTGCACGACCGTCGCGGCGGAATCGTAGAGCTGCCCCGGCGTCAACGTATCGGAGGTGAGGCCGAGGATCAGGATCGGCGAATCGGCCGGGTTGAACTTGCGGTAGGTCGGATTGGTGCGCAGCGAGGTCGGCAGGTCGGCCCGCGCGGCGTTGATCGCCGCCTGGACGTCGCGGGCGGCGCCGTCGATGTCGCGGTTGAGGCCGAACAGCAGGACGATCCGCACCGTGCCGGTCGAACTCGTCGAGGTCATCTCGTTGACGTCGGCAATGGCCCCGAGCCGCCGTTCCAGCGGCGCGGCCACGGTGGTGGCCATGGTCTCGGGCGAGGCGCCGGCCATCTGCGCCTGGACGAGGATGACGGGGAAATCGACCTGCGGCAGCGGCGCCACCGGCAGCCGCACATAGGCGAACATGCCGGCGAGCAACAGGCCGATGGTCAGGAGCGTCGTCGCGACCGGGCGGCGGATGAAGGGTTCGGAGAGGTTCATGGGGAGCGGCTCGCGCGCGGGCCGACGGCTCCCCCCTCTCCCCGCACGCGGGGAGAGGCCCGTAGGCACCCTGTCGTGCCTGCGGGAAGCGCAGGCGAAGCCGGAGCGGTGGTGAGGGGGCGGCCCCGGATGAGACGCCGCCGGTCAAGCCCCCTCACCTTCGGCTGCCGCCTTGCTTCGCCGACGACGGGGTCGCCGAAGCCCTCTCCCCGCGTGCGGGGAGAGGGGATGCGCACCATCGGTATTGCCATGAAGCTCACGGCACCGCCCCGCCGGGCGCCAGCCCGTCCCGCTCCCGCCGCCGCATGATCCGGCGCTCCAACCGGTCGAAGGCGAGATAGATGACCGGCGTCGTGAACAGCGTCAGCACTTGGCTCACGATCAACCCGCCGGCGATGACGATGCCCAGCGGCTGGCGCAGTTCCGAGCCGACGCCCGAGCCGACGATCATCGGCACCGCCGCGAACAGGGCGGCCAGCGTCGTCATCAGGATCGGGCGGAAGCGCAGCAGGCAGGCCTCGTAAATCGCATCGCGCGGGTTCTTACCCTCTTCGCGCTCGGCCTGGAGCGCGAAGTCGATCATCATGATCGCGTTCTTCTTCACGATGCCGATCAGGAGCACGATGCCGATGATCGCGATGATGTCGAGTGAGAGCCCGAACCACATCAGCCCGAGCAGCGCGCCGATGCCGGCGGATGGCAGGGTCGAGAGGATGGTAATGGGGTGGATGAAGCTCTCGTAGAGCACGCCGAGCACGATGTAGACGGTGACGATCGCCGCGCAGACGAGGAACAGCTCGTTGGAGAGCGCCGATTCGAAGGCGAAGACCGAGCCCTGCGGCACCACGTTGAAGCTCGCCGGCAGGTTGATGTCTTTTCGCGCGGCCTCCAGGGCGTCGACGGCTTGGCCGAGGGCCACGCCCGGCGCGAGGTTGAACGAGACGGTCGTGGCCGGGAACTGTCCGAGATGGCCGATCAGCAGCGGCGCGCGCCGCTCCTCGATCTTCGCGACGGCCGAGAGCGGCACTTGGCCCGACGGTGCGGTCGAGGACGGAAGGTAGAGGTTGTCGAGGGAGGCGAGCGAGGTGTGCAGCTTCGGGTTCGCCTCCAGGATCACCCGGTACTGGCTCGATTGGGTGAAGATGGTGGAGACGATGCGCTGGCCGAAGGCGTCGTAAAGCACGTTGTCGATCGTGGCCGGCGTGATGCCGTAGCGCCCGGCGGTGGGTCGGTCGATGGTGACGTAGGCGGCTAGGCCGTTGCCCTGGTAGTCGCTGGTCACGTCGGCCAGCAGCGGCGAGCGGCGCAGCGCCTCGACGTAGCGCGGCACCCAGGTCTCGAAGTCGCCGAGGTTCGGGTTCTCGAGGATGACCTGATACTGCGTCGCCGAGACGGCGGTATCGATGGTCAGATCCTGCACCGGCTGCATGTAGAGCCGGACGCCGGGGACAGAACTCGTCGCGGCGTTGAGGCGGCGGATGATCGCGCTGGCATCGGCGCCGCGCGCATCGCGCGGCTTCAAGTTGATGAGGAAGCGGCCGGAATTGAGCGTGACGTTCTGCCCGTCCACCCCGATGAACGAGGACAGGCTCGCCACGTCCGGATCCTTCAGGACGATGTCGGCCAGCGCCTGCTGGCGCTCCGCCATGGCCTCATAGGAGACGCTCTGGTCGGCTTGTGAGATGCCCTGGATCACGCCCGTGTCCTGCACGGGGAAGAAGCCTTTGGGGATCACCACGAACAGGTAGGCGGTGAGCGCCACGGTGCCGAGGGTGACGAGCAGCGTCAGGCCCTGGTTGGCCAGGACGACGCGAAGCGCCCGGCCGTAGAGGGCGATGACGCCGTCGTTGAGCCGCCGGCCGGCACGGGCGACCGGACCTCCACGGCGCGCGGCCGGCGTGTCGGCGCCGTGGGCGACGGGCTTCAAGAGCCGGGCACACAGCATCGGCACGAGGGTGAGCGACACCACCGCCGAGATGACGATGGTCGCAGCCAAGGTGATCGCGAATTCGCGGAACAGGCGACCAACCACGTCGCCCATGAACAGGAGCGGGATCAGCACCGCGATCAGCGAGACCGTGAGCGAGATGATAGTGAAGCCGATCTCGCGGCTTCCCTTCAGCGCGGCCTCGAACGGGCTGTCACCCTCCTCGACGTGGCGGGCGATGTTCTCGATGACGACGATGGCGTCGTCCACCACGAAGCCCGTGGCGATGGTGAGCGCCATCAAGGAGAGGTTGTCGAGGGAGAAGCCCCAGGCATCCATCGCCGCGAGCGCGCCGATCAGCGAGAGCGGCACCGACAGGCTCGGGATCAGAGTCGCCGAAAAACTGCGCAGGAACAGGAAGATCACCATCACCACGAGGCCGATGGCGAGCATCAGCTCGAACTGCACGTCGTGCACCGAGGCGCGGATCGTCGTCGTCCGGTCGGTGAGCGTTGCGACCGAGACCGAGGCCGGCATCGTCGCCTGAAGCTGCGGCAGCAGCCGCTTGATACGGTCCACCGTATCGATGACGTTGGCGCCGGGCTGGCGCTGGATGTTGAGGATCACCGCGGGTGTGCGGTCGGCCCAGGCGCCGAGCCGGGTATTCTCGGCCCCGTCCACGACCTCGGCCACGTCGGTGAGGTGGACCGGTGCACCGTTGCGGTAGGCGATGATCGCGCTGGCATAGACCGCCGGGTCACGCACCTGATCGTTGGCGTTGATGGCGTAGGACTGGGTCGGCCCGTCGATGTTGCCCTTGGGCGTGTTGACGTTGAGGTTGGCGATCGTGGTGCGCAGGTCGTCGATGTTGAGGCCGTAGGCGGCCATCGCCAGGGAATTGAACCGCACCCGCACCGCCGGCCGCTGCCCGCCGCCCATGCTGACGAGGCCGACACCCGCGATCTGGCTGATCTTCTGGGCGAGCCGCGTCTCGGCGAGGTCGCGCACCTGCGTCAGCGGGATCGTCGCGGAGGTGAGCGCCAGGGTCAGCACGGGCGCGTCGGCCGGGTTGACCTTGGCGTAGATCGGCGGCGCCGGAAGGTCGGTCGGCAGCAGGTTGCCGGCCGCGTTGATCGCGGCCTGGACCGACTGCTCGGCGATGTCGAGCGGGATGTCGAGGTTGAACTGGAGGGTGATGACCGACGCCCCCGCCGAACTCTGCGAGGACATCTGGTTGAGGTTGGCCATCTGGCCGAATTGCCGCTCCAGCGGCGCGGTGACCGCCGAGGTCATCACCTCCGGGCTGGCACCGGGATAGAACGTCTGCACCTGGATCGTCGGGTAATCGACGGCGGGCAGCGCCGAGACCGGCAGGTTCAGGTAAGAGACCGCGCCGACGATCAGGATCGCCAGCATCGACAGCGTCGTCGCGACGGGCCGCAGGATGAAGAGGCGGGACGGGTTCATGGCCGCATCCCGCTACGGTGCCGGGCGCCGGCGTCCCCGGCGCTCCTGGCTGCCCGGATTCGCGCCGTCGGCGGAAGCCGCGGGCGTCGTCGGAAGTGTCGCACCGGGGGCGCCTGCTGCCGGTGCGCCGGCCTGGGGGCCGGGGGTCTGGCCGACCACGCGCACCGGCGCACCCTCGCGCAGGCGATCGGTGCCGTCTGTGACGACGCGGTCGCTCGCCGTGAGGCCGGTGAGCACCACCGTGTTCACCCCATCGGTCTCGCCGGTCTTGATCGGGCGCACGGTGACCTTCTCGTCGCCGTCCATCAGGTAGACGTAGGTGCCCGGCGTGCCGCGCAGGATCGCGGCGTTGGGCACCAGGGCCGCGTTCCGGATCGTCTCGACGGTGAGGCGCGCGTTGACGAACTGGTTCGGGAACAGGCTCTCGTCCTCGTTCTCGAACATCGCCCGCAGCTTCACCGTGCCGGTCGTGGTGTCGATCTGGTTGTCCACCGTGTCGAGGCGGCCGACGGCGATCTCGTGCTGGTCGCTGCGGTCGTAGGCGCGCACGGTGAGCGTAGCGCCCGCGCGCACCCGGCGCATCACCCGCGCCACCTCGTCCTCCGGCAGAACGAACACCACCGAGATCGGACGCAACTGCGTGACGACGACGATGTTGGTCGAACCGGCGGTGATGTAATTGCCGAGATCGACCTGCCTCAGGCCGACCCGGCCCTCCACCGGCGAGACGATCCGGGCATAGGTGAGGTTGAGCTTCTGCTGATCGACGAGCGCTTGGTCGGCCGCGACCGTGCCCTCGTTCTGCTTCACCAGGGCAGCCTGGGTGTCGACGTTCTGCTTCGCGATCGAATCCTGGCGGTTCAGGGTCTGGTAGCGCTGGAGATCGAGCTTCGAGTTCTGCAGCAGCGCCTGATCACGGGCGAGCTGACCCTGATACTGGGCGAGCAACGCCTCGTAGGGCCGTGGATCGACCTGGGCGAGGAAATCGCCCTCCTTCACCATCTGGCCCTCGCGAAAGCCGATCTTGGTGAGGTAGCCGTTGATCTGCGAGCGGATCGAGACGGTGGCGAGCGGCGTCACCGTGCCGAGGCCCTGGAGCACGACCGGCATGTCGCCGGTCACGATCGGTGCGACGCCGACCGCCTGCTTCATGTCGGCCGGCCGTCCGCCGTGACCGGGACGGCCGCCGCCCGGCGCCTGTGCCGTCTCCTCGGCCGGCTTCTGCCGGGCGTCGTAGGTGCGGTGAGCGACGGCGCCCGCCCCGCCGAGGATCAGCAGCGCGAGCATCCAGCGGCCGAACTTGCGGCGCCGGCGGATCGGCGCGGTCGTCACCGGGTCCGCGGTCCGGTATTCCCGGGCGGTCTCCCTGCGTATCGGCGAACTCTCGTTCATCCCTCACACACTCATCGGCGACAGCACGGCCAGACACCGCGAGCCGGCCCGGGGTCACGATCCGGCCGGCGGAAAATCCATCCGGCTCGAACCCGTTTCGGACAAGGCGGGCGGACTTGGTACGGCCGGCGAGCCTCGCCGGTCATTGCGGTCTTCCTACGGCGACGACGTTTCCAGCGTGTTGCTGCCCGTCGTCGCAGCCTGCGACTGATAGAGGCGCATCACGTCGCGAAACGACGCATCGGCCGGCGTGACCGGCAGCGTAAGACGCAAGGTAAGGCCCAGAACACCCGACACGGCGGCGAGCAGCAGGCAAGTTCCCAGACGCATGATCCGCCGATGGTGACAGCGCCGCCGCAAGGACGTGCACCGCCTGATCGGACACGAAAAAGGCCGCCGTGTCGAGCGGCGGCCTTTTTCCATGAAGCACGACCGGACCGGCCTGCCACATCCAAGAAACGAGGGGGCGAAGTCCCTTGAACGCGGCGGCCGGTCCGACCGTGGGGTGAACATGCGCTTACGACTGATGATCGTCAACATTCGTCACCCCGCCGACGCAGCGCAAAACCGGGATTTCGCGGTTCATTCGCTAACTCGTGTGCGTGAGCGCACGCTGCGCTGATGGCACGCCGACGTTCTCGACAAGGTTCGACAGGACGCCTCTTGTCTTCGCAGATGGCGATACCATGCGCAGCCCCGCTCTCTTCTCCATTCCATCTTACGGGGAGCGCTTGGAGCGGCGCGGTCTCTCTGCGAAGACATCGCTTATGAGTCCTGCCGCGAATCGCATCCCCCCGCTCACCGGCCATCCCGTCTTCGCCGAGTTGCCGGAAACCGTGTTCGAATCGATGTCGCGGCTCGCGCGGCAGCACGGGGCGATCAATCTCGGCCAGGGCTTTCCCGACAGTCAGGGGCCCGACGACGTGCGCGCCGCCGCGGCACGAGCGCTGGAGAGTGTCAGCAACCAATACCCGCCGATGATGGGGCTGCCCTCGCTCCGCTCGGCCGTCGCCGCCCATTACCGGCACCACCAGGGTCTCGACCTCGATCCGGAGCGCGAGGTGATGGTGACTTCGGGCGCGACCGAGGCGCTGGCCGGCGCGCTGATGGCGCTGGTTCGGCCGGGCGACGAGGTCGTGCTGTTCGAACCGATGTACGACGCCTACCTGCCGCTGGTGCGGCGGGCCGGCGGTGTGCCGCGCTTCGTCACGCTCAAGCCGCCCCATTTCCGGATCGAGGCGGCGGCTTTGGCCGAGGCGTTCTCCGAGCGCACGCGAATCGTTCTGCTGAACAACCCGCTCAACCCGAGCGCTACCGTCTTCGAACCCGACGACCTCGCCCTGCTCGCGGAGTTCTGCCGGCGCTTCGACGCGGTGGCGATCTGCGATGAGGTGTGGGAGCATGTGATCTTCGATGGCCGGCGCCACCGGCCCCTGATGGCGCAGCCGGGCATGCGCGAGCGGACGGTGAAGATCGGCTCGGCCGGCAAGATCTTCAGCCTCACCGGCTGGAAGGTCGGGTTCGTGATGGCGGCCGAGTCGCTGATGCGGGTGCTGTCGCGGGCGCACCAATTCCTCACCTTCACTACGCCGCCGAACCTTCAGGAGGCGGTCGCCTACGGCCTGGCCAAGGACGACGCATACTTCGACGGCATGCGGGCCGACCTCGCCCGCTCCCGCGACCGGCTGGCGTCGGGGCTGTCCGAAATCGGCTTCACGGTGCTGCCGAGTGCCGGCACCTACTTCCTCACCGTCGATATCGCGGAACTCGCCGCCGACGACGTCGCCTTCTGCCAGCGGATCGTGACCGAGCACGGAGTCGCGGCGATCCCCGTCAGCGCATTCTACGAGGGAGGCAGCGTGACGAACCTCGCGCGCTTCTGCTTTGCCAAGACGGACGCCACCCTCGATGCGGCGGTCGAACGCTTGGCGGGATTATTCCGCGAGACGTGAACGACCGCGCGATCCGCTTCCTTGTGCAACGGTTGGGCCGGGACCACATCGTCGCCATGAGCACCTCCGTTCACACCTCCGATAAGGTCTTTCGCGAGTCTGCCGCCGCGGCGCAGCTGCGCCGCCTCACCGATACCAGCACGGAGGCGAGCCTCCTGCGCCTGGAGCAGCTCGCCCACCTGATGGACTCGGCCTTCCTCGTGCCGGGCATCAACCGCCGCGTCGGTCTCGACGCGGTGATCGGTCTCGTCCCCATTCTCGGCGACATCGCGGGCATGGCGATCGCCTCGTACATCGTCTACGAGGCGAAACGGCTCGGCGCGCCGCGCTGGCTCGTCTGGCGCATGATGGGCAACGTCGCCATCGACGGTGCGGTGGGCTCGGTGCCGCTGGCCGGCGACCTGCTCGACGCGGCCTTCAAGGCGAACCGCCGCAACGTGCGTCTGCTGCGCCGCCATCTGGAGCGCAAGGGTGCGCTGCGGCCGAGCGAGATCGAGGGCACCGCAGTTCGGCTCGACTGAGCCGGCATCGGCCGCCCGAGCGTAAGGGTTGGAGCCGATGAACGAGCACCTGCGACCCGAACCCGATGCGGTGCCCGTCACCGCGCCGGGCAACGCGCCGCAGATGCAGCCTCTGCCGACCGCCACCCGCCGCAGCCTGTCGCCGCTCAACCGTCGGCGGCTCGCGAATTTCCGGGCCAACCGTCGCGGGTATTGGTCGGCGGTGATCTTCGCCGTGCTGTTCGTACTGAGCCTGTTCGCCGAACTCATCGCCAACGATCGCCCGATCGTGATGCAGTACAAGGGCGAGTGGCTGTTTCCCGTCCTGGTCGATTACCCGGACGAGAAGTTCGGCGGCTTCCTGGCCCAGACCGATTACCGGGCGCCCGAGACGCGCAAGGAAATCGAGGAGAACGGCTGGGTGCTCTGGCCGCCCATCCCTTACGCCGACAACACCTTCATGCGGGACTTGCCGACCCCGGCTCCCTCGCCGCCGACCTGGATGCTGAGCGACGCCGAGTGCCGCCCGGTCGCCGAGCGTGCGGGAGTCAAGACCGATGGGCGAGAACTCGGCTGCCGTGACATCGAGTGGCACTGGCTGGGCACCGACAACGCCACGCGGGACGTGCTGGCGCGCGTCATCTACGGCTTCCGCATCTCGATCCTGTTCGGCCTCGTGCTCGCCGGCGTCTCGTCGGTCATCGGCGTGATCGCGGGGGCGGTGCAGGGCTATTTCGGCGGCTGGACCGACCTGATCTTCCAGCGGATCATCGAGATCTGGGGCGCGATCCCGACGCTCTACCTCATCATCATCATGTCGGCCTTCCTCGTGCCGAGCTTCTTCACCCTGCTCGGCATACTCACGCTGTTCTCGTGGACGGCGCTGGTCGGCGTGGTGCGCGCGGAATTCCTGCGCGCGCGGAATTTCGAGTACGTGCGCGCGGCCCGCGCTCTCGGCCTGTCGAACGTGCGCATCATGACGCGCCACCTTCTGCCCAACGCCATGGTGGCGACCCTGACCTTCCTGCCGTTCATCCTCAACGGTTCGGTCACGACCCTGACCTCGCTCGACTATCTCGGCTTCGGCCTGCCGCCCGGCTCCCCCTCGCTCGGCGAGCTGCTGGCCCAGGGCAAGGACAACATCAACGCGCCCTGGCTCGGGCTCACCGGCTTCTTCGTGGTGGCGACGATGCTGAGCCTGCTCGTCTTCGCGGGCGAGGCGGTGCGCGACGCGTTCGATCCGCGCAAGACCTTCGGCTGAATCGCGTCAGCGCCGCGCCTCGTCGCTGCCCGGCGGCCCGCGCCAGCCGGTCTCGACGGTGAAGCCGGCGCTGCGGGTGGCGATCGCGTCTCCGCCGACATGGGCGAGGTAGGTCCCGGCCTCGACCACGAGCGTGCCGTCCGGCTCATGGTAGCCGAGGTCGCGCGCCGGCACGCGGAAGCTCGCGACCCCGGTCTCGCCCGAGGCGAGGTCGAGGAGCGCGACGCCCTTCAGCAGCCGCCTCGGCCGGCTGCGGCTCGCCACCGGTTGGCCAAGATAGAGCTGCGCCACCGCCCGGCCCGGCCGCGTGCCGTAATTGGTGACCGACGCGCGCACCTCGAGCACCGCGTCGTAGCGGTCCCCGACGCCGACATGCGGCGTCACGATCTCCGGTTCGCCATAGGCGAAGCGGGTGTAGGAGAGGCCGTAGCCGAACGGGAACAGCGGCAGCGGCGATTCGTCGGCGTAGCCCATGGTCCAGCGCGAGCCGGGGATGTGCGGGCGCCCGCCCGGCAGGGTGTCGTAGGTCAGCGGCAATTGCCCGACCGTGCGCGGCCATGAGACCGGCAGCCGACCCGCCGGGTTGGCGTCGCCGAACAGCGTCTCGGCCACCGCCGGCCCGCCCTCGGTGCCCGAGAGCCACGCCATCAGCACCGCCTGCGCCTGCCCAAGGGCATCTCTAAGTTCGGTCGGGCGCCCGCCGACCACGACGAGCGCGACCGGCTTGCCGGCACCGGCGACCGCTGCGAGCAGATCGTATTGAAGGCCGGGCCAGGAGAGGGTGGCGCTCGACGAGCCCTCGCCCGAGCGGTCCCGCGGTTCGCCCATCACCGCCACGACGAGGTCGGCGCCGGCCGCCGCCTCGACCGCGGCTGCAAACCCCTCCCGGTTGTCGCAGACGCGCCCGCAGCCCGGCGCGAAATCGATCGCGACGCCGGAAGCGGCGGCGCGCTCGCGCAGGCCCGCCAGGATCGTCACCGCGTCCCATTCCTGCCCCGTGCCCTCGTGCGGCCCGACCTGATCCCAGGCGGAATCGGCGAAGGGACCGACGACGGCGATGCGGCGCACCTTGGCCGGATCGATCGGCAACAGATCCTCGCGGTTCTGGAGCAGGACGAGGCTCGCCCGCGCCGCGTCGCGGGCGAGCCTCCGGGTCTCGGGGCGCAAAAGCTTTTCTTCAGCCCCGTCCGGATCGGCCACGGGACGGTCGAACAGGCCGAGTCCGAACTTCAGCCGAAGCACCCGGCGCACCGCCGCATCGACCGCAGGTTCGGGAACGCGCCCAGCCCGCACCTCCTCGGTCAGGTGGCGGAGAAACAGCCCGCTCGTCATGTCCATGTCGACGCCCGCCGCCAGCGCCTTGCGCGCGGCCTCCGCCCCGTCGCGGGCGACACCGTGCTTCGTCAGGCTGGCGATCGCCTGCCAATCGGCCACGACGAGGCCGGAAAAGCCCATCTGTCGACGCAGCAGACCCGTCATCAGCGCCGGGTCTGCGGTGGTGGGCAGGCCGTTCAGCGCGGTCAGCGCCGTCATCACCGCGTCGGCGCCGGCCCGGATGCCCTCGCGGAACGGCGGCAGATGGAGGTCGTGCAGTTCGGTGGGCGCCACGAAGGTGGCGTCGTAGTCGCGCCCGCCGAGCACGGCGCTGTAGCCTGTAAAGTGCTTGAGCGTGCTCGCGAGTCCGCCATCGCGAAAGCCCTCGACCTGCGCGGCGGTGAGCCGCCCCGTCAGCCACGGGTCTTCGCCCAGGCCCTCGACCACCCGGCCCCAGCGCAGATCGCGGGCGACGTCCGCCATCGGCGAGAAGGTCCAGTTGAGGCCGACCGCCGCCGACTCGCGCGCCTGCGCGGCGGCGGCGCGGCGCACGAGCCCGGCATCGAAGCTCGCGGCCATGGCGAGCGGCAGGGGGAAGATGGTGCGGTAGCCGTGAACGATGTCGAGGCCGACGAGCAGCGGGATGCCGAGCCGCGAGGAGCGGGCGAGCCGGTCGGCCTGCGCGACGAGACCGGCATTGTTGAAGTTGATGACCGCCCCGACCTCGCCGCGGCGGAAGGCATCGAGGTCGAGGACCGGCTCGTGCGAGATCAGGTTGAGCTGGCCGGCCTTTTCCTCCAGCGTCATCCGGGCGAGCAGCGCTTCGATCCGGCTCTCGGCCGGCTCCGAGGCCATCGCCGGGGCGCCGAGGGCAACGGCGCAAGCTGCGGCACCACGGATGATCCACCGAGCCGGCCGCCGCATCGTCACCGTCTCCCCGGAGCGGTTCCACCGCCCTCTCTCACGGGGCGTGACGATGCCTCACGAAGGGGCTCGCCGTCGATGGAGCACGGTTCAGGTTCGGTGAATGGCAGGCAGATCGGTGTGGACGGCGCGCGTGACGCTCACGGCGACCGCATCCGGCTCCGTCGACCTTCCGTGGCGCGAAGGCCGATGCACGGGCCCGCCGTCTCGGCGAAGGGAAGGCGATCCTCGCCCGCGGCGACCACCCTGTCGCGTCCGGCATGCTTGGCGCGGTAGAGGGCGTCGTCGGCCCGGCGCAGCAGGTAATCCAGGCTGCCGCGGATCTGGCTTTCGACCGCCACGCCCACGCTCACGCGCATCGCGAGCTCCGGATAATCCGGATGAACGAAGCGCGCGACCGCGGCTCGGACATCCTCGGCGACCCGCAAGGCCGCCCGCTCGTCGAGCCGCGGCAGCAGGCACGCGAATTCCTCGCCGCCCATCCGCCCGAACACCGCCCCGGGCGGAAGCAGAGGGTCGGCGACATGGCAAAAGGCGGCCAAAGCCGCGTCCCCGACGCTATGGCCGTAGCGGTCGTTGATCGCCTTGAAGTGATCGAGGTCGAACAGGAGCAGCGCAGCCGGTGCGACGGCGAGGCGCCGCTCGGCGCCGGCGACCAGCGCGCGGCGGTTGGCGATCCCCGTGAGCGAATCGGTCTCGGCTGCGAGCCGCTGTTCACGCTCGGCCCGCTCCTTGGTCAGCGCCATGAACACGAAGGCGATTGCGACCGAGAACAGCGTGCCGGCAAAGCAGAGGATGGCGATCCACGGCGAGGCGATCGCGACCGAGGCCGGCGTCGGCATGGCGAACGCCAACGGTATGCGGATCCAATAGAGGCCGGCATAGGTGGCCAGCAACACCAGCGCCGGATAACGGGAGACCAGGGGCTCGCCGCGGCCCTGCCAGATCAGGCGTGCGCCGGAGGCGCAGTAGAGCCCGGCGAGGATCGAGGCGAGGCTGACGCGGGCGGCGAGCGACTCGAAGAAGGCAGGGATCAAGCAGGCCGCGAGCCAGGTCACCGCGCCGGCCAAGACCCAGCCGAGCCGCAACGGGCGGCCCTCGAAGGCGCGCACGCCGCTCCAGATCAACCCATAGCCGCCGATCATCACCGCGTTGGCGAGGCCGATGGACAGGCTGTCCGGGATCTGCCCCCGCAGGCCCAGCATCAGCGACGCGCCACTGCCGACGATGTGGGCGATGCCCCAGACCGCCAGGGAGCGCTCGCCTCGGGTCTGGCTCCACGACAACAGGAATAGCACGCCCACCACGAAGGTGACGGCGACCGTCATGAAGAGAAGCGTCGAGAGATCGAGGCGCATCGTATCCCTGGCACCGGCCCATACGGACCGCTGCGCCGCCTCCCCTCATCCTAGTGGTCTCAAGATTGGTCTGAGAGCGACTTCGATGTCAACAGCATCGCCGAGCGCTTATTAGGCAGATTTTCGAAATTCCATTGCCCTATCCATCAAGACCCAACAATGTACACTTTAATACGGTTCTTTAGGGGAAACATTGCTCACCCCGACCTGTTCGCCTCGGTCGTTGAGGGGGTGAAGATCGCGCACCATGCCCTTCAACCGTTCATCGAGGACGTGCGTGTAGATCTGCGTGGTCGAAATGTCGGCATGCCCCAGCAACTCCTGGACGATGCGCAAATCCGCGCCGTTCTGGAGCAGGTGGCTGGCGAAGGCGTGGCGCAGGACGTGCGGGCTCACCCGGTCGGCCCGCAGACCCGCCGCAGCGGCGGCGGTCTTGAGGTCGCGGGCGAAGGCCTGCCGGGTGAGATGTCCGCTCTCGCTCTCGGCGGGAAACAGCCAGGCCCCCTCCGCGGTGAGGTACGCGACGTGGGTGCGCATGGCTTCGCGGGCGAGGTCGGTGAGCGGCACGAGGCGCTCGCGTCCGCCCTTGCCCTTGACCACGAGGTAGCGCTCGCGGGTGGCGGCGGCCGAGCGCGGCAGGGCCACGAGTTCCGAAACGCGCAAGCCCGTGGCGTAGAGGAGTTCGAGCAGGCAGAGCATCCGCGCGGCGGAACGGGCCTCGGCCCGGTCGTCGCCCGCGGCCTCGACCCGGTCCCGCGCGGTCGCGAGCAGGCGATCGACCTCCGCCACCGACAGGACCTTCGGCAGACCCTTGGCCCGCCGGGGGGCGGCGACCGGTGCGGTCGGATCGGTTTCGGAATGGCCCTCCGCGTAGAGGAAGCGGTGGAAGCCGCGGATGCAGGAGAGGCGCCGGGCGGCCGACGACGCCTTCAATCCGCGCGGCTCGAGGGAGGCGATGTAGGCGCGAACCTGATCGGCCTGCGCCTCCTCCGGGTCGATCCCGGCTTGCGCGAGGTAGCCGAGATAGTCGTCGAGGTCGCGCCGATAGGCGGCCAGGGTGTTGGCTGCCGCACCGCGTTCGGCGGCGAGCATGTCGAGAAAGAGCTGACCCGGATCCTCCGCTCCGCCTGGCAGCGCGGAACCGTCCGCGTTCATCGCCCGCCCGGCTGGAGCTTCGCCGGGGGAATGGTGACGCTGATCTCCCGCGGCGTCGGCTCGACGAAGGTCGCCAGTGCGAACATCCCGGCGAAGACGAGGCCCACGAGGATCGCGATCGTGGCGAGGAAACGGAACAGGGTGGGCAAGGGAACCGGCCTTTCGCCGAGGATACGCGGACGAGCGGGTCGTGTTGCGATGCGCAAACCGTGGGTTTCGATCACACGCCGGAGGCTCGAAGGCAAGGTCTGGCGGAGCACAGGCGGCGCGGTCAAGGGATCGTCCACCGGACCCCGAGGCTATCGCTCGACCGCGATCACCCCGGTTCCGTGCCAGCCTCCGTCAGCGACGGCCAGCTCCGCCGCGTCAGGCTTCGAGCGAGAGCCGTGCGTTGCCCCTCGCCCGATTCTCAGAATCGGTTCTTCCAGGCCCGCAGCGCGGTGAACACCGCCGCCGGGTCGGAGCCCGGCTCGAGTCCAGCCGAGCGGGCGAGCACCGGCTGGCCCACGCGCAGGAACGGATTCGTCGCCTTCTCCTCGCCGATGGTCGACGGGATCAGGAAGCGGCCCTGCTCGGCCAGCCGCTCGGCTTCGGCCACGCGCTCCTTCAAATCGGCGTTGTCCGGATCGGCGGCCAGAGCGAAGCGGCCATTCGAGAGAACGTAATCGTGACCGCTATAGACCGTGGTCGCGTCGGGCAGGTCGAGGAAGCGGCTGAGGGAGTGCCAGAGCGTCTCGGGCTCGGCCTCCATCACCCGGCCGCAGCCCAGGGTGAACAGGGTGTCGCCCGAGAACACCACGCCGGCATCGGCGAAATGGTAGGTCACGTGGTCGGCGCAATGCCCCGGTGTTTCCCAGACCGCGGCGGTGAGACCGCCGACCGTCACCGTGTCGCCCTCCTTGACGGTACGGGCGGCGCCCGGCACCGCCCCGCGTGCCTTCTCCGGCACGGTCACTCGCGCGCCGGTGCGCTCCACCACCTCGGGGATCCCCTCGATATGGTCGCCGTGGCGGTGGGTGACGAGAATGTCGGTGAGTTGCCAGCCCTCCGCGTCGAGGGCGGCAAGCACGGGTCCGGCCTCCGGCACGTCGATGGCGGCGCAGGCGCCGCTGGCGGGATCGCGGATCAGCACGCCGATATTGTCGCTCCGGCACAGGAAGGTGCGGATTTCGGGGGCTGCTCTCGTCATCGGAGACCTTTCGCGAAAACTGATTTTTCCGCCCGGGCGGTCACGGGGTTAGGGCCGCCGAGAGAGATCGGCGCCGGGACGCGCACTGCAAACCTCGGCGAGGAACCGTTGCATGGCGGCGACGGTTCCGGCATCGGAGACGCAGCCACGCTTGCCTGACGTCTGCGCGATCCCCATTGATGCGGAATCAGCCCTGCGGAGGACAACCGGCCGTGCCGGCACCCCATCCGATGCGCCTCGACGTCACGGACCTGCGCGCGTTCTACGCCAGTCCGCTCGGCGTCGTCACGCACCGTGTCGTCGGCCGGACGATCCACGGCTTCCTCGGCTCCGTCTCGGGGCTGCGCGTGCTCGGGCTGGGCTACGTTACGCCCTATCTCGGCCCCGTCCACGTCATTGCCGAGCGGACGCTGGCCTTCATGCCGGCGACGCAGGGGGTCGTGAACTGGCCCTCCAGCGGGCGCTCGGTGACGGCTTTGGCCGACCTCACCATGCTGCCCCTGCCCGAGGCGGCGGTCGATCGCGTCATCCTCGTCCACGGCCTCGAAGCGGTGGAAAGCCCGAGCGAGCTGCTCGCCGAAGTGTGGCGGGTGCTGACACCGGGCGGACGCCTGATCCTCGTCGTGCCCAACCGTACCGGCGTCTGGGCGCGGCGTGACGCGACGCCGTTCGGCCACGGCCAGCCCTACAGCCGGTCGCAGCTCTCGCGGCTGATGCGCGACACGCTGTTCTCGCCGGAGGGCTGGGCCGAGACACTCTACATGCCGCCGATCCGCAGCCGGTTCTGGCTCCGCACCGCCGCAGCCTGGGAGCGGTTCGGCACCGGCCTCGCCATGCCGTTCGCCGGCCTGCACGTCGTGGACGCGACGAAGCAGCTTTACCGGCCGATCGCCGTGCGGCAGGTGCGCCGGCTGGAAAGCCGCGTGCCGGCGCGGGTGCTGGTGCCCGCCGGACAGCCGGGCTAAAGCCGGCGCGTTTCCCTCCCCTTGTCGAGCCGAGCGAGCATGCTGCCATCCGTTGGCTTCGAAACCGTGCTGACGAGCTTCCTGCTCGCGCTGTCCAGCCTGTTCTCGATCGTGAACCCGGTCGGCTCCGCGCTGATGTTCGCGCAGATCACCTCCGACCGCTCACAGGCCGAGCGGGCGGAGCTGTCGCGGCGGATCGGCTTCTACGCCGCCCTCGTCATGCTGGCCGCCCTCTGGGCCGGCGCCCCGATCCTCAACTTCTTCGGCGTGTCGCTGGCGGCCCTGCGCATCGCCGGCGGCCTGTTCGTGGCGGCCTTCGCCTGGACCATGCTCACCGCCCCCGAGGCGCGGGAGGCCCGCAAGCATGCCGAGGTCGAGACCGAGCCGGAGACCGGCGAGAACCTCGCCGAGGTCGCGTTCTTTCCGCTCACCCTGCCCTTCACCACCGGGCCCGGCACCATTGCCGTCGCCATCGCGCTCGGTGCGAACCGCCCCTCCGAGCCTGGCGACCTCGCCAGCTTCTTCCTCGGCGCCTCCCTAGCGGCCCTGGCCATCGCCGGGGTGATCCGTCTTGCCTACGGCTCGGCGGACCGGGTCGTGACCCTGATCGGATCGGTGCGGGCACGGGTGCTCGGGCGTCTGTCGGCCTTCCTGCTGCTCTGCGTCGGCACGCAGATCACCGTCAGCGGCGTATCGGATGTGCTGGGGCCGCTTATCGCGGCGCAGCGGGTATAGACAAGTCAACGGCCCCCACCCGTGCGATCAGCGCTGGGTGAGCCGGCCATTCATCGGAGCGAAGAGTCGATCATGATGAAGCTCGTCGTTGTGGGCGCCGAAGGGCGCATGGGACGAATGCTAATCCGTGCGGTCGCGGAGGCCGAGGGCTGCACGCTGCACGGCGCCGTCGAGCGCGCGGGCTCGGCCGTCATTGGCCAGGATGCGGGGATCCTGGCCGGCCTCGGCGAACTCGGCGTGCCGGTGAGTGACGACCCCCTGTCGCGGTTCGTAGCCGCCGACGGGGTTCTGGACTTCACCGCCCCCGCCGCGACGGTCGCCTTCGCCGAACTCGCCGCGCAGGCCCGCATCGTCCACGTCGTCGGCACCACGGGGCTGTCCGAGGACGACCTGACGCGGCTGAAGGCGGCGAGCTACCATGCCCGCATCGTGCGCTCGGGCAACATGTCGCTCGGCGTCAACCTGCTGGCCGGCCTCGTGCGCAAGGTCGCCGCCACGCTGGGCCCGGAATTCGACATCGAGGTGCTGGAGATGCACCACCGCATGAAGGTCGATGCCCCCTCCGGCACGGCCCTGCTGCTCGGCGAGGCGGCGGCGGAAGGGCGGGACGTGTCTCTGGCCGAGACCCGCGTCTCGACCCGCGACGGCCATACCGGGGCGCGTCGGCCCGGCGATATCGGCTTTGCGACCCTGCGCGGCGGTTCGGTGGTCGGCGACCACAGCGTGATCTTCGCCGGCCCCTCGGAGCGGATCACGCTCTCGCACCACGCCGAGGACCGGGCCATCTTCGCCCGCGGCGCCGTGCGGGCGGCGCAATGGGCCTTCGACAAGCCGCCCGGCCTCTACGGCATGGACGACGTGCTGGGGCTTCGCGACTAGACTCACGTACGAATAACGAATCCAACGGAACGTCAGGCTTAGGCTTGGGAGGGGCCGCCGCGTCTGATAGAGGCCCGCCCAAGATCGCGAGGCGCCGTGCGGCCGCCCCGTCCCCTTCTCCGGAGAGACCCGTCCCATGGAGCGCCTGCTCGTCCTCGCTCGGCATGGCCAGAGCGAATGGAACCTGAAGAAGCTGTTCACCGGCTGGCGCGACCCGGAGCTGACGGAGCTCGGGATCGACGAGGCCCGCCGCGCCGGGCGCTGGCTCAAGGGCCAGGGCACGCAATTCGACGTGGCTTTCACCTCGAACCTGCGGCGCGCCCAGAACACCTGTTCGCTGATCCTCGAGGAGATGGGCCAGGGCGGCCTGGAGACGATCCGCAACGAGGCACTGAACGAGCGCGACTACGGCGACCTCTCCGGCCTCAACAAGGACGATGCCCGCGAGCGCTGGGGCGACGCGCAGGTTCACGAGTGGCGCCGCTCCTACGACGTGCCCCCGCCCGGCGGCGAAAGCCTCAAGGACACCGCCGCACGGGTGCTGCCCTATTACATCCAGACGATCCTGCCGCGCGTCATGTCGGGCGAGCGGGTGCTGGTCGCGGCCCACGGCAACTCGCTGCGGGCCCTGGTCATGGTGCTCGACGGCATGACCACCAAGACCATCGCCAGCCTCGAGATCGCCACCGGCATCCCCCTGGTCTACCAGCTCAAGGCCGACACCACGGTCGAATCGAAGACGGTCCTCGACAAGGACATCGACCAGGACGACTGAAGCTCAGCCCGGTCCCAACACCTCCTCCACGGCCCGCGCCACGCGCGCCGTGGAGCCCGACTCGTCGAGGGGGTTGCGGCGCAGGCGGTGGCGGAGCGCACTCGGCGCTACCTGCCTGAGATGCGCGACGGACACCATCTCGGCGCCGTCGAGGGCGGCGAGCGCCCGGGCGGTGCGCATCAGCGTGAGTTCGCCGCGCAGACCGTCGGTGCCGAGCGCGAGGCAGAGCCGGGCGGCGTTCTCCAGCACCGCGTCGGGCACGCTGACGCTGCCGAGACGCTCGCGCGCCGAGAGGATCGTCTTCTGGAGCGCCTTTTCCGCCTTGGCTTGCGCGGCACAGAACGCCTCGCCGTCGCGCTCGTAGGCGTCGCGCCGCCGCACGACCTCGATGCGGGTGGCGATGTCGGTCGGCGTCGTCACCTCGCAGGCGAGACCGAAGCGGTCGAGAAGCTGCGGACGCAACTCCCCCTCCTCCGGGTTGCCGCTGCCGACGAGGACGAAGCGGGCCGGATGGCGCAGCGACAGGCCCTCGCGCTCGACGGTGTTGACGCCCGAGGCCGCCACGTCGAGCAGGAGGTCCACGAGATGATCCTCCAGCAGGTTCGCCTCGTCGATGTAGAGGAAGCCGCGGTTGGCCCGCGCCAGCAGGCCCGGCTCGAACGCCTTTTCCCCCTTGGTCAGCGCCCGCTCCAGATCGAGCGCGCCGACCACCCGGTCCTCGGTGGCGCCGAGCGGCAGGTCGACCACCGGCACCGGGATCTGGTGGCTCTTGCCGCGTCCGCGCACGCAGTGCGGGCAGGCCTCGGCCGGGCTGTCGGGCGAGCAGGAATAAGGGCAGCCGGCGACCGCCCGGATCTTCGGCAGCAGCGCCGCGAGCGCCCGCACCGCGGTGGACTTGCCGGTGCCCCGGTCGCCGAAGACGAGGACGCCGCCGACGGACGGATCGACCGCCGCGATCAGGAGCGCCCGCTTCATCTCCTCCTGGGCGACGATGGCGGTGAAGGGAAAGGCAGGCACGCGCGATCAGCTTCCTGAGCCGGAGGGGCCCGGAAAGGGCTCACGGGCGATTGCACCGATCATGCACGAATTGCGCGGCACGAACAGCCGCGCTCGATCTCACCGCGGGGCAATCGAGCTTCGCATGACAGCGCGGCGCTTCACATCCCGCGGCAGCGGCTGCGCAGGAGGCCCGAGAATTCCTTTTCCGAGGTCTGGACCTGGGTCAGGCGCTCGGTTCGTTCGGGGCCGGACAGGCAGCGACCGTAGACGCCGGCGATCCGGCGCATGGTCTCGACGTGGCGGCGCCAGACGCGGCAGAGGCTCGCCTCGTCCTCACCACCACCTTCGAGCTGCTCGATCGCCTGCCGCTGCATCGAGCCCGCGACGAGCACGTCGCGGGCACAGGCCGCCTCGCCTTCCGCGCGCAGGCTGCCGGGCGCGAGGAGCGCCGCCAGAACGAGGCCGGCGCCAAGGGCGGCGCTCGGAGAAGACACGGCCATGTCAGGCGGCCTGCGTCGTCGGGCCGTTGGCCAGCAGGGCATAGAGGGCGGTCGCGTCGCGGGCGCTGCGGATGCGCTCCAGCATGCCGGGCTCGCGCAGGAGCCGGGCCACCTGGGCCAGTGCCTTCAAGTGGTCGGCCCCCGCGCCCTCGGGAGCGAGCAGGAGAAAGGCGACGTCGATGGGCTGACCGTCGAGGGCGTCGAAATCCACGGGCTTTTCCAGCCGGGCGACGAGACCGAACAGCCGGTCGAGTTGGGGGAGCTTGCCGTGGGGGATCGCCACGCCGTCGCCGATCCCCGTGGAGCCGAGGCGCTCACGGTGGAGCAGGGTTTCGAAGACGTCGCGCTCGGACAGGTGCGGGAGGTGGCGAACCGCATGGGCGGCCAGTTCCTGCAGGACGTGCTTTTTGTCCCGCACGCGCAAGGAAGAAACGACCGAGTCCGGGTTCAGAAATTCGAGCATCGGCATGAAAACTAAACGCCTCGTGGGCGGGATCCATCCAGCGATCCCGCGTTCCCATGCACGACTGCCGAGATTCGACGTCCCCGGCATGGAGCGCCTTACGAGCCTGTCCGGATCCCGGAAACCGTTCCCGGCGCCGGTCTCCGGAGCTTCGTGAAGGACCCCGAACTTCCCGTCCGAGTGGGTTTGAGACGAGCCTCTGTCTCAGTCCCGCTCGCCGGGCGGATCGACCCACCCGATCGCACCGTCACTGCGCCGATATACGACGTTGATGCGCCCGGTGCCAGCGTGAACGAAGACGACGACCGGGGCGCCGGTCATGTCGAGGGCGGTGACCGCCTCGCTGACGGATTGGCGCTTGAGCGTGCGCGTGCTCTCGGCCACCACCGGGGGGTGCGCCCCCTCCTCCGCCTCGGCGTCGAGCGGCTCCTCGTCCACCTCCTCGTCGGGCGCGGCGAAGACGGCGTAGGCCGCCTCGATGTCGGCCCCGTTGTGGCTCGGCGCGCCGTGATCCTTCAGCTTGTGCTTGTAGCGGCGCAGGCGCTTCTCGAGCTTGTCGGCGGTCTGCTCGAAGCTCGCATGCACGTCGTGCGCCGCACCCGAGGCTTCCAGCGTCAGCCCGGTGACCAGATGCAGCACGCAATCGGTTCGGTATGCCGGCCCATCGCGCCGCAGGGTCACGTGCCCCGTGCAACTGGTGCTCATATGCGGATCGAGATACTTCGCGAGGGTCGCCGCCATGCGGTCCTCGACCCGGCCTCGCAGGGCCGTACCGAGATCGAGGCCATGCCCCGTCACCCGCAAACCTGCCATCGACGTCTCCGCTCTTCGTCCCGGGACATCGAGAGTTAGAAAGGGGGACGGGGCAAGTCAAACGCGAAGGCGAGCCGGCACAAGGCTTTCACACCGTCGACGCGACCAGGGTCAGCGGGCGGCCGTGGCCATCTTCTCCCGGCGGCGCTCGATCGACGAGGGGATCCGCAGCGACTCCCGATACTTCGCGACAGTACGGCGGGCGATGTCGATGCCCTCATCGCGCAGCCGCTGCACCAACGCGTCGTCGGACAGGACATCGGCGGCTTCCGCATCGACCAACTGCTTGATGCGGTGCCGCACGGATTCCGAGGAATGGGAGGCGGCACCGGCCGCGCCGGGGATCGCGGCGGTGAAGAAGTACTTCATCTCCAGGGTGCCGCGGCTGGTGCCGATCGACTTGTTGGAGGTGACGCGGGAGACGGTCGACTCGTGCATGCCGATCGCCTCGGCGACCGTCTTGAGGTTGAGCGGACGCAGGTGGGCGACACCGTGCAGGAAGAAGGCGTCCTGCTGGCGGACGATCTCGGTGGCGACCTTGAGGATGGTGCGCGCCCGCTGTTCCAGGCTTCGGGTGAGCCAGTTCGCCGTCTGCAGGCACTCGGACAGGAATGCCTTGTCGCCGTCCGCCACCGCCCCCTTCGAGACCCGCGCATAGTAGCTCTGATTGACCAGCACCCGCGGCAGCGCCTCGGAGTTCAGCTCGACGAGCCAGGAGCCGTCCGGCGCGGGGCGAACGAACACGTCGGGGATCAGCACCTCGACCGCGTGGGCGCCGAAGGCGCGGCCAGGTTTGGGGTCGAGGCGGCGGATCTCGGACAGCATCTCGACGAGATCCTCGTCGTCCACGCCGCAGAGGCGGCGCAGGGCCGGGAAGTCGCGCTTGGCCACGAGATCGAGGCGGGAGACCAGCGCCTGCATCGCCGGATCGAACCGATCCTGCTCGCGAAGCTGGATCGCGAGACATTCGGCGAGGTCGCGGGCGGCCACGCCCGGTGGATCGAAGGTCTGGACCAGTTTCAGGATGCGGGCGACGTCATCGAGCGAGGCACCGAGCCGCTCGGCCACGCCGTCGATGTCCTCGCGCAGGTAGCCCGCATCGTCCACCGCATCGATGAGGAAGCTGCCGATCAGTCGGTCGGACGGATTTTGCGTCGCGAGGTCGAGCTGTGCGGCGAGGTGCTCGCGCAGGCTCGTCTCGGCGGTCAGCGTCGCCTCGAAATCGGGAAGCTCCCCGTCGAAGCTGCCGCCGGCATTGCCATAAGGCGCCGGGGTCAGCGAGAGCATGTCCCCGGTTCCGGTCTCGCGCGGGGTGGGATTCTCGTCGGCGAACACGTTGTCGAGGCGCGTATCGAGGTCGCCCTCGATCTCGCTGCGGCTCTGGGTCATCTCGGAACCGAGCCATCCCTCAGGCTCCGGCCCGTCGCCCCCGTCATACTCGCCGTCGCCCGAAGCCTCCGGCGCCTCGCGCTCGGGCTCCCCCTCGGATTCGGAGCGCTCCAGAAGCGGATTGCGCTCCAGTTCGGCATCGACGTAAGCCGAGAGATCGAGCTGCGAGAGCTGCAGAAGCTTGATCGCCTGCAGCAGTTGCGGTGTCATCACCAGGGCCTGACCCTGGCGCATCTCGAGCCGCTGGAGCAGACTCATCGCGACGCCCAACCTTCAGAAATCATTGAAAAATCGCAGCCCGCGCACGAGCCGCATCGAACTCGGCACGTTCTTTGCTTCTCCTTTTCTAGATCTAGCGCCATCGGTTCGAGACGTCAAAGCGGTTTGTCCGCCCGTCACCCAAATTCTCGCACCGCGGTAGCCGAGCAACAGAGGCAAGCCGCCCCCAGCCGATTCTATTGGTGAGCACTGGCGCATCGCCACGCCTGCATTTGCCAGGGGCGTGCGAAGAAAGTGTTTCCGGCAGAACTGCAGCGGTGAGCATGGTTCAGCGGTCGTTACCGCACCGGCGAAAACTCGCTTCGGGCCGTCCTTTGCGCGAACGAGGGGAGGATGTCTCCACGGCCCGGCCAGCGTGCGAAGGACCCATCAGGCTCCTGATATAGCATCGTCAGACAAGGCAGCCCTCTGCGAGAACCGACCTGAGCCTCCGTAGCGCTACCGTCCGTCGCTAGGAGGGAGGAATGCCGCCCCGGCCTAAAGCCGGAAATCCTCGCCGAGATAGAGCCGGCGGGCGTCCTCGTTGGCCACGATCTGCTCGGGCGTGCCCTCGGTGAGGATGCGGCCGGAATGGGCGATGTAGGCGCGGTCGATCAGGCCGAGCGTCTCGCGGACATTGTGGTCGGTGATGAGCACGCCGATGCCGCGCTGCTTCAGGTGCTTCACGAGATCCTGGATGTCGCCGACGGCGATCGGATCGATACCGGCGAAGGGCTCGTCAAGCAGCATGAAGGTCGGCGAGGAGGCGAGCGCCCGGGCGATCTCGCAGCGGCGGCGCTCGCCCCCCGAGAGCGCGATGGACGGCGACTTGCGCAGGCGCGCGATGTCGAACTCTTCGAGCAGGGAGTCGAGCTTGCGCTCGCGGGCCTTGCGGTCCGGCTCGGCCACTTCGAGCACGGCGCGGATGTTGTCCTCGACCGAGAGCCCGCGGAAGATCGAGGCTTCCTGCGGCAGGTAGCCGATGCCGAGCCGGGCCCGCTGGTACATCGGCAGGTGGGTGATCTCCATCCCGTCCAGGCTGATGAAGCCGCGGTCGGCCGGGACGAGGCCGGTGATCATGTAGAAGATCGTGGTCTTGCCGGCGCCGTTGGGGCCCAGCAGCCCCACCGCCTCGCCGTTATGGACGGTGAGCCCGGCCTCGTGGACCACGGTGCGCGCGCCGTAGCTCTTGCGAAGGCCGCGCACGTGCAGCACGCCCGGACCGCCACCCTCGGCGAGCGCGCCGCCGGGCGCCGGCTGCGGCTCCGATCCACCGCGCCCGAGAAGGCGACCGAACCACGAGGCTTTACGGCCCCGGCTCGCCGGCCTCGGCTCGGCGACCGCGCGAAGCGGCACGCCCGCAGGCATTCCGGCCCCCGTCACCGTCAGTTCGCCTGCGCCCGCGTCTTGACGGTCGGCTTCTCGGCACCCTTGTCGGCCCCCTTGGCACCGGGCTTGGCCGCGATGGCCGGCTGGGTGCAGCCCTTCGGCTGACCGCCCTTGGCCTGACCGGCCTCGCCCGGCACAAACATCGCCGAGACGCGTCCGCCGGCCACCGGGTCCATGTTGGCCCGGCCGCTCGCCATGTCGTAGACGAGGCGTGAGCCACGGGTGACGTTCTGGCACTGGCTGAGCACGACGTTGCCGGTCAGCACGATGCGCTTGGCCTCCTGATCAAACACGGCGTTGTCGCCGGTGGCGATCTGATCCTTCTGCGCGACGGTCACGGGGCCGGCGCATTCGACCTTGCGGATGCCGTTGCCACCGAGCGCCGCCTTGGCCTTCGCGTCCTCGGCGGCTTCCGCCTCCGACTTCGCCGCGTCCTTGTTCGGGTCCTTGTCCTTGTCGCGTTTGTAATGGACCGTCATCGCCGAGCAGCGGATCGTGCTCTCGCCCTGCACCGCCACGACGTTGCCAGCGAAGATCGCCTTGTTTTCCTTGTCGAACACGTCGAGCCGGTCGGCGTCGATCTTGATCGGCCCCTTGCCGCCGCCGACGGTGCCGAGCGCGGCGGGCTTCTCCTTCACCGTCTCCTTGGTCGGAGCCGCGGTCGCGGGCTGCGCCAGGAGGAGAGCGAGGCCGGCGGCAAGCGCCGGGCCGAGACGCGGGGTCATCGCGTGGGTTCCGCAGCGGAGGTGTGGATGCGCTCCGAATCCGTCCGCAAGGCGACCTTGGCACCGCTCTCCTTCTCGGCCTCGTCACCGTGGAACACCGCGTGCACGCGGCCGACGAAGGATACGACGCGGCCGTTCTCGACCACGTCGAGGGTGTCGGCGACGATGGAGCCCGACGGCACCGTGACGGTGACGGCCTTGGACGAGCGCAGGCTGCCGGTCTTGAAATCGACGGTCGCGACCGAGAGGCGAACCTCCTCGCCCTTGTCGGTCCAGAGCCGGATATCGTTCTCGAGGTTGAGCGATTCGCGGGTGGAATCGAAGACGCCGCCCTGAGCCTGGAGATAGGCGCGGCCGCCCTTGTCGTCGGTGGCGACATGGCCCTTCATCGCCTGAAGCTCGATGATGCTGGGCTTGCGCACGTCCTGTTGCGCCGCGTCGGCGACCACTTCGTAGCCACGCTCGCCCTTGCGGAAGCCGGACAGGCGCGGATTCTCCATCGTCACTTTCGTGCCAGAAACGCTGATCGGGCCGAAGGAGACGTTGGGTATGCTGCCCGTGAGCGGGCTCCAGAGCACGATCGCAGCAAGCGCCAGCACCGCGATGCCGGCGGTGACCGGGATCACCCGGCGCAGCGTCCGGACCTGCGCGCTGTGCCGCCGCGCGCGCCCATGTGCCCGCTTGCGACGCGCGTTCTCGTTCGCGGCGAGCGCGAGGAGATCCGTCTCCCCCTGGATGGTGTCGGCCGCCTGCATCGCGTTCCTGAAGGATCGGCGCGCTTGCGGTCGCGCCCCGCCGGCCGGATACCCCGGTGCGGTGGCAAAGTTATGGCCTCGTCTTTGCGAAATGATCAACGGCACCCGCGTGCGCCCTCGCACCGAAAGCAGCATGAAACTTCGCATCCCGACATGCTTCCTGCGCGGCGTTGCCGGCCGGCATCGCTCCCGGCACCGCAGTGACGCGGCTCGCTCAGATGCTCTCTACTTCGCCGGATCAGCCCTGACCTTGGAGGGCCCTTGAGTCTCAGGCGTGGGCGAAGATGTCGACTTCCGGCCAGCCGGCGAGATCGAGCTTGGATCGGGTCGGCAGGAAGTCGAAACAGGCCCGCGCCATCTCGGTGCGACCCTCACGGGCCAGCATGGCATCGAGACGCTCGCGGGCGGCATGCAGATGAAGGACGTCGGACGCCGCGTAGTCGATCTGCGCCTGGCTCAGGGTACCCGCGCCCCAGTCGGACGATTGCTGCTGCTTGGAGAGATCGACGCCCACGAGCTCGCGCACGACGTCCTTGAGGCCGTGACGGTCGGTGTAGGTGCGGGCGAGCTTCGAGGCGATCTTCGTGCAATAGACCGGCGCCGGCATGACGCCGAAGGCGTTGAACAGCACCGCGAGATCGAACCGGGCGAAGTGGAAAATCTTGACGACGCCCGCATCGGCTAGGACCGCCATGAGCCGTTCCGGCGCCGGGTCGCCGGGCCGGATCTGCACCACATCGGCGCTGCCGTCGCCGCGGGACACCTGCACGACGCAGAGCCGATCGCGATGCGGGTTGAGCCCCAGCGTCTCGGTATCGATCGCGATCGCCTCGCCCGGCTCGAAATCGGGCGGCAGGTCGCCGTGGTGGAGGCGGATCCGGGAAGGGGCGGCGGCCATCGTGGGTTCAAGCGTGCTCGAAGGGCGGGACGACCCGCGCGTAGCACCGCGCGCGCCGTCCCGATAGCTCCGCCGATCCACCGGCGGATGAAACGCTACTTCTGCTTGGCGATGATCTGGTCCTTGATGCCGGCATAGACCGCTTCCGGCACGATCTTCTTGCGGACCAGTTCGTCCTTGCCGCGATAGGGGCGCCCCTTGACGATGGCCGCCGAGCGGGCCTCGCCGATGCCCTTGAGCCGGCTCAGTTCCTCGGCGCTGGCCGAGTTGATGTCGATCAATTCCGCCTTCGCATCCGCCTTGGCGGCTGCGGCAGGTGTGGCGGCCGGCGCGGTTGCGGGGGCGCTGGCCGGTGGCTTCGTGGTGGGGGATGGCGTGGCCGGACTCGGCGCCTGTGCCAGGGCCGGGGCGGCAGCGAGTCCGATCAGAACGGTGATGGTGCGCAGCAGAGACGAACGCATGTCGATCTCCCGACATCTCGGGGCGGCGGGGCGCCGCGCCCTATCCCGACACGTAGGGCAAATCGGTTGAACCGTCCTTGAACGCGATCCGGCGGCAATCCGAACACTTCAGGAGACGGCATTCCTTGAAAAGAAGCGGGAGACCTGGCGCGATTGTGACACAGGATTCGCAGTGCGGCCGCGGAACCACAGTGTTCGCAACTCGTTCGTGCACCGCTGCCCGGTCAAGCTCACGACCGGCAACGAACGTCGGTCTGCCCCCCGAAAGGCGACACGACGAGGACTTTTCGAGCGAGGAATGCGACCATGGTCGATGGCAACAGGATCACCGGCGCCGCCCGGGAGTTGGGCGGAAAGCTTCAGGGCGCGATCGGAGATCTGACCGGCTCCCGCGACGATTCGGCCGAGGGCCGCCTGCGCGAGGCCGCGGGCCGGGTGGAGAACGTCTACGGTCAGGCCAAGGACGCCGCGCGGCACGCCGCGGACGAGGCCTACGACACCGCCGAGGTCCTCTACGATCGCGGCCGCCGCTCCCTGCAGGAGGGACACGAGCGCTCGGTCGAGTGGCCGCACACGTCCCTCCTCATTGCCGGCCTCGTCGGCTTCGGCCTCGGCCTTCTCGTGCGCGGGCGCAACTGACGCCTGCCCCCTTCCTCTTCGAACGGCCCCAGACTCGGAGTACCAGAGTGTCCTACCCTTCCGGCTTCCAACCCTCGCCCATCGACGGCACGCGGAGCCTCGCCCACGAGACCGTCGCCCTCAATCAGGTCTCGTGGGGCGCCGTCTTCGCAGGCGCCGCGACCGCGCTGGTGACGCAGGTCGTCATCAACCTCGGAGGCGTCGCCGCCGGCCTCGCCTCGGTCGGCCTCGATACGGCCGAGAACCCGTCGGCGTCGAACTTCTCCCTCGGGGCCGGCGCGTGGTTCGTCGCCTCCGGGGTCATCGCCTCCCTGGTCGGCGGCCTGATCGCCGGTCGCCTTTCCGGCAAGCCCCTGCGCGGCGTCGCCGGGCTGCACGGCTTCGTGTCGTGGGTCGTCACCACCCTCGTCGTCCTCTACCTGCTGACCTCCGCCGCCAGCGGCATCGTCGGCAGCGCCGTCAGCACGGTGGGCTCGGCCCTCGGCGGAGCCGGTAACCTCGTCGGCGGAACGATTCAGACCGCAGCGCAGGCCGCCGCTCCCTCGCTGACCAAGGTCTCCAACCCGCTCGATCAGATCGAGCGGCGGGTGAAGGATCAGGCCGCCGGCCAGGACCCGCAGGCCGCCCGCGATGCCGCCGTCTCGGCCGTGCGTGCCCTGCTCTCGGGCGACGCCGCCGACAAGCAGCAGGCGGAGACGCGCGCTGCCGACGCGCTCGCCAAGGCGCAGAACATCCCGGTCGATCAGGCGCGCCAGCAGGTCCAGGACTACCAGAAGCAGTACGAGCAGGCGGTCGCCACCGCCAAGAAGCAGGCAGAAGAGGCGGCCAAGACCGCCAAATCCGTCGCGACCCAGGGCGCCCTCTACGCCGCGATCGCGCTGATCCTCGGCGCCATCGCCGCCTTCATCGGCGGGCTTCTCGCCGCGCCGAAGCCGGCTTCCCTGACCGTTCGCGACTGAACCGTCGGTCCGGCCCCGATCCGGCGGCCTCCCCGCCGCCGGACGCGGGTACCCGCTTCGCACGTTGTAGAGAATGGAGCGCCGGCCGTTCGCACCGGCCGGCGCTCCCGTTTCGAACTGAGGCTCGACGACCGATGGAGCATTCAAACCGATGAAATCGACCTTCGCCCTCGTTGCCATGACCGCTCTGCTCGTCGGCACGCCGGCTTTGGCTGCACCCGCGCCTCAGAGCCCGGTGGAAGCCCTGGTTCGGGGCGACCTGCCGACCGACTATGTCCAGTACCGCCGCTACGGCCACCGCCATTATGGGCACCGCCGCTACGGCTACGGTCGGGGCTATCGCCGCGGTCCGGGCGTCGGAGCCGCCGTCGGCGCCGGTGTCGCGGGCCTCGCGGCCGGTGCCATCCTCGGTGGTGCCATCGCCAACTCACAGGCCCAGGCCGCGCCCGTCGTGGTTCAGGGCGGCGGCGATCCGGAGGCTGTGGCGGCCTGCGCCCGCCGCTTCCGCTCCTATGACGCGCGCAGCGGCACCTATCTCGGCAACGATGGCGCCCGCCACCCCTGCCCGTAAGCGCAACACTCCACCCGCGCCCGCACGATATCGGTGCGCGGGTGGCCGAGTCGGGGCGGCTGTGACGATGAAGCTCCGCCCGATACGGCCGACTGTGCCGCTTCGTCAGGCCGCATATCGGGTCTGATTCCGCCCGCCCGCCTTAGCCTCGTAGAGTGCCGCGTCGGCCCGCCGGTAGAGATCCTCGGCGGTTTCCTTGCCGGAACGCACGGCGAGGCCGAGACTCACGGTGATCGTTCGGGGAGCGATGCCGGCGGAGGGCACGGCAAATCCAGCGATCGCATGGTGAATCGCCTCGGCGATGCGAGTCGCGCCGTTACGGTCGGTCCCCGGCAGCAGCACCGCGAACTCCTCTCCGCCGATGCGGGCGACGAGGTCGCCTGGTCGGCGAACGCTGGCGCTCAAGCTGGCCGCGAGCCCCTTGAGCACGGCGTCGCCGATCGCGTGGCCGTAGCGATCATTGTAGCGCTTGAAGTGGTCGGCATCGATCAGGATGAGCGCGAGCGGGCTGCCCGTATTCCGGGACGTCTCCCAGCTTTGAGCGAAGACCGTTTCGAAGCATCGCCGGTTCGGTAGGCCGGTCAGAACGTCGGTCTGGGCAAGCCGAGCCAGTTCGGCCTGCATGGCCGCACTGCGGCGCAGTTCCCGCCCGAACAGGAGCGAGAGCAGAACGGTCAATCCACACAGGGCGAGAACCGCGAAGCCGATGACGGCCGCCTTCTCCCGCCATTCGGCCTCGATCTCCCGCGTTCCGAGGGCGACATTGAGAACGAGCGGCAAATCGCCGACCTGGGTGAAGGCGTAGTACCGCTCGACGCCGTCGCGGACGGAGACGCCCTTGAAGCTGCCGTCGCGCTTGACCACGAAATTCTGGAAGGTCGGGGCACCGGCGATGTTCGCACCGATGTCGCCCTCAACGGAAGGGTACCGCATCACGCGGGTGCCATCCCGCAGATAGAGGTTGATCCCGCCTTCGCGACCAAGCCCGATCCGGGCGAACAAGCGGCTGAAATAGGACAGTTTCAGGCTCGCCAACACGACGCCGCCGAAGCTACCGTCCGGCTTGTCGATGCGCCGGCTCAATACGATGACCGGTTCGCCGAGCAGACGCGATATCAAGGGCCGGCTGATGTGCAGGCCGAGGTCGGCATGCGTCTTGTGATCCTGGAAATAACTGCGGTCGGCACTGTTGAGCCGGCGGGGCGTGTCAGAGTTCGCATCGATGATGCTGTCGCCGTTCTCGTCGACGACGAGCATGACCCCCATGTCGCGGGCGGTCGCGGCACGATCGAACAGGGCGAGGCGGCGCAGGGACGGGCTGATCTCCGCCAGTCCAGCCGCCTTGAGGTTGTCGGTGACCCCCTGCAGGGACAGATCGATGATCTCGACGTTGCGGGCGATGTCACGCTCGATCACCTGAAGCAGGTTCTTCGACGTCTGCTCGGCCTTGTCCCAAGCGTCCTGGCGAAGTTCGAGTAGCATGAGGGCCGAGAGCACCAGCATCCCGATCGGCGCAAGCACGCCGAGGATGATCCAGCTCCGGGCGGAGCGGACGCGCAGGGCCAGCGCAAGCCATTGCGCCGACAGCGATCCTTCCCGCATCCAGTTCCGTTCGCCTTCGGGGGTACGCATCGGCTTCGTTCTGACGAATGGTCCCCTCTTTTCCGGTGCGGCGCTCTAAGCAAACCTTTCGCCGGGCCGCGACGGCGGCGCTCGATCCGACCATGGCTAAGGCGGCGTTACCGGGGGCCGCCGTCATCCACATTCCACGCATTCGTGATCGCGATGCCGGGATTACCATCATCTCCGATCGGAACGATCCGGCCGAGCGGGCTTTAGCGCCGGGATCGAACGGGCTTGCGATCGTCGCGAGACGCCGTTTGTGCCGCCCGACCCCTGGAAACACTCATTTCGCAACGTCGTTTTCGAAGGCCGACCTTCGCCCTTCCGGACGCTGCGCCGACCCGTGGACATTGCCGATGCGTGGCGACGCACTTCCCTCGATCGATCCCGTGTCGCGCCAGCCCTCCCGGCGCGCATTGCGTGGGCTCGACCTGCTCAACGTGACCCTCGCCGACGTGCGCGACGGCCTCGGCCCCTATCTCGCCATCTACCTTCTGGCCGTGCGCGGGCCCGATCAGGGCTGGAACGAGGCGACGATCGGTCTTGTGATGACGATCGCCGGCGTTGCCGGATTGCTCGCCCAGACGCCCGCGGGCGCCCTGATCGACCGCACCAATGCCAAGCGCGGCGTCGTCATCGCCGCGGCGGTGGTCGTGACGCTGAGTTGTCTCGTTCTCCCCTGGATCTCGAATTTCACGCTCGTGGCCGCCACGCAGGCGCTGGCCAGCATGGCGGGTTCGATCTTCGCGCCGGCGCTGACCGGCATCACGCTGGGGATCGTCGGCCCGAAGCTGTTCTCGAAGCGCATCGGACGCAACGAGGGCTTCAACCATGCGGGCAACGCGGTCTCGGCGATGCTGGCGGGCGGCTTGGCCTATGTCTTCGGCCCCGTCGTCGTGTTCTGGCTCATGGGACTTCTCGCAGCCTGCTCGATCGTTGCGATGCTGATGGTGCCGGCCGAGGAAATCGACGACGACCTCGCCCGCGGCCTCGACTGCGCCGAAGACCAGAACTGCGAGCAGCCCTCGGGTCTGAGTTTGCTGTTGCGCAACCGCCACCTGATGCTGTTCGCGCTTCTCTGCGCCGCGTTCCACCTCGCCAACGCGGCGATGCTGCCCTCCGTCGGGCAGTTGCTCACCAAGGTCGTCGGCAAGGACAACGCGACCTCGCTGATCGCGGTTTGCATCGTCGCCGCGCAATGCGTGATGGTGCCGATGGCGGTGCTGGTGGGCGCCAAGGCCGACAGCTTCGGGCGCAAGCCGATTTTCCTCGTCGCCTTCGGCGTGCTGGCCCTGCGCGGCGTGCTCTACACGGTCTCGGACAACCCGTTCTATCTCGTGGCGGTCCAGTGCCTCGACGGCGTCGGCGCCGGCATCTACGGCGCGCTGTTCCCGATCGTCGTCGCCGACCTCACCCGCGGCACCGGCCGGTTCAACGTCGCCCAGGGCGCGGCGGCCACCGCACAGGGTCTCGGCGCGGCGCTTAGCGCGACGCTGGCCGGGGTGGTCATCGTGAGTGCGGGCTACTCGGCGGCCTTCCTCGTGCTGGCGGCGATCGCGGCGGCGGGTTTCGCGCTCTACCTGCTGTTCATGCCGGAAACCTTCGGCTACGAGCCGCGCCCGACGGACGCGCCGCCGAAATCGCCCTCGACGCCGCTCGCGGCGCCGGCCGAGTAGATCCGCCCACCGGCTCCATCACGAGCATCGACGGCCTCACCGCTCCGGCGGGATCGAGTAGGTGCCGGTGGCGTGGCAGACGATCGCCTCCCCGCCCGCACTCCGGATCGCGACCTCGCCCACCGCGAGGCGCCGCCCGAGCTTCAGGAGCCGGCATTCGGCAACGAGGGCGGCGGGGCCGGGGCGGCGCAGGAAGTTGACGTTCAGGCTCGTCGTCACGGCGAGCGCCACCGGGCCGATATTCGCGAGGATCGCCGCGTAGAGGACGTAATCGGCCAAGGCCATCATCGACGGGCCGGACACGGTGCCGCCGGGGCGCAGGTGGCGCTCATGGTAATCGAGGCGCATCCGCGCGGTGAGCGGACCGACCGCCTCCAGATGGTAGTGGCGCTCGCCCGCATTCATCTGCGGAAAGTCGCGCTCGAGGAAGGCGGCGGTCTCCTCCAGGCTCAACACGGTCTCGCTCATGCCCTGCCTTGCAGCACGCCGACGCATGGCGGACAAGGGCGGTATGATCCCGACGATCGACGACGCGCCCGACGGCATCGCCACCCGGCACGACCGCTATCCCGATGCGCAGATCCGCGCCGTCCTCAAGGACGCGCGCTCGATCGCCCTGGTGGGCGCCTCGGCCAATCCGGCGCGGCCAAGCTATATCGTCTTCAAGTACCTGGCCGAGCGCGGCTACGCGGTGACGCCGGTCAATCCGGGGCTGGCGGGCCAGACCCTGCTCGGCCGGCCGGTGATCGCGAGGCTGTCCGACCTGACCGGTCCGGTCGACATGGTCGAGATCTTCCGCAGTTCCGCTGCGGCGGGTCCGCTGGTCGATGAGGCACTGGCGCTGCCGGTGCCGCCGAAGGTGATCTGGATGCAACTCGGCGTGCGCGACGACGCGGCCGCCGCGCGGGCCGAGGCAGCGGGCGTCACGGTGATCATGAACCGCTGCCCGAAGATCGAGTACGGCCGGCTTTCCGGCGAGATCGGCTGGACCGGGGTGAACTCCCGCATCATCAGCGCGAAGAAGCCGGTGATGGCAAAAGGCGGCGTGCAGAAACGGACGATCGAGGGCACGTGACGCAAGAACGCCCCCGGCCTTGGGCCGAGGGCGCTTCGAGGCTATCGATCAGGGTAAGGCTCAGGCGACCGTAAGGCCGACATCGACATTCCCCCGCGTCGCATTGGAATACGGACAGATCTGGTGGGCCGCCTCGACGAGGCGCTCCGCGTCGGCGCGGTCGAGGCCCGGCAGGCTGACCTTGAGGTCGGCGGTGATGCCGAAGCCGCCCTCGGAACGCGGGCCGATGCCGACCTGGGCGGTGACGGTGGTGTCGGCGGGCACCTTCAGCTTGAGCTGGCCGCCGGCGACCTTCAGGGCGCCGATGAAGCAGGCGGAATAGCCCGCAGCGAAGAGCTGCTCGGGATTGGCACCGGGGCCGCCCGCACCGCCGAGTTCCTTTGGGGTCGAGAGCTGGACCTGGAAGCTGCCGTCCTCCGTGCGGGCGGAGCCGTCGCGGCCACCCGTGGCGGAGGCAGTGGTGCGGTACTTCACATCGACGGTCATGAGTCTGTCCTCGTGATGGGAGTGGAGCGGGGCCGATCTGTTCGGCTTGGCCTCTTCCTATCGAGAATTTAGATTGCGCGCAATATAAATAGCGCACAATCTATTCGCTCGATGCATGGCTGATCCGCCTGGGATCGCGTGCTTTTGCGGCGTCAGGCGTCGTGGCCAGTTTCTGGCATGCAGGCGATGGCGGCGAGGCTGATCCCGGCAGCGACCGTCAGGTAGAGCCCGACCCATCCGATGCCACCCCAGCCGGCAAGCCATTGCGCGGCGAAGGGGGCGCCCGAAGCGCCGACGATACCGGCGAGATTGTAGGTCACCGAGGCACCGGTATAGCGCACCCGGGTCGGGAACAGTTCGGGCAGCAGCGCGCCCATCGGCCCGAAGATCCAGCCCATGGCAAAGAGAGCGAGGCAGAGGAAAGCGAGCACCAGGGCGGGCTCGCCGCTGCCGAGCATCGGCCCGAGCACCGCGCCGAGCGCCCCCGTGACGGCGAGCCCCGAGAGCATTACGGGCTTGCGCCCGAGCCGGTCGGCCGCCCATCCCGAAAGAGGGATCGACAGCGCCATGAACAGGATCGCGACGCACTCGAACAGCAGGAAGGTCTTTCGCGGGTAGCCGAGCGTGCCGGTGCCGTAGCTCAGCGCGAAGACGGTCGAGAGGTAGAACACCGCGTAGGCCGCCACCATGGCGAGCGTGCCGAGCAGCGTTGCGCGCCGATGCGCGGAAAAGATCGTGGCGAGCGGCACCCGCTCCGGCGGGGCCTGTTCGAGGGCGGCGCGGAAGGCCGGCGTCTCGGTGAGCTTGAGGCGAACATAGAGCCCGACGCCGACGAGGGCGGCCGAGGCCAGGAAGGGCAGACGCCAGCCCCAGGCCTCGAAATCCGCCGGGCTTAACGCCACGCTGAGCCCGAGGAACAGAAGGTTGGCGGCGATGAAGCCGATCGGCGCGCCGAGCTGCGGAAAGATCCCGTAGAGCGCGCGGCACCCCGGCGGCGCGTTCTCAACCGCGAGCAGGGCCGCCCCGCCCCATTCTCCGCCGAAGCCGACGCCCTGGCCGAAGCGCAGCAGGCAGAGCAGGGCCGGCGCCCACCAGCCGATGCTGGCATAGCCCGGCAGGCAGCCGATCAGGACCGTGGACAGCCCCATGATCATCAGCGAGGCGACCAGCGTCGCCTTGCGCCCGATCCGGTCGCCGAAATGCCCGAACGCCGCCGCGCCGACCGGCCGGGCGAGGAAGGCGATGGCGAAGGTCGCGAACGCCTGAAGCGTCTGAACGCCGGGCTCGCCCTGGGGGAAGAAGATCGGCCCGATCACCAGAGCGGCGGCGGTGGCGTAGATGTAGAAGTCGTAGAACTCGATCGCGGTGCCGACGAAGCTGGCGACGAGGATCCGGCGGGCGGACGGAGCGCTCATGCGGCCGCAGGCTCCCACTGCCAGAACACCGTGCCGGTGAACGCGAAGACCGGCTCGCCGCACTGATTCTCGGCGGTGTTGTGGTGGGTGGCGATGCCCCAGCCCGGCCGCGAGCGGGAGGCGCGGCGATCAACGAGTGTGCTGGCATAGCGGATCGTGTCACCGGCATAGACCGGCCGCAGCCATTTCAGATCCTTGAAGCCCGGCGAGGGGCCGAGCTGCGGCACCGGGCCGGAGCGGGCGGTGAGTGCGATGTCCCGGTCGAAGGTCGCGTTGAGCCGCTTCATCCAGACCGCCGCGGTCTGCCAGCCCGAGGCGCAGAGCGCGCCGAAATGCGTCGTCCGCGCAGCCTCCGCATCGAGATGGAAGATCTGCGGATCGTAGGCCCGCGCGAAGGCGATGATGTCGTCCGCCTCGAAGCGGTGGGCACCGAGATCGCGGGTCGTGCCAAGCTCCGCCCGCGCAAGGTAGGGCAGCGGCACCGCATCATCCGGCTCCGTCACGGGGGCCGTCTCGGTCGAGAGCTCGACCGGGCGCGGTGCGGGCGCAGCGCCGGCCCGCGCGAACAGCACCGCGAAGGCCTGGGTCATCACCGCCTCGCCGCGCCCGTTCGTCAGCGTCATCGAGAGCCGCGCCATGCCGCGGTCCGGCTTCGAGGATGAGGGGCGGACCTCCTCGACGCGGATCACCGCGCTCAGGGCGTCACCCGGCAGGACGGGTCTGAGCCAGCGCAGGGCAGTGATACCGGGCGACCCCATCGAGGTCGCGTGCGAGACGAGGCCGTCCGCGAGCAGCCGCATGCCGACCGCCGCCGTCTGCCAGCCCGAGCCGATCAGGGTGCCGACGAAGGTCGCCTTCGCCGCCGCCTCGTCGAGGTGGAAAGGCTGCGGATCGTAGTCCCGGGCGAAGGCGACGAGTTCGTCACGGCTGACGGTGATCGGCCCGGCCGCGTATTCCTGACCGGGCGCGAGATCGTCGAGGGAAAGCAGAGCCATGGGGTGCCGCGTCGCGGTGGAGATCCGCGTGTGGCTACAGCATCGAACGGCCACGTGCATCCGGGTTCGGGCCAAGGCGGCCCGCGGCCCCCGAAGCCGTCTACTTCATCGCCTCGTAGACCTGGATACCCGCGGGCGTCAGAAGAACCACGAACAGCACCGGCAGAAAGAACAGGATCATCGGCACGGTGAGCTTCGGCGGAAGCGAGGCGGCCTTCTTCTCGGCCTCGGTCATGCGAAAGTCGCGGCTCTCCTGCGCCAGCACACGCAGGGCCTGCCCCACCGGCGTGCCGTAGCGCTCGGCCTGCATCAACGCCGTGGTCAGCGACTTGACGATCTCCAGCCCCGTGCGCAGGGCGAGATTCTCATAGGCCACGCGCCGCTCGGGCAGGAAGGACAGCTCGGCGGTCAGGAGCGCCAGCTCCTCCGCGAGCACGGCCGATTGGCTCGCGACCTCCAGGCTGACCCGCCGGAAAGCGTTTTCGACCGACATGCCTGACTCGACGCAGATCAGACACAGGTCGAGGGCGTCGGGCCAGGCGCGGCGGATCTCCGCCTGCCGCTTGGAGGTGACGTTCGACAGGTACACCTCCGGCAGTTTGAGGCCGAAGAAGCCGGCAGCGAAGACGAGGCCGAGCCGGATGACGAACGGCTGGTCGAGCACTTCGAGCACGAACAGGTAAAACAGCGCGACGGCCGTGAGGGTGATCGGCATCACGAGGCGGAAGAAGAGGAAAGCGGTCTCCGCCCCCGCACCGCGATACCCGGCCCGGATCAGCTTGGCTTTGGCGGTCTCCGTCCCGAGCCAGCGGCCGAGGTTGAACTGCTCGACGACCCGCTTCATGTAGGCCTTCGGCTCGACGCGCAGCGTACCGCGGCTGTTGAGCCGCTCGCGTTCGCGCTGACGGATCTGCTCGCGCTCGTCGCTGACCAGCTTCATCCGCTTGGCGAGCGGGTCACCCTCCAGCAGCGGCTGCACCAGGGTGAAAGCCGTGGCCGCTGCGGCGATGCCGGCCAGCACCGCGGCGATGGTGCGGGGCGCGAACGCAGCGTTGACGAAGTCATCCAGCATCGGTGTCCGGCCCAGTCCGTCCCTTGCGGAGCGGCTCGGACCGCCCCTTCACGTCGCCATCCGGTGCGCGACTCAGATGTCGAAATTGATCATCTTCTTCATCACGAAGACGCCGGTCAGCATCCACAGACCCGAGATCACGAGGGCGATCTTGCCGATCGCCGTGGTCCACAGGAGCGCGGTGTAATCGGGACTCGAAAGGTAGGTCCCCCCGCCGACGACGAACGGCAGGGCACCGATGATGGCGGCCGACGCTTTGGCCTCCATGCTCATCGCCTGAATCTTGCCGGCCATCTTCTTGCGCTCGCGCAGCACCCGCGACAGGTTTCCGAGCGCCTCCGAGAGGTTGCCGCCGGCCTTCTGCTGAATGCCGATCACGATGGAGAAGAAGTTCACCTCCGTCACGGGCACGCGCTCGTACATGCGCAGGATCGCGTCGGACATCGACAGGCCGAGCGCCTGCGCCTCCATCGTCACCCGGAACTCGCTGCGCAGCGGCTCTTTCGCCTCGCGGGCGATCATGCGCAGGCAGTCGCCGAGGGGGATGCCAGAGCGTAGACCCCGCACCACCACATCCATGGCGTTGGGCAATTCCTCGATGAAGGCTGCGACCCGCCGCTTCTGCCGCCGCTTGAGCCACCAAGCGGGCAGGCCGAGCCCGCCCACGAACAACGCGAGCCCGGCGACGATCACATTCTGCGAGGCGAGGAAGGCGGCCAGCGCGAGGACGACGGCGGTGATCGCCGAGACGACCTGATACTTCTGGCGGCTCCAATCGAGGCCGGCGCGGGCGATGCGAAGTTCGAGCGTGACCTTGGTCTTGTCCTTCTTGGCTTCCAGCTCCTTGAGGCTCTTGGCGACCTGCTCGCGGCGGTTGGCGGCCGCGCCGCGCTCCGCGAGGACGGCCCGCGGCTGCCCCAGCGCCTTGCGACGCTGGTCCGCCCGCCGCTCGCCCGAGAGGGCGGGCATCAGGAACACGTAGGCGAGCGAACCGGCGGCCACCGCCACGAGCCCGACCGCCAGAGGGGCGTTGAGCGCGCTCACGATGCCGCCTCCACATCGACCACGGCGGCGTCGAGGGCGGCGGCCAGCGCCCGCTCCTCGCCGTAATAGCGCGCCCGCTCCCAGAAGCGCGGCCGGCCGATCCCGGTGGAGCGGTGGCGGCCGAGCAGGCGCCCGTTCGCGTCCTCCCCGAGCACATCGTAGACGAACAGATCCTGGGTGATGATGACCTCACCCTCCATCCCCATCACCTCGGTGATGTGGGTGATGCGCCGGGAGCCGTCGCGCATGCGCATGGCCTGGACGATCACGTCGATCGAGCCGGTGATCATCTCGCGCAACGTTCGCGAGGGCAGCGAGAAGCCGCCCATTGTGATCATCGACTCTATACGCGCAAGGCATTCGCGCGGGGAGTTGGCGTGCAGCGTGCCCATGGAGCCGTCGTGGCCGGTGTTCATCGCCTGCAGCAGATCGAAGGCTTCCGGTCCACGCACCTCGCCGACGATGATGCGTTCGGGGCGCATGCGCAGGCAGTTCTTGACGAGGTCGCGCATGGTGACCTGCCCCTGTCCCTCTAGGTTGGGCGGACGGGTCTCAAGGCGCACCACGTGCGGCTGCTGGAGCTGAAGCTCGGCGGCGTCCTCGCAGGTGATGACGCGCTCGTCTTGCTCGATGAAGGCGGTGAGGCAGTTGAGCAGGGTCGTCTTGCCCGAGCCGGTGCCGCCCGAGATCACGACGTTGCAGCGGACCTTGCCGATGATCTGCAGGATCTTGGCGCCCTCCGGCGAAATCGCCCCGAAGCGCACGAGCTGGTCGAGGGTGAGCTTGTCCTTCTTGAACTTACGGATGGTCAGCACCGGACCGTCGAGGGCGAGCGGCGGGGCGATGACGTTGACGCGCGAGCCGTCGGGCAGGCGCGCGTCGCAGATCGGCGAGGACTCGTCCACGCGGCGACCGACCTGACTGACGATCCGCTGGCAGATGTTCATCAGCTGCTGGTTGTCACGGAAGCGCACGGAGGTGAGCTGAATTTTGCCGGCGACCTCGATGAAGGTGCGGTTGGCGCCGTTGACCATCACGTCGGCGATGTCGTCGCGGGCCAGAAGCGGCTCCAGCGGACCGTAGCCGAGCACGTCGTTGCAGATGTCGTCGAGCAGTTCCTCCTGCTCGGCAATCGACAGCACGATGTTCTTGAGACCGATGATCTCGGAGACGATGTCGCGGATTTCCTCGCGCGCCGCCTCGCCTTCCAGCCGTGCGAGCTGGGCGAGGTCAATCGCCTCGATCAGCGCGCCGAAGATCATGCTCTTCGTGCGGAAGTAATCTTCGGATTTCGGCTGCTGCACCTGCGGCACCGGGGCGCTCGGCGGCTCGGGACGCGCGCGCACGGCCTCCTGCTGCAGGACCGGCGGGGTGACGGTCACCGGTCCGGCCGCGGGTGCGGCCGGGGCGGGCGCCGCGGCGGTATTGGAGCGTCGACCGAACATGGCGCCGCGCCTTCAGCAGTCTTGGGAGGAAAGAGCGCAGGACACCGTCAGGACGCCTTCTTGCGCGTCAGCCGGGCCAGCAGCGGCTCCAGGAGGTTGGCCCGGGCCCGGCGGATCTCGGCCCGCCCGGTCACGGCCGCAGCGAGATCGGAGAAGATCTCCGCGGGCTTCGAGCCGGCCTGCACCTCGGCGATCATCTGGCCGTTATTGGCAGCGGTGCCGAACAGGGCCGGATCGAAGGGAATGACCGCCTGGAGTGGGACGTCGAGCGCCTTGGCGAATTCGGCCGCCGCGATCTCGGGCCGCTTCGGCACGCCGACGCCGTTGAGGACGACCCGTGCCCGCGCATCGTTGGGACGCTGCTGATGCAGCAGGGCCAGCAGGTTCTTGACGTTGCGCAGGCCCGCCAGATCCGGCGGGGCGACGATCAGGATCTCGTCGGCGCTGATCAGCACGCGGCGGGTCCAGGCCGACCATTGATGCGGCACGTCGAGGACGATGCAGGGCACCGCCGCCCGCAGCAGGTCGGTGAGCGCATCGAAGGCGGGCTCGGTCAGGTCCACGGTGCGGTCGAGGGTGGCGGGCGCCGAGAGCAGGCTCAGGTTGTCGGCGCATTTCGAGAGCAGGCGGTCGAGCAGGTTGGCATCGAGGCGCTCGGGCGCGAACACCGCCTCGGCGATGCCCTGGGGCGGGTCCTGGTTGAAGTTGAGGCTCGCCGTGCCGAAGGCAACGTCGAGGTCGGCGATCACCGTCGCGGTGCCGTGCTCGCGGGCCACCGTCCAGGCAAGATTCTGGGCGACCGTCGAGCTGCCGACGCCGCCGCGCGCGCCGTAGACAGCGACCGTACGCCCCACCGGCTTCGCGCCCGGCGCCGCGAACAGGTCGGAGACGGCGGCGATCATCGCGACCGGCTCGACCGGCGCCATCAGATACTCGCTCACCCCCCGCTGGATGAACTGCCGGTAGAGCAACACGTCGTTGACGTGGCCGATCACCAGCACCTTCGTGCCCTCGTCGCAGACCTCGGCGAGCTGATCGAGGCATTCGAGCGGCCGCGACTTGAGATTCAGGAATTCGAGCACGATCACGTTGGGCGTGGGCGCGTGCCGGTACGCCTCGAGGGCTGCCGCTCCCCCGCCCATCTGCACCTTGACGTGGGCCTTCTGCATCCGGCGTTCGGCAGCGATGCCCTCGATCATCGCAGCCGTTTCCGGCGTTTCGCAGAAAGCCTGGATCGTGATCCGCGGCACCGGGGCGATCGTCCGCTCTGAAACCTCGTATGGGTCCGGCATGATGCGTGGTTTCCGGTTCTTATGCCGAGTGGCGCGGCCGGTGATCGACAAGGGTTCGAGGCGGCGCGCGAGCGACCAGGCAGGCTACTGGCTCTTCACTTCGCTGCTGACATTCGTCTGCCCATCCTGACGCCATTGCGTTGACGGATCCTTGCCCTCGCGGAGCTGGCCGAGATCCTTGGTGCGCAGGACCGTATCGATACGGCCCTCGGGCCGGCCGCGTACGAGGTCGATCGGATCGGCGACCTGGGCGGCGACGTTGGACTGCATCGCGCAGCCGAGATTCCATGTCGGCTCGTTCGACCAGTTGGCGCGCAGGTCGCTGGCGCCGAGGTCGCGCGGCCAGAGTCCGCACTTGTCGGCGACCTTGGCCTGCATCCGCTGGAAGCTCAGGCGCAGGGGCGAGGCCAATGTGGGGTTGGCGATCGGGTAGGCGGCCACCCGCACGCCGCCGGCCGGCACGCCCATCTCCGCCGCGAGGCGCCGGATCGATGCGCCGGTGCGCTCGACGGGCCCGGCCAAAGACGGAGATACGCCGCGCGGCAGCTCGACGAGGAGAATGCCGCGGCCGTAGCGCCGGTACTCCACGAGGAAGGCCTCGATGTCGGCACGCTGGCGCGGATCGATATGGCCGATTCCGGTGGGAAACACATCGAGGCTGCGGTCGGCATCGGCGAGCACGATCGGGTGGCGGGTGCGCACGTCGATCGGGTAGGTCGAGCCGGTGGTGGCGACCCGGTCCGCGCGGCAGGCACCGAGCCCGGCGGACAGAAGCACGGCGGCGGCCACCGGCCAGACGCGGGAAACGGGGGTGCGGACGGGGAAGGACATCGTGATTCGATCCTGATGGACGGGGTCAGTCGGCGATGAAGCCGACCCGGCCGCGATAGGCCGGCCCGAGGGTGCCGCCGCCGACCGTGCCGTAGATCTTGTTCAGACGTCCGAGCAGCACCGCCTGCCCGTCCGGCGCATCGACGAAGCCATCGTCCGGCCGCTGCACCTGCCGCGCCTCCATCGGCTGCGCGATGTAGGGGGTGACCATGATCATCAGTTCGGTCTCGTCGCGCTGGTAGTCGCGGGAGCGGAACAGGGCACCGAGGATCGGCAGGTTCATCAGCCCTGGCAGGCCGGAGATCGCCGCCCGGTTCTTCTGCTGGATCAGGCCGGCGGTCATCATGGTCGCGCCGGAGGCGAGCTCGACGGTGGTCTCGGAGCTGCGCTTCGTCGTGCCCGGCACGGGTGTCGGACGGTCGTTGAGGTAGTAGGTGAAGCTGTTCTGAGGATCGAGATCGACGACGTCGGTGGCGATCCGGACCGAAATGCGGTTCTCGGCCATGACGACGGGGGTGAACGCCAGGCTCACGCCGTAGGGTTTGTATGTCAGCGCGACGACGCAACCCTGACTGACCGACGTGCCGATCGAGACGGTCGAGGCGGCCGAGCAGCTTAGCGGCACCGGAATCTCGCCGCCCGCCGTGAATTTCGCAGACTCACCGGAAATCGCGGTCAGCGTCGGCTCGGCCAGAATGCGGGACACGCCGGCCTGCTCGAAGGCGCGCAAGGTGGCCTTGAAGGAAAACCCGCCCGTCTGGACGGATGCCGTCAGAGCATTGGCATCCGGACTCCGTGACCCGGTCAACGGAAAGCCCGTGTTGTTCGTGAGGACGTTTCCGCCCATCGGGTTCAACGCCGACCAATTGCCGCTGGTGCTGATACCGAACTGCTTCAGGACGGTGCGTGCCACCTCGACCACGGTGACGCGGATCATCACCTGATCCTTGTTGCGGATCGTCAGGTTGTTGATGACGGCGCCGCGGGTCGCGACACCGCCGCCGGCCGCGAGGCCGACGAAGGCGTTGGCGATGTCGAGCGCCTGCTGCGCCTCCGAGGCCGAGTTCACGCTGCCTGAGAGGACCAGCGAATCCCCGACCGCCTTCACGTCGAACCGGCCGCCGGGCAGGCTCTGCTGCAGCGACTGCCGCAGGACGTTGATGTCGCGGGCAATGGTAACGTCGAGCGCTGCGATCTGGCGTCCTTCGCCATCCATCACGAAGATCGAGGTCGCGCCGTTGTCGATGCCGATCAGGAAGAGCTTGCGGCTGGAGCGGACGACCGCGTTCGCGACCGCCGGGTTGGCCACGAACACTTCCTTGGCGTCGCGCGGCAGATCGACGATGAGCGAGCGGCCCTTGCTCAACTCGACCCGCCGGGACACGGCCGCCTCGTTGGGCCCGATCGTCAGGACGGGAGAAGCGCCGGCAGGGCTGGCCTGCGCCGGGACCGGGCCGAGCAGGACGGCCGGGGCGAGACAAGCGCCGGCGAGCAGGAGACAGGCAAGTCCGCGAAAGCGAGGGGCGGTCGTCATCGGTCCTGTCCTCACCGGCGCTGCTGCTTGGCGACGCCGAATCGCACCACGGTCATGGGTCCCTCGGGCGGCATGTCGGCCTCCTGCGAGAGGGAAGCGGTTCGGGCGGAATCCTGGATGCTGCGCAGCACGAGGGAGAGCTGCCCGACCTTCTGAGCCAGCGTCACGGTCTCGGCTTGTGCCGGGGTGAGGGCCAGGGTGGCGGTCTCCGCCGTCACGACGTTGGCGCCGTTCTTCTCCTGCACGATCTGGCCGACGGCGAGCACGCGCACGTCGGTCAGCAGCGTCTCGGCGAACTGCTCGCTGCCGTCGTTGCTGGTCTTGATGACGTCGACATGATCGTTCGGCAGGATGAAGCCGCCCGCCGAACTCGATCCGCGGGTATCCGTGGTGATCGCCACGGCCCGCATGCCGGGCGGCAGGATCGCCGACATGAAGCCGCTGCCGGCCTTGACGAGACGTTCGGGCCGGATCGGCTCGTTGGCCGAGAAGCCGGTGCGGATGATCGCACCGACCGAGTCCTCGAGTCCCTTGGGCGCCGCGCGGCGCTCGATCAGGCCCGGCGAGATCGCCTGTTCCGGCCAGGGCAGCCAGCGCAGATCCTCGGGCTTGAGGGTCTGGCCCATGGGCAGTTCGGCAGCGGCGACGAGGACTTCGCTCATCGGGACCGGCACGACGGGCTCGGCTTTCGCGACGGGCGCAGGCTCCGGCGCCTTCTCCTCCCCTTGCATCAAGAAGGCGGCGCCGCAGCCCGCAACGAGTGCGATCCCCAGGACGGCAAGACGGGCTGGTTTCATGGCAGGCGCGGGACCGTGACGACGGCTCCGTCGCCGTCTGGTTCCGAGACTTGCCCGGCATTCGTCAAGTTAGGGTTAACCGATCGTCACAGCGGCCTTCGCAATGGTGTCCCAACCGGCAATCGCTCGAGATCGGGCAAAACACGATGGCCGCCTCGTCGGCGGCCTACTCGATCGGATCCTTCACCGCCGATCAAGGCAGAGCGAGCCGATCCAATCCGACGGAGTTCGGGAGCACCAGCAGCGCGGCGGCGGCCAATGCGATGCCGTAGGGAACCCCGGTCTTCGTGTCGTGCAGATGAACGGCGAAGGGAAGCTTGAGCGCCAGCTTCGGCAGCGGATACTTGCGGGCGGACACGATCGACAGGGTGAGAGGCGCACCCAGGATCGAGGTCAGGATCAAGTATTCCGGAAGGTTCGCAAGGCCGATCCAGAGCGCCGTGCTCGCCGCGAGCTTGGCGTCGCCGCCTCCAATCCAGCCCCGGGCGAACAAGGCAAAGGTGATGACGAGCGTTAGGGCGCCGGCCGCCAGGTGCCGGGACAGATCGCTCCAGTCCATACCGGATACCACTGCGTAGAGTACGAACCCGATAAAAACGAGACCGGTCACGCGATTGGAAATCCGCATCGTCAGCAAATCGCTGGCGGCGGCATAAGCCATGAGAAATGGAAAGACGACACACAGAAGGAGGTAGGCTGCCATGCTCAACACGGAATGGTTCCTTCCCCACCTGTTCGTCGGTCTAGATACGCATCAGAGCGTCCAACCTACCTTAGGCTTTTGCGGGGCGTGACGAAGTATACTCGTCACGCCCTGAAAGCCACTGTCGCCTGACCGATCGATCAGTTGGCGGTGCCGAGCTTGGTGGTCTGCGTGTTGAGGCCGGTTCCGAGCGTTGCGAAGGCGGTCGTCAGGTTCGTCTTGAAGCTGGCGAAAATGCCGACGATCGCGATACCGATCATGGCAGCAACCATGCCGTATTCGATAGCAGTCGCGCCGGACTCGTCAGAGATGAAGCGCTTGGCGATATTCTTCACGATGATCTCCACTTGATTAGATCCGATGGGCGTCCGTCGGAATTCTGCAGAAGCCCCGATCGGCGACAGACCGAGTTGTAATCCCGACGCGTTGCATTTGGGTTAAATCGACCTCCTAACCAAGCCACTAGCCGGGTGTTTGCGAGCGGCAGTTAATGATGCGTTTCGACGATCGGTCGAATGGTTCGCTGGCGCCGGACGAGGCTCGTGAGCGTTGGACTTCCGGACAAGGTTAGCGCTTCCTTCATCAGTTTCCTGTTTCGTTCACGCCACGAGAGACGCCTCCGCTCCGGATTCGTGCCGCGGACACGGCACAGCCTTCAACGGAGAGCGTTGCCCTACGCGCGATCGGACCGACCCTTCATGCCCCGCCTGCGCCCTCACCGCCTCCCGCTCCGCGCCGGCCCGGCCGCCCTGGTGCTTCTCGCGCTCACCGCGCCCGTCCGCGCGAACGAGCCGGTGCCGCAGGGCACCGTCTCGGTGCAGGTCGACAACGCGAAGGTGATCCGCCTGCCGGAGAAGACCCAGACCGTCGTGGTGGGCAACCCGATGATCGCCGACATCACGCTGCAGAAGAACGGCGTCGTGGTGCTGACGGGCAAGAGCTTCGGCACCACCAATCTGATCGCCCTCGACGGCAAGGGGGCGATGCTCGCCGAATCGACCATCAGCGTGCAGGCGCCGCAGGCGTCGATCATCACCGTGCAGCGCGGCCTGGATCGGGAATCCTATTCCTGCACCCCGGACTGCCAGCCCTCGGTGCAGCTCGGCGACGCCACCAAGTACTTCGACGACACCAGCAAGCAGGCCGAAGCCCGCCGCGGCATGGCAACCGCGAACCGGTAGCACGCCCATCGTCCGGTCCGCCGTTGCCACCGGGCCCCATTGCGTGTATGGCCCGCCCGCGCCCTTGAGACACCCTTGGAGGCACGGGCGCGCTGGGGAACGGTCGGGCCGTCCGCTTCGGGCGGCCTTTGTCGTTGGCCCGGCTCCATATCTTACAAAAGGATCACGCCATGAGCGCCACCAAGACGCTTGAGGCCGTGGCACGCGACCGGGTCGGCAAGGGGGCCGCCCGGGCCGTTCGTCGCCAGGGCCAGATTCCCGCCGTCATCTACGGCGGAAACCAGGCCCCGCAGGCCATCGCCATCGACCTCATCCGCGCCCGCACCCTGATCTACGCCGGCGGCTTCAAGACCACCGTGTTCGAGATCGATGCCGGCGGCAAGAAGACCCGCGCGATCCCGCGCGACTACCAGCTCGATCCGGTGAGCGGCGTGCCGCTGCACGTCGATTTCCTGCGCGTCGTCTCCGGCCAGACCGTCACGGTCGACGTTCCCGTCCACTTCGTGAACGAGGATCAGGCCCCCGGCATCAAGCAGAAGGGCGGCACCCTCAACGTCGCGCTGCACACGGTCGCCCTCGACGTGGCGCCCGACCAGATCCCGGATGCGATCGAGGTCGACCTGACCGGCCGCGAGATCGGCGACGTGATTCACGCCTCCGACCTGCGCCTGCCAGCCGGCACCTACACGGGTGAGCCGACCGACACGGTCGCCAACCTGCTGCCGCCGACCGTGCTCGGCGCCGAGGTCGAGGCCGAGGAAGCCGCGATCGCCGAGGCGCAGTCCGCCGAGGCGGCCGAGGAGAAGGCGGAAGCCGAGGCCGAGGCCACCAGCGAGAAGAACGAGACCGAGGAGTAAGCCGCAGCGGGCGCCGCGAGCGCCCGCACCTTGCGCATCCATCGATGCCCCGGCCGCCCGGCCGGGGCATTTCCATTTGTCGGGGCATGGATCGGGAGCGCACATGCGGCTCATCGTCGGATTGGGAAATCCCGGCTCGCGCTACGCGCGCAACCGCCACAACATCGGCTTCATGGCCGTGGACGAGATCGCCCGCGTCCACAGGGCGGCCCCGTTCCGCCGCCGTTTCCAGGGCGAGGCCGCCGAGGTGGTGCTCGGCACCGAGCGCGCGATCCTGCTCAAGCCCCAGACCTTCATGAACGAATCCGGCCGATCGGTCGGCGAGGCGCAGCGCTTCTTCAAGATCCCGCTCGCCGACGTGATCGTGCTGCACGACGAACTCGACCTCGCGCCGGCCAAGCTGCGGGTAAAGCTCGGCGGCGGCAATGCCGGGCATAACGGCCTGCGCTCGATCACGGCGCTGTGCGGCAACGAGTACCGCCGCGTCCGCCTCGGCATCGGCCATCCCGGTGACAAGGCGCTGGTGCACGCCTACGTCCTCAACGACTTCGCCAAGTCGGAGGAGCCCTGGGTCGAGGATCTCTGCCGCGCCACCGCCGACCACGCAGCCCTGCTCGCGGCGGGCGAGGATGCGAGTTTCCAGAACAAGGTGCATCTCGCCATGGCCGGCCGCGGCTGGGAGACGGTGAAGACGCCTAGCGAGGCCGGCAAGGCGAAAGCGCGCGACGCGAATTGACACGAAGCCGCCGGACCCCGATGCAGCGGGCTTCCGGGCGCGGCTCCCGACCGATCACAACGGACCTCTAGGACCAGCCATGGGCTTCAAATGCGGCATCGTCGGCCTGCCGAACGTCGGCAAGTCGACCCTCTTCAACGCGCTCACGCAGACGGCCGCGGCCCAGGCCGCGAACTATCCGTTCTGCACCATCGAGCCGAATGTCGGCGAGGTCGCGGTGCCCGATCCGCGCCTCGATGACCTCGCCCGCATCGCCTCCTCGAAGGAGATCATCCCGACGCGGCTGACCTTCGTCGACATCGCCGGCCTCGTGCGCGGCGCGTCGAAGGGCGAGGGCCTCGGCAACCAGTTCCTCGCCAACATCCGCGAGGTCGATGCCATCGCCCACGTGGTGCGCTGCTTCGAGGATGGCGACGTCACCCACGTCGAGGGCAAGGTCGATCCGATCGCCGACATCGAGACGATCGAGACCGAGCTGATGCTGGCCGATCTCGACAGCCTGGAGAAACGCGTCGTCGCCCTGGAGAAGCGCGCAAAGGGCGCCGACAAGGAGGCCAAGGAGTTTTTGGACCTCGTCAACCGCGCCCTGCCGCTGCTGCGCGAGGGCAAGCCGGCCCGGCTCGTGGAGCGCAAGCCCGAGGAGGAGCGGCTGTTCCAGCAGCTTGGCCTGATGACCGCCAAGCCTGTGCTCTACGTCTGCAACGTGGACGAAGGCGACGCTGACAAGGGCAACGACAAGTCTCAGGCCGTGTTCGACCGGGCCAAGGCGGAGGGCGCGGTCGCGGTCGTCGTCTCGGCCAAGATCGAGAGCGAGATCGCGGTGATGCCGGAAGCCGACCAGGCCGAGTTCCTGGAGGCGGTCGGGCTGACCGAGCCCGGCCTGAACCGGGTGATCCGCGCCGGCTACGATCTGCTCGGCCTCGTGACCTACTTCACGGTGGGCCCGAAGGAGGCGCGTGCCTGGACGATCACCAAGGGGACGCGTGCCCCGGCGGCGGCCGGCGTGATCCACACCGACTTCGAGAAGGGCTTCATCCGCGCCGAGACCATCGCCTTCAAGGACTACACCGCGCTGAACGGCGAAGCCGGCGCGCGCGATGCCGGCAAGCTGCGGCTGGAGGGCAAGGAATACGTGGTGCAGGACGGCGACGTGCTGCATTTCCGCTTCGCCAACTGACGGGGCCCGCGGCATGGAGCTTCACCCGCGCCATGCCTGGGACCTGACGCCGACCGAGGCCGTCGCGCTCCAGCGCCGGCTCCGCAGCGAGATCGTGGCCGACCGAGCCATCGATCTCGGCGCGGTGCGGCTGGTAGCTGGCGTCGATGTCAGCGTGAAGAACGAGCGCTCCCGCGCCGCCATCGTCGTCGTGACCTTTCCGGGCTTTCTCCTCGTTGAGAGCGCCTTCGCCGAGCGGCCGACGCCGTTCCCCTACATCCCCGGCCTGCTGAGCTTTCGCGAGGGACCGGTTCTGGAAGAGGCGTTCGGGCGCCTGCGCGCGGAGCCCGACGTCTTCCTGTTCGACGGCATGGGCATCGCCCATCCGCGCCGCATCGGCATCGCCAGCCATATGGGCCTGTGGCTGGAGCGCCCGACCATCGGCGTCGGCAAGACGCGGCTCGTCGGTACCAACGCTGCCCTGCCCGATTAGAAGGGCGCGCACGTCCCCCTGATCGACTGGGGCGAGACCATCGGCGCCGTGGTCCGCACGCGCACCGCCACGCTTCCGCTGTTCATCTCGCCGGGGCACCGCGCCGATATCCCGAGTGCCGTCGAACTGGTCCTGGCCTGCTCGCCGAAGTACCGCCTGCCGGAGCCGATCCGCCTCGCGCACAAGGCGGCCGGCGATTTCTGAAGTCGGGACCGAAAGAGGTCAGTGCGCCTCTTCCCAGTTCCCCGCCGCCCGCGCCTCGACCACCAGCGGCACCCTCAGCGTCAGGGCCGGCGCGGGCGCCTCCTCCATCACTCCGGCGATCACGGGGATCGTCGCCTCCACCTCGTCGTCGGGCACCTCGAACACCAGTTCGTCGTGCACCTGCAGCAGCATCCGCGCGGTGAGCCGTTTGGCCTCCAGCGCCCCCTCCATCCGCGTCATGGCGCGGCGGATGATGTCGGCGGCGGTGCCCTGGATCGGGGCGTTGATGGCTTGGCGCTCCACGCTCGCCCGCTCGGACGGGTTGTTGGAGCGGATCTGCGGATAGTGGCAGACGCGGCCGAACAGGGTCGTCACGTAGCCCTTCTCGCGGCACGAGCGCTTGGTGGTGTCGATGTAGTCGCGGATGCCGGGAAAGCGCTCGAAATACTGCTTGATGAAGACCGAAGCCTCTTCGCGGCCGATGCCGAGGCGGTCGGCGAGGCCGAAGGCCGAGATACCGTAGATGATGCCGAAATTGATGGTCTTGGCCCGCCGCCGCAGGTCGCCGGTCATCTGGTCGAGGGCGACGCCGAACATGGCAGACGCCGTGGCCGCGTGGATGTCGATCCCCTGCTCGAACGCTTCGCGCAGTTGCGGGATGTCGGCGATGTGGGCGAGCAGGCGCAGCTCGATCTGGCTGTAATCGGCCGAGATCAGCTTCTTGCCCTCGGGCGCGACGAAGGCGCGGCGGATCCGCTTTCCCTCCTCCGTGCGGACCGGGATGTTCTGAAGGTTCGGATCGGAGGAGGAGAGCCGGCCCGTCGTCGTGGCCGCGAGCGAGAACGAGGTGTGTACCCGGTTGGTCCCCCGGTCGGCGTGCTGCTGCAGCGAGTCGGTATAGGTCGATTTCAACTTGGAGAGCTGGCGCCAGTTGAGGATCTTCTTCGGCAGATCGTGGCCGGCCTGGGCCAGCTCTTCGAGGAGCGTCGCGGGCGTCGCCCATTGGCCGGAGGGCGTCTTCTTCGCGCCGGGCAGGCCCATCTTGCCGAACAGCACGTCGCCGATCTGCTTGGGCGAGGAGACCTGAAACCGCTCGCCGGCGTCGTCTTGGATCTCTTCCTCCAGCCGCGCCAGGATCTGCGAGAAGTCGCCTGAGAGTCGGCTCAGCATGTTGCGGTCGATGGCGATGCCGGCCCGCTCCATCCGGGCCAGGACCGGCACCAGCGGGCGCTCCAGCGTCTCGTAGACGGTCACCCGGTGCTCGGCGACGAGGCGCGGCTTCATCATCCGCCACAGGCGCAAGGTGACGTCGGCGTCCTCCGCCGCGTAGGCCGTCGCCTTGTCGATCGCCACGCGGTCGAAGGTGACCTTGTTGCGGCCGGTGCCGGCCACATCCGCGAAGGTGATCGGCTGGTGGCCGAGATGGCGGCGGGCGAGCTCGTCCATGCCGTGCCCGCCCTTGCCGGCATCGAGCACGTAGGAGATCAGCATCGTGTCGTCGAAGGGCGCCACGTCGATGCCGTAGCGGTTGAGCACCGAGAGGTCGTATTTCAGGTTCTGGCCGACCTTGAGCGTGCCGGCATCCTCCAGGAGCGGTTTCAGCAGCTTGAGGGCGGTGTCGAAATCGATTTGGCCGGGCTGCTTGTCGGAGGCATCCGCCCCTGCCCCGCTCTCGCCGAACAGATCGCCGCCCTTCACCTCGGGCTTGACGTGGGCGAGCGGAATGTAGGCCGCCCGCCCCGGCGCGGTGGCGAGCGAGACGCCGACGAGCCCGGCCTTGGCCGCGTCGAGCGCGTCGGTCTCGGTATCGACCGCGATCACGCCCGCTTCGTAGCTCTCGGCGATCCAGGCTTCGAGCTGCTCCACGGTGGAGATCGTCTCGTAGGCAGCCGTATCGAACGGTTTGACCGACTCCGCCGCGCGGGCGCCAACCAGGGTCGCAGGTGTCGGCTCGCTGGCGCCGCGCTTCTTCGCCGGAGCCTGATCCGGCAGATCGAGATCGGCAAAGGGATCGGCCTCGCCCGCCTCGGGCGGGGTTTCCCCAGCCGTCCGCTCGGGTGCGGCGGCGGTCTCGGGATCGACCGGCACGTCGTCGCCGAAGAACGGCACGGCATCACTGCCGCCGGCCGCGTTGGTGTAGGCGTGGGGCTGTGCGCCCGGCAGCAACGCCGGATCAGGCTTGACCGCTTCCGGGTCGACATGGAGCATCTGCGCGATGCGCCGCGTCAGGGTGTTGAACTCCATCGCCTTCAGGAAGCCGACGAGCTTTTGCGGATCGGGCTGCGGCACGCCGAGTTCGTCGAGCGGCACCGGCACCGGCACGCTCTCTTCCAGCGCCACGAGGCGGCGCGAGAGCTTGGCCTGATCGATGTTGGCGAGCAGCATCTCCCGGCGCTTGGGCTGCTTGATCTCGGCGGCCCGCTCCAGAAGTTGAGCAAGGCTGCCGTATTCCTTGATGAGGGCGGCGGCCGTCTTCAGGCCGATGCCCGGCACGCCCGGCACGTTGTCGGAGGTGTCGCCGATCAGCGCCAGCGCGTCGCCGATCTGCTCTGGCGCGAGACCTTCCCACTTGGCGATGATCGCCTCGCGGTCGAGGTTGCGCTCGGGGCGGTAGCCGGGCTTGCCCTTGGCGCCCGACTCGAAATCGTAGAACCGGATCTTGTCCGAGACGAGCTGCATCAGGTCCTTGTCGGAGGACACGATGATGACCTCGGCGCCGCGCGCCTCAGCCTGCCGGGCGTAGGTCGCGATCAGGTCGTCGGCCTCGTAGCGTATCAGCTCGACCGCATGCAGCCCGAAGGCGCGCACCGCATCGCGCATCAGCGGCATCTGGCGCTTGAGGTCGTCCGGCGCGTCGGGGCGGTGGCCCTTGTAGTCGGGGAACAGCTCCTTGCGGAACGAGCCCTCGGACTTGTCGAAGACGATGCCGAGATGGGTTGGTTTCACCCCGGCGGCGCCCTCCTGAAGGAACTGCGCGATCTTGGTGCAGAACAGGCGCACCGCCCCCGTCGGCAAGCCGTCGGAGGGCCGGGTGTTGTACTTCTGGTCCTGATTGATCGACTGGAAGTACGCCCGGAAGATGAAGGACGAGCCATCGACGAGGATCACCCGGTCGTCGGCGCCGACGGGCTTGGCCGGTTGCAGTTGCGTCTCTTCGGTCATCGGTCGAACAGCCATCGGCGAACGGGCCCCCAAGGGCGGGGCCGCCGATCCATAGAGCATTTTCGCCGCTTCAGAACATCGCTCCGTCGCCGGGAAATGCCGCAGGTCCCCGGTTCTCTGGTCCGCGATGGTCGGCATGGCACGGAACCGGTCCCGTTCCTCGCAGGGGCCCCGACGCCACGCGAAAGGCAGAACGCTCGAAAAACTGCCGATCACCGGGCCTATGTGCGCTCGTGCACCGCACAAAACCGAGCCTAGCCAGCGGAGGCAACGCCCTCAAAATGAATGGATTTTTTGGCCGCGCGCAATGTCGCTGCACAAAATTTCGGGCGCAAAAGGTAAATCCGAAATATATCGATGGTGCACTGCGACAAACCCGCTATTGTCACTCAGACAGTCGACCCCAAATCCCGTTCATCGAAGACGGGCGCAGCTAGTTTGATCGAACGTAAGATCAGACGAAGTGGATCGTCGCCCGCATGAACGGATAAAGGATCGATCATGACCAATCGCACCAAAATCACCGCTGCCCTCGCCCTGGCTCTCGGCCTTGCCGCGACCTCGAGCCTCGCCCAGGGCATCGCTTCCGACAGCGCCAGCTACAACCGTGACGGCAGCCTCAACGTATGGGGTGCGCATATCGACCCGGTGCGTGAGCGTGGCGGCCTCCTCGGCGGCGTGGGCAATGTCGTCGGCGGCGTGACCGGCGCGGCCGGCAACATCGTCGGCGGCACGATCGGCGCGGCCGGCAACATCGTCGGCGGAACCGTGAATGCGGCCGGCAACGTGGTCGGCGGTGTCGTCGGCGGCACGGCCAATGCGGCGGACAACATCGCCACGGGCTCAGTCCGCCGCCCGGCCGGTTACACGGCCTACGGCGCCCAGCCGGTCGATCGTGTCGGCTCCTACGGTCGCACCGCCTACTGAGGCTGAATCTCTCTTGGAGTACGATGGAACGGCGGGGCGCGAGCCCCGCCGTTCTCTTGTGTGCAAGCCACAGGAAGGGCACGAAAGGGCACGGGGAATGGCTTCCGGCTTCTGGCGGCCGGACCGCCGGGACCGAAAAGCCCAGGGGAGAATGAACGTGACGCTTCGATCAGGCTCGGCTGCGATCATCGGGAGCGCCGCGTTCGCCCTCGCTCTTTCCTTCTCCCTCGGCACCGCTCGCGCGGCCGGCGAGGCGCATGGAGACGGACCCGGCGCGGTGACCTTGCCGGATGGCGCTGCCGTGAAATGGGAGAAGGGGCCGCCCAACCTTCCGAAGGGGACCGAAATCAGCGCCCTGGCCGGCGATCCGGCCAAACCCGGCCCCTTCGTTCTGCGGATCCGGTTCCCCGCCGACACGGTGATCGCCCCGCACACCCACTCGAGGGCCGAGACGCTGACGATCCTGTCGGGCTCGATCCATCACCAGCACGGCGCGACGATCGACCGGGCCAAGGGCGTCGAACTGCGGACTGGCGGCTTCGTGTTCCTGCCCGAGAACATGCCGCATGCCCTCTGGACGACCAAGGAACCGGTCGTCCTCCAAGTGAACGGAAGCGGGCCGTTCGGCGTGAACTACCTGAATCCGGCCGACGACCCGAGCCAAGCGAAGAACTGATGGAGAGGGAGCGGCCGTCAGGCGGCGGCTCCCACCGTATCCGCCATGCGGGCATCGCGCGTGCCGAGCGGCTGCGGCGCGCCGACCGTCGTATCCTTGGCGGTCTGGTGCTCGATCTCCGCGTTGAGCTGCGCGCCGAGCAGCACGATCGTGGTCGAGATCCAAATCCAGGTCATGAAGCCGATCGCGGCGCCGAGGGAGCCGTAGGTCTTGTCGTAGCTGCCGAAGTTCGAGACGTACCACGAGAACAGCAGCGAGCCGGCCAGCCACAGGAATCCGGCGACTATGCCGCCCGTCGTCACCCAGCGCCAGCGTGGGGCGTCGCGGCTGGGCCCGTAGCGGTAGAGCACCGCGAGCATCAGGATGACGATCAGGAACAGGACCGGCCAGCGCAGCAGGGCCAGCCACCATGCGTCGCCCGACAGGCCCACAAACTGGATCGCCAGCGGCACCGCGACGATGCCAGCCAGCGCGAGCACGACGAAGAGCAGAGCGCCCGCCGTGAAGGCCAGTGAGACAAGGTTGAGCCTGAAGAAGCCGCGCCGCTCGCGCTCGTTGTAGACGAGGTTGAGTGCGTCGAAGACGTGTTTCACGCCGCCATTGGCGCTCCAGACCGAAAGGGCGATGCCGATGAGGGCGGTCAGCCCCAACGTCGTATCACCCTTCTCCGTCACTCGCTTCACCTGCTCGGCGACGATGTCGACGCCCCCCGAGGGAAGGACGCCGCGCAGCGTCTCGATCTGGTGGTTGATGGTCGAAACGTCGGCGATCAGCCCATAGACGGAGACCAGCGCGGCAACGGCCGGGAAGATGGCGAGAAGGACGAAGAAAGTGACGCCCGCCGACACCAGTGTCAGGCGATTCTCGCCTATATCCCGGTAGGTCCGCTTCAGGATGTCCTTCCAGCCTTCGGCCGGCACCTCCGTCGGCGTGTCGGCGGAGCGGCCACGGTTCTGCTCGGTCCGCGCGACCCGATGGGCATCGGCGCCCTCGTGCGAGGGTGACTCCTGGCGCGCCTCATCGCCGCCCGACGCGCCGCGCGCGTGATCGCCGGCACGATCCGCATCATGATCAGTAGGCTGAGCAGACCGGCGTGGAAGAGCGACGATGCCGAGGAGCGCCGTCGCCAGTGCCATGGTCCACAAGGTCGGGTAGCGGGGGTTGTCCACCGCGGCAGCAGCGTCGGGAACGACGCGATCGGATGTAGGCATCGCGGAATGGGCTCCGTCCAGCGCGCGATCAACGGCTGCGCTATTCGGCAACCGTCTGGCCCGAACTTCGGTTCACAGAGACGTGAGCTGGCCGTCAGCAGCCTTTTCCCGCTGCTGCTGCTGCGTATTCGAACGGCGTACTCATGAAAAATTCACATTCGCGCCAAGTTCTCGCCGGAACCGTTAAGATCGGCTCCGGTTGAAAACGCATCGGTCGAACGCGACCGCCTCGCTTCAGGAGCCGTCGATGCCTTCGACCCTGCGCCGCTCCGGACGACGCCTCGCGCTCGTCCTGGCCTCTTCCGCCCTCATTCTCTCCACTGCTGCTGGCGTTCATGCTCAAGAGGGCGGTCTCGGCGGCCTGTTTCAGCAACTTTTTTCGCCGCAGCGGGCAGCGCCCGCCCCGATGGTCGCTCCTATTCAGGTTTACGGCGGCGGCGAGGTCAACGAGCGTTATCGCTGGCGACGGCATCGCAGCACCGCGGATCGGAGCCGGCCGAAGGTGCGTTACGCGGCCCTGCCGAAGGATGACGGTACTGGGATCAGCGGCAAGCAGCCAGTCGACTCGAAGGCGATCGCGGCCAATCCGACCGCGGCGCTTCTCCGCGACGAGACTCTGCGGCCCGGCGACATCGTCGTCATGCCAGGCGGCCCGAAGGTGTTCATGGGCCACGACGATCGCGGTCGCGGCGCCAAGGCGGCCCGCCACCGGATGAGCGACTTCGAGGATGTGAAGCGCTCGCGCGCGATCAATGCGACGACCCGCCGCCAGTTGATGGCGATGATGCTGCCGCAGGGCGCGATGCCCGCCGAGGAAGCCCGTAAAGCGCTCGCGAAAGCCCGCCGTCTGGCTCCGGAGGAAGCGATCGAACCGCTGACCCGGCAGGCTCGCGCCGAGACCGGCCCGAAACCGACTCGCATCATCAGCCCCTGGCAGATCGCTCAGTAGGATCCACGGGGAACGACGGGACCCGCTCGGGCATCAGGCGGCTGTCACAGGATGATCGAGCCTGATCCGAGAGGGCTCTGCAGAGCAGAACCTTCGAGGCTCGTGCTGCGGACCATGCGCGATGGTAGAGGCTTCGATGGAGTGAGTGATGAAGTCCGTGCCGACGGCACTTCGTCCGAACGACAACCCGAACCATGCGGCGGCGGTCGGCATCATCGCGCGACCCGCCCAGCCTCTATGTCATTCTTGGGAAGATATGATGGTGGAGCCTAACGGGATCGAACCGATGACCTCTTCCATGCCATGGAAGCGCTCTCCCAGCTGAGCTAAGGCCCCATCACTTCTGCCGTGACCGTTTCCGGTCCCTGGCCTCGCCGGCGGCGCTGAGTGCGTCGGCGTTGGGCGGTTCTATACGGGGAGGATTGGCGGGACTCAACCCCCTTTTTTCGGGGCGCCGCCGAATTTTTGAGCCGCCTCCTCATCTCCGTACGGCCCAGTTGGAAAACGTCGGTCGACCGGGCCCAGCCCGACGGCGGATCTTCTCTGGAACCGCCGAAACCGAGCTCAAACACCGATTCCGGCTACACCCGGCAGCACCGAAGTCCGGTCACTGCTGGGCCCGAACGACGTAGCGTTCCATGAGAAGACCGATGGTGAGGCTGCCGAAGACCCAGCAGAAGAGATAAAGATAGTCGATCTGAGCAGGAATGGTCGGGTCGTAGGCGAGGCGAACCCATTCAATGAGCTGCGTGATGGGATTCCATTTCATGTAGTAATAAATCTCATCAGGCATATAACACGCCATAAAATACACGCCGCTCGTCAAATACAAGGTGAGCGTCACCAAGATGTAACCGAGTGCCCAACCGGGAAAAACCGAGCAAATCCCCACATTGATCGTCCCGACACCGATTCCGAGCGCGATCGCCGTCAGATATCCAGTGATGGCCGTCGTCATGTCGGCGGGAACGGGATCGACACCGAAGCAGACAAGGACCACAAAAACGAGGCAGACCCCCATGAAGCTGCTGACGATCTCGACAAGGATGCGTGCGACGACGGTATCGAAGCGCTTTACTTGCGGGAAGTAAGTCAGCGGCTTGTGGACCATGTAGCCTTTCATCACCTCGCGGGAGATGTACTGGAAGGCGAGGGCCGGCAATGCGCCCGAAGCGACGAAGACCATCGGTTCGTCACCCATGGGCGACTTCATTCCGCGGAATGTCATGGCGCCAACGATGATCCCGAGATGCACGCAGGGCCAGAGCACCTGTACTAGGTAGCCCCAGTAGTTTCCGCCGAAGCGGCTGCGCATGTCGCGCAGCATCAGGGCGCTGAGGACGCGCAGGTAGACGTCGAGATGGCTCTGCCGGCGCGGCAGGGACGAGGCGTGGGCGTTCATGATATCCGTCGCAACGGGGCGGTCGCGCCCTTATGCTCGCTTGCAATCGCGACGAAATCGAGGACGGGTCAGGCGTCGCTGCGGCGGCCCGTCTCGTCCGTGCGCGAAGCGATGCGGTAGAAGGCGGCGAGCACCAGCAGGAAGACGATGGGGCCGAGCCAGGGCCCTCCCCCGCCGAGCGCATCGGCCGCGAAGGCAAGGGAACCGCCGCGTCCGCTCAGCGTGTCGGCGGCAGCGAGCAGGACGCCGACGACGCTCTCGCCCACGAGGAAGCCCGAGGCCAGCAGCACGCCGCGGCGGCGTCCTCCGGCCCGCGCCGCGTCGCCCGCCCCGCGCAGCCGGCGCTCAGCGAGGCGTCCGACGAGGCCGCCGCAGGCGATCGTCACCACCACCTCCAGCGGCAGGTACATGCCGATCCCGACGGTGAGCGCTGGAAAAGAACGGCCGCTGCGGTGCAGACGCGCCTCCACCGCGACAAGGATCGCCCCGAGGCCCGCCCCCGTCGCCACCATCGACCAGGGCAACTCGTTGCGCACGATGCCGCCGGCAATCTGCGTCATCAGAGCAGCCTGCGGTGCCGGAAGGGCGGCGGCCTCGTCCATGCCTTCGCGCGGAAGGGCGCCGACAAAACCGTAGGCGTTGTAGAGAAGGTCGAGGAGCGGGGCGATCACCAGGGCGCCAACCACGACGCCCGCCGCGAGCGCCACCTGCTGGCGCCAGGGGGTAGCATCGACGAGTTGGCCGGTCTTGAGATCCTGAAGGTTGTCGTTGGCGATCGAGGCGGTGGTGACGACGATGGCCGACAGGAGCAGGACGGCGGCGACGACGAAGCGCTCACCCTCCGGCCCGGCGGATCGGCCGAGCAGCAGCGGGAGCAGCAGCGCGGCGAGGAGCGTCGTCAGGATGCCGATGCCGGAGATCGGGCTGGAGGAGGAGCCGAGAAGGCCCGCGAGATAGCCGCAGGCGGCCGCCATCAGGAAGCCGAAGCCGACCGTGAAGACGGTGGCGACGGCGACCAGCGCGAAGCGCAGACCACCGAGTTCGGCCTCCGCGCTGAAATTCAAGAACAGCCAAGCCAGGGGCAGCGTAAGCAGGAGCGAGGTGCCCGCAACCCAGGTGATCGGCAGGTCGCGCTCCTGGCGCGGCAACCGGCGCAGAGCCTGCCCACCGCCCTGCGCGGCACCGAAGGCGGAACGGATGCTTCCCAGAATCGAGCGGCCGAGGGTGGCGACCGTCCAGATCGCGCCAACGGCGATGATGCCGGCACCGATGAGACGGACCTTCTCCGACCAGACCGCTCTCGCCGTCACCTCAGCAGGGCCGGAGCCGGCCCCGTCACCGAAGGCGGTGAGCAGCGGCACCGCGGCGCCCCAAGCCAGAGCCACGCCCGCCAGAAGGGCGAGGTAGGCGCCGAGCCCGACGAGATACCCCACCCCGACGAGAGCGGGGGAGAAGCCCGTGGCGAACCGGAACAGGGCCGGTCCCACGGCGAGGGTGGTGTGGAGGCCGTCCGCGAGGAGGCGCAAGCCGGTGGTGGCGAAGCCGATCAGCCCGCCCGCCCCCGCCGCGCCCAGCAGGATGCGCAGACCACCCCGGTCGCCGGCCTCACCCGCGTGCAACACTTCGGCGGCGGCGGTGCCCTCGGGATACGGAAGCCCGGCGCCCATCACCAGGGCGCGGCGGAGGGGGATCGAGTAGACGAGGCCGATCAGACCGCCGACGAGGCAGACGGCCGTCGTCTGCCAGAACGGGAAACCGTGCCAGTGGCCGATCAGCACGAGGCCCGGCAGGACCAGAATGACGTTGCACAGCGTGCCGGCCGCCGACCCTTGCGTCTGGACGATGTTGTTTTCGAGGATGCCGGACCCACCGAACAGGCGCAGCAGCCCCATCGACAGCATCGCCGCGGGAATCGAGGTGGAGAAGGTCACGCCCGTCTTCAACCCCATATAGAGGTTGGCGGTCATGAACACGACGGTGATCACCGCCCCGAGCAGAAGCCCTCGGAGGGTGAGTTCGGCGGCATGGCGAGGGTGATCTCCACTGTCCTTGCCACGCGGGGGGGGAGCGTTCGTCGGATCGGGCATCCACGGGCAGGCATCTCCGGTGCCGCCCCGTTGTTCGAGACGTCGACATTTATCGGGAACCCAACGGGGGTCTCGTCCGATCCCCCGTCGTGATGCGGCGGCGGCCAAGCTTGGAGCCGCCGCGGATCGGCACGCGAGCCCGCGGGCCTCACCCGCTGCAAGGAGAGAACGACGGATGAGCCGACCGATGCGCCACGAGATTCCACCGCGCTCGGGGGCGGCCTTCACGCTGGATCGCGGCCAGCGCCTCACCGTGATCGATCCTCAGGGCGAGCAGGTGGCCGACCTCGTGGCTTTCCGCCGAGACGACCTCGATGAGGTGATCTCCTCGGGCCGCACCATCGACTACGCCTCGCGCATCTTCCTGACGACGGGCGACCCGATCTACTCCAACCGCTCCAACGTGCTCCTGCGCATCGTCGAGGACACGGTGGGCCGGCACGACTTCCTGCTCACACCCTGCTCGGCCGACACCTTCCGGATCATCTACGGCGACGAGCACCCCCATCGGGGCTGCTTCGGCAATCTCGCCGAAGCGCTGGCGCCCTACGGAATCGAGCCGGACCGCATCCCGGTGGCCTTCAACGTGTTCATGCACGTTACCATCGATGGGCAGAGCGGCGAGATCGCGGTGCGCCCGCCGCTGAGCCGGGCCGGCGACCGGGTGAGTTTCGTGGCCGAGGCCGACCTCGTCATCGGTCTTACAGCCTGCTCCGCCCTGCAGTCGAACAACTTCTCCTTCAAGCCGATCCATTACGAGATCGAATCTTGAAGTTCCGCGTCCAAGAAACGGTCACGATCGGATAGATTACTGCGCTACGATGCCGCGGCGGATCAAGACAACATATAGATGAAGCCGTATCGTAGCTCATTAGTTATCCCCAGACCCGGCGGAACAATGGGCACAGACTGAGGTTCCTCCGCGCAGTTCATCTTTTCCGGGAGTCGGCGGACTGTGGGTCAGCCGCCTTCTCTCCCACAATCTTCACCGTGCCGGGCCGACAGGCTCGGTCGCGTCGCTCTTTTGTCTGCGTTCCACGAGGTGTCATGCTGCTGCCTACCGACGACACCGGCCATCCGCTCGCTGAGCGGTTCCGGCACTTCATTCGCCAACAGCCCTTCCCTTGCGTCGGCGCCAAGTCCGCTCTGTCCCGCGGCCAGCTCAAGGTGCTGGTCGCCCGAGACGTCGCCTCCGACGGCGACGACGCGCGGATCTACCCGGCGCTGCTGGCCTTCATCTGCCGCTATCGCGCCCGGCGCGACCAGTTCCAGAGCTTCGCCGTGGTGTTCGAAGGCCCCCACCACCTCTCAGAGGAGGCGTTCGAGGCGGCACTCTGGCGGCGGATGCAGTCGTTGTCCGACCGCGACAGCGAGTTAGGTCATGCCCAGGATCCGCGCGTGTCGGCCAACCCGGAAGACACGCATTTTTCGATGAGCCTCGGGGGCGAAGGCTTCTTCATCGTCGGGCTGCATCCCGGCGCGAGCCGCAAGGCGCGCCGCTTCGAGCATCCGGTTCTGGTGTTCAACCTGCACGACCAGTTCGAGCGCTTGCGGGCCGAAGGACGCTACGACCGGCTGCGCGATTCGATCGTCGAGCGGGACGTGGCCTGGGCCGGGTCCGCCAACCCGATGCTTGCGCAGCATGGCGAGCGCTCTGCCGCGCGGCAATTCAGCGGGCGGGCCGTGCCGGACGATTGGGTCTGCCCCTACCACCGTCAAGCAGACGCCGTGGAATGGGACGCGCAACAGGTCGCGGCGGATCTGCGCTCGGGTGCCTTCCTTGCCGGACAGATGGAGGGTTGAGGATGACGGGGGCCGATGTTGCAACGCATCCCTCGGCCTCCCAGGAACCGGACATAGGCAGCGGGGACGCGCTCCTCGCTCTTGCTCGCGCGGTGCGGGATACCGGCTACCGCTTCACCACCGTCACGCCCGCCACGCATGCGCGGGTGAACGCCCGGCCCGAGAACGCCCTCGCGCGATCGCTACGGGACGTTCTGGGCTGGAGCCGCCCGTTTCGCGCGGGCCTGATCCCGGCGGACCTGACCGACCTGATGGAGCGGGCGGGCGTGCTCGACCGCTCGGAGGGGCCGGACGGTCCTCTCATGAAGGCGCGGATTCGGCTGTCGAGCCTCGACGGCTCGTTGTTTCTGCACGGGTCCTATCCCCCGCTCGCGGCCGATGCCGTGTTCTTCGGCCCCGACACGATGCGCTTTGCCGAGGCCGTCCTCGCCCATCTCGCAGAGCTGGCCAGTGCCAGACACCCAGCACCGCGGCGGGTGGCCGATATCGGCTGCGGCTCGGGCGCAGCGGGCATCCTTGTCGCCAAGCGGTTGCCGGAAGCCGAGGTCGTTCTCATCGACGTCAACCCGGCGGCGCTCCGCGTCGCACGCGTCAATGCCTGGCTCGCGGGCGCGGGCAACGCGCAGCCCGTTCACAGCGACATGCTGAGCGGCGTCGAGGGAGCGTTCGATCTCATCGTCTCGAACCCGCCCTTCATGGTGGATTCGGGTGGTCGGGCCTACCGGCACGGCGGCGGACCGCTCGGGGCCGGGCTGTCGCTGCGCGTGGTCGAGACGGCGACCGAACGCTTGGCGCCGGGCGGTAGCCTTGTCCTGTTCGCCGGCACGGCCATCGTCGAAGGCCATGACGGCTTCCGGGAAGAGGCGACCGCGATCGGCGCGCGGGCCGGTCTCGATGTCTCGTACCGCGAGTTCGATCCGGACGCGTATGGCGAGGAACTCGACAATCCGGGCTATGCGGCGGCCGAGCGCATCGCGCTCGTGATTCTCACCGCGACCCGACCGAGCGGACCGCGATGACCGCGGCAGAGGCAGCGGCCGACGAGCGTGCCGAGTTCCTTCGGGACGCTCTTGCCGGTCTGTCGGACGAGGTGAAGACCCTGCCCGGCAAATACCTCTGGGACGAGACCGGCTCGGGTCTGTTCGACCGGATCTGCGCGCATCCGGACTACTATCCGACAAAGCGGGAAATGGCGCTCCTGCCGCGGGTCGCGGCAGAGGTGGCTGCGCTGGTCGGCCCGGGCGTCAGCGTCGTGGAATTCGGCAGCGGTGCCAGCCGGAAGATCCGCACCCTGCTCGACGCCTTGGAGGGGCCGGCCTCTTACCTCGCCCTCGACATCTCGGGAGCCTATCTTGAAGCGGCGATTGCGCGCCTCGCCCCGGATTATCCGGACGTGACGATGATGCCGGTCTGCGCCGATTACTCGAAGCCGATCCGCCTGCCGCCGGGGGCGGCCGTGCCGCCGATCCTCGGCTTCTTTCCCGGCACCAGCGTCGGCAACTTCACGCCGCAGCAGGCGGCGGGTTTCCTGGCGCGGGCGCGGGAGACGCTGGGGGCAAGCCACTTCCTGGTCGGGGCCGACCCGACGCACGACCCGACCCGCCTACACCGTGCCTACGGAGAGGCCGGCGGGCTGATGGCGGCTTTGCACCTCAACCTTCTCGAGCGCATGAACCGGGAGCTGGGCAGCGATTTCGACCGGAGCCATTTCCGCCACGAGGCACGGCTCGCCGACGGGCCGTTCCGGGTGGAGGCCCGTCTGGTGGCAACCCGGCCCGGCGCCTACCAGCTCGGCGACCGGACGATCCGCTTCGCAGCGGGCGAGACCATTCGCACCGACACCTCCCACAAATACGCGCCGGATACGTTTCGAGCCCTCGCCTCGGCGCAGGGCTGGGAGCCGGTCCGCCTCTGGGTCGACGAGGACAGCGGCTTCAGCCTCCACCTGTTCCAGGCGCGCTAGATCATCATCCCGAAAGGTGGCTTTCGGCTTTCGGCTTTCGGGAAAAAGAGGATGCAAAACCAAAAGCTTGGTGCATGAGCCGGGATCCAATATCCGGTCCGATACATCAAGCCCGCGCCGCTCACGCACGGGCCGGCGCGTCGGCGAGATAGGTCAGGAGCGCGAGCCAAGTCGGCAGGCAGTGACGCCGCCGGTCGTAGCGTTCGATCACCGTGCGCCGGGCTGCCTCCCGCAGAGGCCGCCATCGTTCGGGCGCGCGGCAGGCCTCGATGAGTGCCTCCGCCAGCGCGTCGGCATCGAAGAAGTCGCGGATGATCCCGTTCACGCCGTCCCGCACCACCTCCCGCACCGGCGCGGTATCCGAAGCGATCACGAGGCATTCGCACGCCATCGCCTTCAGGAAGACCCGCGAGAGCGAGAAGGGATAGGTGTAGGCGACATGCGCCGTTGCGACCGAGAGGGCGGCAACCATTTCCTCGTGCGTGAGACGGGGGAGGAAATGAACGCGCTCGCGATCGAGCCGTCCGTCCAACTCGGCCAGCAGGCGTTCCTTCCACGTCCGCGGCTGGACCCCCTTTGCCGCGGCATCACGGCGCCCATCGCTCCCGACCACCAGAACCTCCGCCTGGGGCACGGCTTCGAGCAGCGCCGGCAAGGCGCGCATGAAGGTCGGGAAGCCGCGCAGCGGCTCCAATTGCCGGGCGATGAAGGTGATGACCGGCCGCGCCTTGGTCAGCGTGCGTCCGTTCGGCAGGTGCACGACGGCATTGGGATCGTAGCGCACCTCGTCCGTGTCGATCCCCTCGTGGATCACGCTGGCCTGCGCCCGCAAGCCCACCGGCAGCAGGCTGCGCTGGAACTCAGTCGGGCAGACCAGCCGTTCGGCCTCGGCATAGGCCATGGCCAGCGCCGCATTTCCGGCGCGGTCACGCACGCGGTCCTCGAGATTGGGCGGGCGCGTCCACTCGGAATCGAAGCCGAGGGCATCCCCGTCCGCCCGGTAATACGGCGCGTAGGCAAGCCGACGCGCCCGGGGAAAGACTTGGTTGAGCAGCAGCGATTCTCCGCGCCCCGGATGCCCGACGATGACGGCCGGATCGAAGCCATGCTTGCGCAGTTCGAGCGCGCATCGCAGGGCGGCTGTGGCGTTGATGAATGCCGATTCGGTTGGATGGGCCAGCGGGAACAGGCCCGGCGTCACCTTGCGCCCCGGACGCCACCGCAGGATCGGCAAGTTGGCCAAGCCCGGTGCGGCCTCTCCGGCAATGGCAGCGCAGCGATGGCCTCGATCCATCAGCGCTTCGGCGACAAAGCCGAAAGGTCCCGGGAAGTGGTCGTGAACGAACAGGAAATCCGTCATTCCGGCGCGCCGGTGCCCTCGTGTCGAACCGGCGCAACGCAGCGGGCGCTGACATGCGCCTTCTTCTGCACCAAAGAGTTGAGCGGCTCAGCCGGGGCAATTCATCCGCATCGACGTTTCGGCGATGCAAAAAATCTTCTCCGGCTGACGGCGCTTCATGCCGATCCGGGTTTCGACGCCAGCCAATCCACTCCCTACCGCGTTGCGACATCGCCGCATCCGTGCGGCAAAGCGCAGCGGCGTAAATTTTGGGACGTACAGGCAATGCGCCGAGGCAGTTCGCGGCTAGCGTCAGGAACTAGTCAGCCAGACGGCACCGTGAAGAATGACCATGTGTGGAAAAGAAACCGTCCAGTACGGACGCCCCCTGCGCCGCCGGCACGAGGCCTGGATCTACCGACGCTCGACACGCATCGTGCCGCTGTTGCTTCGCGGTAAAGAGAAGACGGATCGGACCGGGAACACGAGCCCTCAGCCCAGCGACAACGACAACGCGGCGGCACGGGACGCGCCGAACCGGTATGAGCCGCGCAATCGGCAGGCGGCGCTCGCTTCGCGGTAGCGCACGCGCTCGGCTCGCCCCCCTCCCCTCGGGAACGACAGATTTCAGCGCGGCTCCCCCCGCGCCTTCGCCCAGGCCGCAAACAGATCGCCGACGCCGCTTAATCCCCGGATACCGGCGATGAGGCCGAGCCAGATCAGCCCACCTTCCATGTCGCCCCCCGCTCACGCCTGAACGGGGAACGCGAAGGAGGACATTGGTTTAGCGTTTTCGCCTGCGCCAGACGATGCCGATCGTCTGCTCGATACCAGACCGGAATGCTCACTCACTGAGCATGCTCTCACCGATCGCGGACGAACGTCTCGACGAGGGTGTTCCGTCGCAGACGCCCAACGGAGCCGGCAAGAACCGTCACGCCCGCCTCTGAACCATCCTGCGCCCGGATTGGTGGGCGGTGAGGGACTCGAACCCCCGACCCTCTCCGTGTAAAGGAGACGCTCTACCAACTGAGCTAACCGCCCGAACCGGCGCCGCGAAGCGTTACGGAAGGGATCGCGGCTGCGCAAGGCCGGGCTCGCGCTCTTCCCCTGACTCAGCGCACGAAAAAGCCCCCGGAGCAGCGCTCCGGGGGCTTCGTCCGTGAGTTGCGAGCCGAGGATCAGTGGGCGATGACCGCCGCGCCGTCCTCATCCCGCTTCGGCGTCTTGGCCGGGAGCGGCTCGTCCCACTCGATGGGTTCGGGCTGGCGCACGAGGGCGTGCTGCAGCACCTGATCCATCCGCGAGACGGGGATGATCTCCAGACCGTTCTTCACGCTGTCGGGCACCTCGGCGATGTCCTTGGCGTTCTCTTCCGGGATCATCACCGTCTTGATGCCGCCGCGGAGTGCGGCGAGCAGCTTCTCCTTCAGGCCGCCGATCGGCAGGACGCGACCACGCAGGGTCACCTCGCCGGTCATCGCCACATCGCGGCGCACCGGGATCCCGGTGAGCGTCGAGATGATCGCGGTGGCCATGGCGATACCGGCCGACGGACCGTCCTTCGGGGTCGCCCCCTCCGGAACGTGGACGTGGATGTCCCGGCGCTCGAACAGCGGCGGCTCGATGCCGAAATCGATGGCCCGCGAGCGGACGTAAGACGCCGCCGCCGAAATCGACTCCTTCATCACATCGCGCAGGTTGCCCGTGACCGTCATCTTGCCCTTGCCGGGCATCATGACGCCCTCGATGGTCAGCAACTCACCGCCCACCTCGGTCCAGGCCAGACCCGTGACCACGCCGACCTGATCGTCCGCGTCGATCTCGCCGTAGCGGAACTTCGGCGGGCCGAGGAATTCCGGAAGCGTCTCGGGGTTGGCCTCGACCTGCTTCACCTTGGTGAGCAAGATCTCCTTCACCGCCTTGCGGATCAGGTTGGAGAGCTCGCGCTCCAGGTTGCGGACGCCCGCCTCCCGCGTGTAGCGGCGGATGAGCATCATCAGGCCGTCATCGGTGATCGACCATTCGTCGGGGGTGAGCCCATGCTTCTTGACCGCCTCGGGAATGAGGTGGCGGCGAGCGATCTGGAGCTTTTCCTCCTCGGTGTAGCCGGCGATACGGATCACCTCCATCCGGTCCATGAGGGGGCCGGGGATGTTGAGCGTGTTCGCCGTCGTCACGAACATTACGTTCGACAGGTCGTAATCGACCTCGAGGTAATGGTCGTTGAAGGTCGCGTTCTGCTCCGGATCAAGAACCTCGAGGAGCGCCGCGGACGGATCGCCGCGGAAATCCATGCCCATCTTGTCGATCTCGTCGAGCAGGATGAGCGGGTTCGAGGTCTTGGCCTTGCGCATCGACTGGACGATCTTGCCGGGCATCGAGCCGATATAGGTCCGACGATGACCGCGGATCTCGGCCTCGTCACGCACGCCGCCGAGCGACATCCGCACGAATTCGCGGCCGGTGGCCTTGGCGATCGACTTGCCGAGCGAGGTCTTGCCGACGCCGGGCGGGCCGACGAGGCAGAGGATCGGGCCGGTGAGCTTGTTCGCCCGCTGCTGCACGGCGAGGTACTCGACGATGCGGTCCTTGACCTTGTCGAGGCCGAAGTGATCCGAGTCGAGGACCTGTTGAGCTCCGAGCAAGTCCTTCTTGATCTTCGAGCGCTTGCCCCACGGGATGCCGAGCATCCAATCGAGGTAGTTGCGCACGACCGTGGCCTCGGCCGACATCGGCGACATCTGACGCAGCTTCTTCAGCTCGGCAGTGGCCTTCTCGCGGGCCTCCTTCGTCAGCTTGGTCTTCTCGATCTTGTCTTCGAGTTCGGCGAGCTCGTCGCGACCGTCCTCGTCGCCGAGTTCCTTCTGGATCGCCTTCATCTGCTCGTTGAGGTAGTACTCGCGCTGAGTCTTCTCCATCTGCCGCTTGACGCGGGTGCGGATGCGCTTCTCCACCTGCAACACGGAGATCTCGCTCTCCATCAGCGACAGCACGCGCTCGAGGCGCTGCGCCACCGTGGGGATCTCGAGGATCGCCTGCTTGTCGGCGATCTTGACCGCGAGGTGCGAGCCGACGGTGTCGGCAAGCTTGGACGGCTCGTCGATCTGCGTGACGGCGGAGACGACCTCGGGAGAGATCTTCTTGTTGAGCTTCACGTAGTTCTCGAACTCGGAGATCACTGAGCGTGCGAGCGCCTCGGCCTCCACGCGGTCGCCGAGATCGTCGGTGAGCGTGAGCGCCTGCGCCTCGTAATACTCGTCCGAGCGCACGAAGGACTCGATCTGCGCACGGCCGGCGCCCTCGACCAGCACCTTCACGGTGCCGTCGGGCAGCTTGAGGAGCTGCAGCACGGAGGCGAGCGTACCGATCGTGTAGATCGCGTCGGTGGCCGGATCGTCGTCGCTGGCATTGATCTGCGTCGCGAGCAGGATGTGACGGTCAGAGCGCACCGCCTCCTCGAGCGCGCGGATCGACTTCTCGCGGCCCACGAACAGGGGCACGATCATGTGCGGAAACACGACGATGTCGCGCAGCGGCAGGACGGCGTAGGAGCCCGTCGAACCGGGAACGACCGGCTGGCGCGATTTCGACTGGGTCATGGGTTCTTCCCTTATGTGTTGACGCCGGGCAGTCGCTCCTCAACGGCGAGCAAGCATCTTGCCAGGTGCCGACCGGGCCGCGAAGGGTCGGAAGCGGATAATCAGTTTGCGGCTGGTGGCGCGGGCCCGACCTTTCGGGGGATGAAGCGTGGAGCCCTGCGTTGCGCCTGAAATGGTCGTTGCGGGAGGTGCTTTCAAGCGCGGGCACCCCCCGGAACGAAAAAGGGCCGCCGGCTCAAAAACCGTGCGGCCCCGGATGTTTGCCGGTCAGGCGCTGACGCTGGCCGGGGCTTCCTTGTTGCGGTCGCCGTGGATGAACAGCGGCCTGGATTTGCCCTCGACCACCTCCGGGCCGATCACCACCTGCTCGACGGAGTCGAGGCCGGGCAGGTCGTACATCGTGTCGAGGAGGATGGTCTCCAGGATCGAGCGCAGGCCGCGGGCGCCGGTCTTGCGCTCGATGGCCTTGCGAGCGACGAGGCTGAGCGCCTCGTCCTGGAAGGTCAGCTCGACGTTCTCCATCTCGAACAGCCGCTGGTACTGCTTGACCAGCGCGTTCTTGGGCTCCTGCAGGATCTTCTTGAGGGCCTCCTCGTCGAGATCCTCCAGCGTCGCCAAAACCGGCAGACGGCCGACGAACTCGGGGATGAGGCCGAACTTCAGCAGATCCTCGGGCTCGACCGAGCGGAACACCTCGCCGGTGCGGCGGTCGTCGGGCGCCTGGACGCTGGCGCCGAAGCCGATCGAGGTACCCTTGCCGCGCTGGGAGATGATGCGCTCCAACCCAGCGAAGGCGCCGCCGCAGATGAACAGGATGTTCGTGGTGTCGACCTGCAGGAACTCCTGCTGCGGGTGCTTGCGGCCGCCCTGCGGAGGCACGGAGGCGACGGTGCCCTCCATGATCTTCAGGAGTGCCTGCTGCACGCCCTCGCCCGAGACGTCGCGGGTGATCGAGGGGTTGTCCGACTTGCGGGAGATCTTGTCGATCTCGTCGATGTAGACGATGCCGCGCTGCGCCCGCTCGACGTTGTAGTCGGAGGCTTGGAGCAGCTTGAGGATGATGTTCTCGACGTCCTCGCCGACATAGCCAGCTTCGGTCAACGTGGTGGCGTCGGCCATGGTGAAGGGCACGTCGAGGATGCGGGCGAGCGTCTGCGCGAGCAGCGTCTTGCCCGAGCCCGTCGGCCCGATCAGCATGATGTTGGACTTGGCGAGCTCGACGTCGTTGTGCTTCGTCGCGTGGGCGAGCCGCTTGTAGTGGTTGTGCACGGCCACCGAGAGAACCTTCTTGGCGAAGTCCTGCCCGATGACATAGTCGTCGAGGACCCGCCGGATCTCCTTCGGGGTCGGCACCCCGTCGCGGGACTTCACCAGCGAGGACTTCGATTCCTCGCGGATGATGTCCATGCACAGCTCGACGCACTCGTCGCAGATGAACACCGTCGGGCCCGCAATCAGCTTGCGAACCTCGTGCTGGCTCTTGCCGCAGAACGAGCAGTACAGCGTGCTCTTCGAGTCGTTGCCGCCTGTCTTGCTCATGTCGGTCTCCGGTTCGCGGGCGCGGCCCCAGCCAGGAGGGCACGCGCGTCGATCATACGATGTAAGCGCATCCGCCTAAAGAAACAGTCACACAGGGCGGATGCGTCGGGATTGAGGCGCTCGAATCCCGATGCAATCATGCAGCCGGCTCGGGATCAACCGACCTATCGGCTGGGGTGGGCGCCCAAAGGACGCATGACCCGACATGGTCGGGCCTGCGTGCCCCGGGCGCCTCGGGTTTCCGTTCCCGCTCAGGCGGCGGCCGGCTCGGGGCGCTTGTGCAGGATGTCGTCGATCAGGCCGAACTCCTTGGCCGCGTCGGCGGTCATGAAGTTGTCGCGCTCGAGCGCCTGATGGATCGTCTCGTAGTCGCGGCCGGTATGCTTCACGTAGATTTCGTTCAGACGCTTCTTCAGCGCCTCGATCTCGCGGGCATGGATCAGGATGTCGGTCGCCTGTCCCTGGAAGCCGCCGGAGGGCTGGTGCACCATGATCCGGGCGTTCGGCAGGGCGAAGCGGTGGCCGGCCTCACCCGCGGCCAGCAGGAGCGAGCCCATCGACGCGGCCTGGCCGACGCAGAGCGTCGTGACGGGGCAGCGGATGAATTGCATCGTGTCGTAGATCGACAGGCCCGAGGTCACCACGCCGCCGGGCGAGTTGATGTAGAAGGAGATTTCCTTCTTCGGGTTCTCGGCTTCCAGGAACAGAAGCTGGGCGACGATCAGCGACGCGCCCTGGTCTTCGACGGGGCCGGTGAGGAAGATGATCCGCTCGCGCAGAAGCCGCGAGTAGATGTCGAAGGCACGCTCGCCGCGGCTCGACTGCTCGACCACCATGGGCACGAGCGAGTTGTGGAAGTAATCGACCGGATCTCTCATATCAGCCCTCGGCTCCGGGTCCGGCCTCGGGGCGAATCGCCCGAGGCCGGATGGTTACAGCGAACACGGCAAGCGTTAACGCCGCCTGATCTCGAAGATCGCCGCCCGCCGCGGAGCCGGTGGGTCGGCGATCAGCCGGCAGCCTTGTCGGCCGCCGCCTCGTTGGTGGACTCGCTCGGCTTCTCGTCCGTCGCGGCCGCGCCGTTCACGGCGTCGGCCTCGTCGTCTTCGGCGAAGAGCGCCTCCTTGGAGACGGGTTCCTCGACGACCTGGACCTGAGCGAGGACATGGTCGACGACCTTCTCCTCGAACAGCGGCGCGCGAAGCTCGGCGAGCGCCTGCGGATTGTTGCGGTAGAAGTCGTAGACCTGCTTCTCCTGGCCCGGGAACTGCCGGATCCGGGCGAACAGGGCCTGATTGACCTCGTCATCCGAGACCTTGATATCGGCGGTCTCGCCGACTTGCGCAAGCACCAGACCGAGGCGGACGCGCCGCTCGGCGATCTTGCGGTACTCCGCCTGCGACGCCTCCTCGGTCGTGCCCTCGTCCTCGAAGGTCTTGCCGCGGGTCTTCAGGTCCTGCTCGACCTGCGCCCACACGGCGGCGAATTCCTGGTGGACGAGGCTCGGGGGCAGGTCGAAGGCGTACTTGCCGTCGAGCGCGTCGAGAAGCTCCTTCTTGAGCTTGCGCCGGGACTGGGCCTCGTAATCGGAGCCGACGGCCTTGGAGACGGCCTCCTTCAGCTTCTCGAGGTCGTCCATGCCGAAGCGCTTGGCGAGTTCGTCGTCGATCTGGGTCTCGCCGGGGGCGGCGACGACCTTCACGGTCACGTCGAACTCGGCGTCCTTACCGGCGAGCTGCTCGGCCTGATAGTCGGCCGGGAAGGCGACCTTCACGAGGCGGCTGTCGCCGACCTTGGCCCCGACGAGCTGGTCCTCGAAGCCGGGGATGAAGGTGTTGGAGCCGAGTTCCAGATCGACGTCCTCGCCCTTGCCGCCCTCGAACTCGGTGCCGTCGATGCGGCCGACGAAATCGATGGTGACGCGGTCGCCGGACTGCGCCTCGGCGCCCTCCTCGCGGGGCTCGAAAGAGCGGCTGTCCTTGGCCATGCGCTCGAGCGTCTCGTTGATCTCCTCGTCGGAGGGCTTGAGCACGAGCTTCTTGATCGACACGTCGGAGAGGTCGGCGAGCTCGAAGCTCGGCAGCACTTCGAGCTTCACCTTGAAGGCGAGGTCGCCCTTGGCATCGAGCGCGCGCTCGATGATGGTCTGCTCCTCGTCCTTCGGGAACTCGATCTGCGGCTCGAGCGCGAGGCGCAGGCCCTTGTCGGAGACGATCTGCTGGTTGGCCTCGTTGACGGCGTTCTGCAGCACGTCGGCCATCACCGACTTGCCGTAGACCTTGCGCAGATGCGCGACCGGCACCTTGCCGGGGCGGAAGCCCTTGATCTGGACCTTGCCCTTGATGTTCGAGAGCTCGGTGTTGAGGCGATCCTCAAGCTCGTTCGCGGGGAGGAGCACCTGAAACTCGCGCTTCAGCCCCTCGGAGGTCGTCTCGGTCACCTGCATCGTCGTTCGTCCGCTGTTTTCTAAAACCGCAATCTCGTCTTCGCGTGCCGCTGCGCCAGGGAAGCCCCGTGCGGGCGCTCCGGCGGGAACCGCTCGGGTTCCTGACGCCGATACGGACATGGTGCGGGCGGAGGGGCTCGAACCCCCACGTCTTGCGACACTGGAACCTAAATCCAGCGCGTCTACCAGTTCCGCCACGCCCGCGAGCGCCATCGACACGAGCCCGGATACCGGGCCGTCGAAGCGCGCGTCTATAGCACGCGGGCTCGGGGCCGCAGCAAAAAACTTGCGGGGCGCCGCGTGCGGTGGCGGCTGGGACGAAGCCTGTCTACAACGCGAGCCCGACCGACCGACGACGCGAGACGCCATGCGAAATCCCGACCCGACGGACGAGCCCGCGCCGGGATCGTTCTCACGGCGCGATCTGCTCGCGGGCAGCGCCGCCCTCGCCCTGATGCCGGGGATGGCCTCGGCCCAAGGGACGGCCTCGGCCCAAGCGCCCGCCGGGAAAGCCCCTCCCCCGGAGCCGAAATCGATCAAGGCCGCGTCGGCCAAGCTCCGCCTGAAGCCCGATCCTGCGCCCGAGACGGCCGTATGGCGCTTGGGCGAAGCGGAGGCGCCGATCCTGCGGATCAAGCTCGGCGAAGCAATCCGCCTGCGCGTCGAGAACGGAACCGACAAGCCGCTCTCGCTGCATTGGCACGGGGTGCGGATCGCCAACGCCATGGACGGCGTCGGCGGCGTCACCCAGGAGCCGATCAAGCCGGGCGCGAGCTTCACCTACGACTTCACGCCGCCGGATGCCGGCAGCTTCCTGATCCGCCCGCTCGTCGTCGGCGGATCGAGCGAGCCGTCGGGCCGGGGTATCGCCGGCATGCTGATCGTGGAGGAGCCAGCCCCGCCCCCGGTGGATGGGGATCTTGCCCTGCTCGTGCAGGATTGGCGCCTCGACGAGGCCGGTGCGCTCCAGCCCTTCGGGCAGGTCGCCTTCGCCGCAGCGGCCGGGCGGCTCGGCAGCGTCGTGACGCTCAACGGACAGCCGATCCCGCTTGCGCTCGACGCGCGGCCCGGCAGCCGCCTCCGCTTGCGGCTCGCCAACGCCTGCAACGCGCGGGGCCTGCGCATCCGCTTCGACAATGTGAAGGCTTATGTCGCGGCCGTGGACGGGCAGCCGACCGATACCTTCGAGCCGCTGAAGGCCACCCTCCCCTTCGCGCCGGGCACGCGCTACGACCTGCTCCTCGATCTCCCGGCCCAAGCCGGACCGGCCGGCACCATCACCGCACTGATCGGCCAGGGCTTGCCGCTGGCGACGCTGACCGCCACCGGCGAGCCGCTGGCGCAATCCGGCCGCGCCGCGATCGGCTCGATCCCCGAGAACAAGCGCCTGCCGGCCGAGATCCGGCTGCAAAGCGCACTCCGCCGCGAACTCGTGCTGACGGGCGGCGTGCGGCCCGACAAGGCGAGGCCCGGCGCCGAGACGCCCTATTCCGGCGATCCCGCCAAGATCTGGCAGATCAACGGCGCGAGCGGGGCGGCAGGGGCAGCCCCCTTGTTCTCGGTCAAGCGCGGCGGGGTCGTGGTGCTGTCGATCCGCAACGACACAGGCTTCATCCAAAGCCTGCACCTGCACGGCCACGTCTTCCGCCTGCTGCACCAGCTCGATGACGGCTGGGAGCCCTACTGGCTCGACACCGTGCAGATCCCCGAGGGCCGCAGCGCGCAGATCGCCTTCGTCGCGGACAATCCCGGTCGATGGCTGCTCAGTGCGACCGTGCTGGAGCGGTTCGACACGGGGCTGTGGACGAGCTTCGAGGTGAGTTGAACGCCCCCCATACCAAATCCGGCTGATCCCTTCGGGATGGCGGCTTTGGACGTCGCTCAGGCGCCGCACCGTCTCACCGGGGCGGTGGGAACGTCCAGAAGAACTCGCCCGAGCGTCCGCCCTGGAGCGAGGCCTGCCGGGTCAGGAAACGGCACTCCGCCGCGAGGGCGGCCTCGCTCCAGCCGGTACAGGCGGTCATCTTCAGGGAGACCGGGTCGTATTCGAGGCGATGCTCGGGGGGCGAACGCACCATCAGGCCCGAGGGCAGGACGACGCAGTGATACACCCGGAGCGCGCAGGGGAGCCGGCGAGCGCGCTCGAAGTTGCGGCGAAAGGTTTCAGGGTTGTCGCCGGGCAATCCCAGAATGATCTCGACGGCGAGGCTCGCCACCGCATCGAGCCGGGCGAAGGTCTCGTCGAAGCGACGCTCGTCGTAGGTACGATCGACATGGGCCAGCACCGCGTTGTCGAAGCTCTGCAGGCCGATGCCGACATAGGCGTTGCTGACGGTGGCGAGGAAATCGAGATGCTCCTGCCGCACCGCCGCCGGGTAGACCTCGCAGATCAGCCCGTGGCGCTCGAAGAAGCCACTCTCATCGGCTGCGCGCCGAAGGTTGAGGAAGGCGTTGCGGTTGAGGTTCAGGCCGGCATCGACGAGGAGCGCCGCGTAGACATCGTGGCCGGCGATGGCCTCGAACTCCTGGGTCAGATGATCGACCGCCCGCACGCGTTTGGGTGATTCCATCGTCCCCCACTCACAGAACGAGCAGGTGAACGGGCAGCCCCGATAGGTCTGCAGCACGCCGAGGCCGCCGTGCTGCACGAGGTTCAGCGTGTAGGGCGAGGCGAGGCTGTCGAGGTTGGCCAGCGGACGCGCCGGGGTCTCGCGCCAGCCCGCGCCGTCCCGGACGGCGACGCCGCGCAGCGTGCCCAGCGCGTCCGGCGTGCGCTGTTCGAGCGAGACAATCTCGAGGAAGGTCTCCTCTCCCTCGTTGATGACGAGGACGTCGATGTCGTCCGCCGCGTTCGAGAACGGCGGACGCGCGAACATGACCGGCCGCGCGGAAGGTCCGCCGAACACGACGAGCCGGGCGGGGTCGTCTTGCTTGATGAGCGCGGCGACGCGGCAGAGAAAGGGCAGCGACCAGAGATAGGCCGAGAAGCCGACGATGTCGGGGTCAAAAGCGGTGATTTCGCGGGCAACCCGCTCGGCGTCGCCGCCGGTGAGATCCCAGACCCGGCATACGAGGCCGGGAAGGGCGGCGGCGCGCAGGGTGGCCTCGACCATGCGCAAGCCGAGATTGGGCACGAAGCTCGGCATCGCCGGATCGCGTTCCGGGTACTGCGCCACCAGGGCGATGCGCAGGCCGGAGCGGGCCGCGCTCATCGCGCGGCGGCCTGCCGCCACGACGCGCGGGCTTGGGTGACGCGCTCGGGCTGACGCGGGAACGCCCACCAGAACTCGCCAGCCTTGCCGCCAGCGGCGAGCGCCCGGCGGCGCAGCTCCGCGCGGGTGCGCGCGACCGACTCCTCGCTCCATCCCTCGCAGGAGCGCATCGTCAGCGTGTGGGGGTCGAAGCGGACATTCCACTCGGGCCGGCTGCGGGTCAGCAGCGCGTCGGGCAGGACGAGGCAGTGATAGACCCGAACGCTCGCGGGCAGCGACAGGGCGTAATCGAGGGTTCGGAAGAAACCCTCCGGCGTATCGCCGGGCAGCACCGCGATGATCTGCAGCTCGATATTGGTGACGCGGGCCAGCGCGCGCACCGCCGCCTCGAAGCGGGGCGAATCCGAGGGGCGGTCGTGCAAGCGCAGCACCGCCGGGTCCATCGACTGCATCCCGACGCCGAGATAGGCGGTGCCGATCTCCTCGATGAAGGCAAGATGCTCGTCGCGCACGATCGACGGGTAGATCTCCGCCCAGAGCAGCGTCTCCTTGAGGAAGCCCGACCGTTGGTTGGCGAGCCGCAGGTTGCGGAAGGCGCCGATGTTCAGGTTGAGGCCGGCATCGAGCAGGAACACCGCCGGCGCCTCCAGGGTGCGGAAGGCGTCGAGCTCGCGGGCGATGTAGTCGGCCGAGAAGGAGGCCTTGCTGTTCTCCTTGGTGCCCCACTCGCAGAAGCGGCAGGAGAGCGGGCAGCCACGGAAACTCTCCAGATAGGCGACGCCCCCCTGCGGCATCAGCCCGTGTGCGTAGGGTGAGGCGATCCGGTCGAGGGCGGTGATGGGCGGGCGCCGCTCGGTCCGCAGCCAGTCGGTTGCGGTCGGCAACGTCAACCCGCGCACCCGCTCCCACGCGGCCCGGTCGAGCTCCGGCAGCCGCGCGATCTCGCAGATGATCTCCTCGCCGTCGCCCTCGACCACGGCGTCGAGATAGGCATGGGCCGGGCGGTACGGTTCGAGATCGAAGAAGGCGGATCGCGCCGAGGGACCGCCGAAGACGATGGCGAGCGAGGGGCGGCGTGCGCGCAGGGCCCGCGCCACCGCGATCATCGCCGGCGCCGACCAGACATAGATCGAGAAGCCGACGAGGTCGGGCTCGAATTCCAGGATGTCGGCGACGTAAGCCTCGATATCGGCGGTGCGGCGGTCGAACAGTCGCACGGTCGCGTCGGCGAGATCGGGATCGCCGAGCAAAGCCGCGTGGATGCGCCGGATGCCGTAGCTCGGCAGCAGCAGCTCGCCGAGTTCCTGCGCATCGGGGCGCGGCGTCATGCAGACGAGGGCGATACGCCGATGCGTGGGGGAGGACGGCTCTAGCATGGTTTCGCGATGACCGGAGGGACGCCCGATGCGATCAGGCGTGAGGGAAGCGAATTTAAGGCTGCGGCAGAACTTGAGGAATTCAATCGACGCGTCCCGCCCTCACATCGTCTTGAGGCCTGGGCGGACCGATTCGGGTCATCGCTTGTCGAGGCGACAATAGAGGTAATGCAGGCAGCCGAGACGGTGCAGCTCCCGCAAGACGTCACCACCGGTCGGTTGGCCACGCCGATCCGAGGCAATGGTGTGATAGCTCGGCTCGATGTTCGCCGTGGCGTCGGTGACCCGGAAGGTGAAGCCGGCGGCGTCCGCATCGCGCCGGATCGCATCGAGCCCCGCCCATTTGTCCGGCCAGGGGCCGAAGGCGGCTTCGAGCCCATCCGCGAACAGCGCGAACCGCTCCGGCGGCCGAGTAAGGACGATGTCGCTCGTCACGAGAACCCCGTCCCGGGTCAGCACGCGGTGCGCCTCACTGAAAAAGGCGCGCCGGGAGGCGAAGTGGAACGCCGCCTCGACGCAGAGGAGCCGATCGAACGCGGCTCCCGCGAAAGGCAGGCGGCAGGCATCACCCGCGACCCAGGCAGCGTTGCGCGGCCGGTCGTCCCGGCGAAGTCCGATCGCGAGCTGGCGCGGATCGAGGTTGAGCCCGATCACCTCCACCTCGGGATCGCTCCGCCGGATCGCCTGCAGGGTGCCGCCGAAGCCGCAGCCGACATCGAGCACGCGGTGGCCCGGCGCGAGGCCGAGCCACGCGACGAGCGCCGCGCTCAACCGTTCCTGTGCCTGCACGAAACCCGCCCGCGCCCGGGCCGGGCCGATCGCCCCCGGTTCGTCCCAATGGCCGAGATGGACATGATCGATCGCAGCCCCCTCCGCGATCGCCGCGAGGAACGCATCGAAATAGGCAGGAACCCGCACCACCCGCCTAGCCCCAGCAATGGACGGCGTCATCGATTCGGGATCGGGCCATGAAGGAGCAGGCGGTCCAGCGCAGGCGAGCGCCTTCCACCGGCGTGACCTGGTGGAGGAAGCGGCCCGAACGCAGGATCACGATGGTCCCGGCCTCGACATCGAAGGCGTGGCGGGCAAACCGCGCGAGGTCGGGCTTGTCCCTCGGGCGATCGCGATTCTGGAACCGACCCGACCACGCCTCCGCCTTGGCGTCGAAGACTTCGAGCATCCCGCCGCGCTCGGCCTTGGACAGGGTCAGCACGAAGGAGAAGATGTCACCCTCGACCACGCTTTCGAGGTGGCGGTAGCTCGGGCGGTCCTTCTGCTCGTTGTCGAAATGCGGGGGAATGTATCCGCCCTCGTGGTGCGAGCGCAGGGTCGTGGGCATGTATGTCCGCCCATCGTGCAGGGCGGGTGGGCCGTAGGGCCGCCCGCCATCAAGGCGCGAGAGCAATGCGAGGATGCGGGTCTCGAACCCGCCCCATGGCGCCATCAGGTCGCCGAGGCTGCGGGTGAAGCCGGGCGCCATGTCGAAGTAGGCGCGCAGATCCGGATCCGCGAGGTTCAGGTTCATCCCGTAGAAGTGCGACCGGAACGGCGCCGGGAACGAGGTGGTGGGGAAGCCCTGCCGGTTGACCGCGAGATCCGCGACGATCGACGCACATTCGGCCGGCGTCAGGACGTTGCGGATGACAACAGCCTGAAGCGCATCCTCCCGCAGCCGCGTCAGCGCATCGGCATGGACCGAGGCCTCTGCGGCGTCGATCGAGATCGTTTGCAGAAACGGCATCGCCCCATCCCTTCGCCCGGACTTCGGCGATCCTCGATCCTCAGACCGGTTTCGGCGGTGAGTGCCCTGGCCGAACCGTCCGAGTTGCATCCACGACCATGATCGAAGCTGCCGCCCGATCAAAGTCGGGCGGCGGCTTCGAGGTGTCGCCGGGTAGCCTTGCGGGCCGCGATCACTTCGTCGGCAGCGTCGGATCACCGAAGCGCTTGGCGAGGAAGAGGATGTCATCCTCGCTCTTCGCCTGCTCCACCAAGCTGCCCTTGGCCTCGTCGAAGAACCACGTGTCGTACTTCGACGGGTTGGAGGCCGGCCGGTCGGCACCGCGCAGGACGATGTTGCCGCCCTCGATGGAACGGATCACCTCATTGGCCAGCAGCGGCTTGTGGGCGATCGCCTCGATCGTGGCCGGGCGACCGGCAACCGAGGTCGGCGTCAGGGTGTTGGCCGCCGTCGCCGAGAAGGACGGCAGGGTCACCCCGGCATCGAACGACCAGATCGCCCGCTTCTTATGGAAGCCGATGACCTTGATGCCGCTGTCGCCCTCGCTGACCTGATCCGCGCCGGTCTGCGCCCCCTGCGGAACCCCGTATTGCGGCGCCGCAGCGTTGAGCCCCGACGGGTTCGCAGCGGAAGCGCCGTAGGTCTGCCCGTAGGTCGCCAGCGACGTGGCACCCCATTTCCCGGCGACGGCGACGCCGTAGTGGAAGTTGAGGAACTGCGTTCCGACGCCGGCCGTGTTGATCACGCCGATGCTGTTGGGGAACATCAACGGCGTGAAGCTTCCCTGCAGCATCCCGAGGTTGGTGGGCAGCAGCACCGTGAAGGCATTCGGCCCGACCATCTGACCGTTGGCATCGACCGTCGGGACGAGCGTCGCCTTCGCCCCGAAGATCCGGTTGTTGCCCGCACCGCCCGAGATGATGTCCTCACCCGCCTTGATCGCGCCGGCATAGACACCGGAGGCCGGCTGCGCCGCGTCCGGAACGCCCAGGATGAAGCGAATGTCGAACAGCACGCTCTGCAGGTCGAGCCGAGCATCCCTCGGAGCTCCAATCCAGCCGCGGTAGCCCGCGGTCAGATTCTGCTGGCCGCCGAAGCCGAACGGGCTCCTCCAGGCGAGACCGCCGTAAAGCGGGTTGCGCCAGCTGACGACGCTCCCGGCCAGGGCGTCCCAGGCCGAGCGGTTCCAGGCGTCGAGATCCCCGTCGAGGCCGGTGGCGCCAGCGCCGAGCACGCGGGCTTCGACCTGGTTGCGATCCTCGGCGAGGGTCGCGGCCGTCACGCGCTGGCTCTGCGGCGCATTGGCGGCCGGCAACTGGATGAAGCCGGTATCGCCGATCAGCAGATCGTTGCCGTCGCCGCCCTCGATCCGGTCGTTCCCGCTCAGGAAGCTGTCGCCGCGCGAGGCGATGGAGACGATCCAGTGGAGGGCCACCGACTTCAGATCGACCGGGTAGTCCGCCGTCAGATGCTGCTGCATCGCGGAGAACCGCTCGGCGGCACGGGCCGCCACGGCCGCCTCGACCTGGGCCGCTCCGGCCGCGGTCGCGGGATCGTGGATCGCGAGGCCGCGCGCCACCCCCGGCTGGAACATGACGAGGGTGTCGCCGGCCACGAGGTCGTCGCCCGCGCCGCCATCGATGCTGTCGTTGCCGATCGACACCACGTGGTTGCTCCCCATGCCCTCCGGCAGGCCGTAGGCGAGGATCTGGTTCAGCGGCAGTTGCGCCATCGTCTCCAGCTTCACCGTCACCGCGGCCTGCGCGACCCGGCCCGTCATGGCGAGGTCGGTGATGACCGAGCGCATGTCGGAGAGAGCGTCGCTGAGCGCGAGGGCGGCATCGAGAGACAAGCTGCGCAGCGGCCCCGAGCCCTGCACGATGGTGCGGGCGGCATCGCCGACGATGACGTCGTCGCCCTCGCCACCGGTGATGGTGTCGTTGCCGTAGGTGATCGTCCGGCTCGGGCCGCCCTGCAGGAGGTCGACACCGCGGCTGAGCGTGGCGAAGACACCGAGCAGAGCGGAGACCGAGGCCGAGACCTTGTCGATCTGTCCGTTGAGCGCGGCGTAGGCCGTCACGTCGAGCGTGTAGGTCTCGCTGCTGTCGCCGTAGATCGTGTCGTTGCCCGCGCCACCCTCGATGACGTCGTTGCCCGCCAGCACGTTGTTGGTGCCGTAGAGGCTCGGAACCAGCGAGGCGTAGACGGTGAGCCTCGCGCCGTCACCGCGCCGGATCGGATCGGATCCGGTGATGTCGGAGACCACGCCCGCCATCGAGGGATATACCTCGATCCGCGGGGCCCCGGCGCCGAACGCGCCGGGCAGGAGGTTGAGGGCCGGCACCACGACCTCGCCGCCGAGCGGCAGAACGAGGCCGGTCTCCGCCGCGGCACCGATGAGCCGGATGGCGTTGACGATGGTCGGCTTGTCGGAGGCGATCTCCGAAAGGTTCGAGGCGCGGTCGCCGTAGATCAGGTCGTCGCCGGCCCCGCCAAACAGGCTGTCGTTGCCGCGCTGACCGAACAGCACGTCGTTGCCGTCGCCGCCCGCGATGATGTCGTCGTCGGCCCTGGCCAGCGAGACGGTCAGCGCAGAGGTCGCCCAGGCTCCCCCCGTGGCCGAGGTCAGGCGCGTGCCCGACCCGTCACGGGCGCCCACCGCGAGGACGAGGTCGGCCTGCGCCAGCTTCTCGGCAAGGTCGGCGGTGCGTACGGCGGCTGATTGCGCGTCGGTGGCGATGGCAGCCGTGACGGTGCCGATCTCCTCCAGCACCACGTCGCGGTGCCAGGTGCCGTCGCTGTTGAGGACCGCCGCGCCGTCCTTGGTGAAGGCGCGGACGATCCGGCCCTCGTCACCGAGGAGATAGTCGACATCGGTGCCGCCATCGATCCTGTCGCGGCCGAGGCCGCCCACGATCTCGTCGGCCCCTTCCTCACCATAGATGAGATCGTCGCCCATCTGACCGAAGATCCGGTCATCGCCCGCGCCGCCGGCAATCGCGTCGCTGCCGCCGACGAAGTCGATGAGATCGAAGCGCAGCACGTCGCGCATCACCGTGTCGGCGAAGGTGCCGGGATTGCGCTGCCACGTGACCGACTTCACGTCGTCCACGAGCACGTTGCGGGTGATGACGCCGTTGTCGCCGAGGATCACGTCCGCGCCGACGCCGCCGTTGATGAGGTCGTCGCCGTCGGCCCCGCCGAGCACGTTATGCCCGCCGGTGATGTCGTCGTCTCCCTCGCCGCCGGAGAGCCAATCGTTGCCCTGCTGGCCGTAGAGGAAGTCGTCGCCCGCGCCGCCCTCGATGGTGTCGTTGCCGCCGCCATCGGTGATTGCGGTGAAGATCGAGACCGCGCGCTGGTTCACCGGCAGAGCCCGGTCGTACAGCATGTGGTCGCCGAACAGCACGTCGTGGCCACCGCCGCCCAGGATCACGTCGGCACCGGTACCGCCGGCAGCGTAATCGTTGCCCTCACCCGCCTCGATGCGGTCGTCGCCGCCCGCGAGCGGATCCGTGGAGGCCACACGCCGGATCACCGCGCGACCCGCGACCAGGGCGAGATCCGCCCGGCCGTTGTCGCCGAGGATCATGTCGGCACCCGTACCCGTCACGATGCGGTCCGCACCGATCCCGCCGAGGACGAGATTGTCGCCGTTGCCCGCCACGATCTGGTCGTCGCCGCCCGCATTCGGGTCGATCGTCTCGAGCAGGACCATGACGCCGCCGGCGAAGCCGGCCCGGCCCTGGTCGCCGACGATGGTGTCGTTGCCGGTGCCGGTGGTGATCGCGTCACCGCCCAGACCGCCGAAGACAAGGTTGTCGCCGTTGCCCGCCCGGATCGTGTCGCCCGCGCCGTTGAGGGCATCGAGCGTCGTCACCGAGGCGATGACACCGAGTTCGAACCGAGCGTCACCGCTGTCGCCCAGCACGATGTCCGTGCCGGCCCCGGTGTCGATCGTGTCCGCGCCAACACCGCCGAGGACCAGGTTGTCGCCCTCACCCGCCCGGATCGTGTCGTCGCCGCCCAGGGCGGTGTCGGTCGACACCGCCTGCGCAAGGCCGTCGGCGTCGCGGCGCACGAGGCCGCTATCACCCAGGATCACGTCGCGACCCGAGCCGGTCTCGATCACGTCGGCATCCATGCCGCCGATGACGATGTTGGCTCCCTCACCCGCCTTGATCGCATCGCGACCCCCGATCCCGGCATCCAGGCTGCGCGCCTGGACGAGACGACCGCCCGTGTAGAGCACCTCGCCGCTGTCGCCCAGGATGACGTCCGCGCCGATTTCGGTGGTGATCGTATCGCCGCCGAAGCCGCCGAGGACGAGGTTGTCGCCCGCGCCCGCCTCGATCGTGTCATCCCCGCCGATGCCCGTGTACAGGCTCTCGGCTCGCTCGACCAGCCCCTTCGCGTCGAAACGCACCTGACGGGCATCGCCGAATACCGTGTCGCGGCCGGAGCCCGTCACTATCGTTTCCCCACCGACGCTGCCGCACACGCCGGTGTCGCGCCCGCCTGGCCGGCTCTCGTCACCCTCGCCCAC
>NZ_JAKSYB010000046.1:0-330 GCF_022829505.1 Methylobacterium sp. J-043 | reverse complement strand
GACGGGCGCAAGTTCCGGATGCTCAACGTGGTCGATGCGTTCACGCGTGAGTGCCTGGCGATCCGGGTGGCGCGCAAACTCAAGGCGGCGGACGTCATCGACGTGCTGTCCGACCTGCTCATCCTACGCGGTGTGCCGGGCCACATCTGCTCGGACAACGGTCCGGAGTTCATGGCCACGTCGGTACAGGCCTGGATCACCGGCGTCGGCGCGAAGACCGCCTGCATCGCACCCGGATCGCCATGGGAGAACGGTTACGTCGAAAGCTTTAACGCACGGCTACGAGACGAGTTGTTGAACGGCGAGATCTTCTACACGCTCAAGGAGGCG
>NZ_JAKSYB010000043.1:0-145312 GCF_022829505.1 Methylobacterium sp. J-043 | reverse complement strand
GAAGATCACCTTCATCAACGAGATCGCGGATCTGTGCGAGCAGGTCGGCGCCAACGTGCAAGAGGTCGCCCGCGGCATCGGCCTCGACAACCGCATCGGTAGCAAGTTCCTGCATGCCGGGCCGGGCTATGGCGGCTCGTGATACCAGGAGGACACGCTGGAGCTGGTGAAGACGGAGCAGGATGACGGCACGCCGGTTCGGATCGTCGCGAGGGTAGTTGCGGTCAACGGTCAGCGGAAGCGGGCGATGGCGCGCAAGGTGATCGCGGCCTGCGGCGGGAGCGTCCTTGGCAAGCGGGTGGCGCTGTTGGCTCTGACGTTCAAGACGAACACAGACGCCATGCCCGTCGCGCACTCGCTCTCGATCATCGCCGAGCTGCAGGAAGCGGTGGACACGGTGGGGGGCTGGGGGTTGCGGAGGGCCGGGTGGGTGGAGTGGGAGGGGTCGGCAAAGCCGTGGCCAGAGCGGGACGCGGTGTCGAGCGCGATAAACGCGGGCTGGGCGCTCGCCACGGCGGGTGTGGGGTCGGTGGGGAAGGTGAGGCGTTTGGCGCGGACGTTCTCGGCGTCGGGGGTGTCGAGGCCGGGCTCGTAGATGGGCATGCGGCCCTCGTTGAGGGCGGCGATCTTGGCCGGATCCTTGTCGATGCAGACGACCTCGTGGCCGAAATCGGCGAGGCAGGCGCCCGACACGAGGCCGACATAGCCCGAGCCAATCATCGCGATGCGCATCGATGTCTCCGCCGGGGCGGCCGGAACGCATCCGGCGTGTTGCAGTGCGGTGTTTAGCCCGGTTCGAGGCCGGCGCAAACCGTCGCCCGCGCTGCCGGCCTACAGGCGGTAATGCGCCGCCGCGCGTGAAAGGTTCGGGTTGTAGTAGGGGTCGGCTCGCAGCACAGGCTCCCAGCGCTCGCGCATCACCCGTGATTCGGCCTCGAAGCGGGCGCGCTTCTCCGGCGTGTCCTCGGCGCCCCGGCTCTTCGATTCGTGGTGGACGAGGCGGGCCTGCGGCGTCCAGACGATGCGGTAGCCGGCGGCGCGAATCCGCAGGCACAGATCGACGTCGTTGAAGGCCACGGCGAGATGCGCGGCATCGAAGCCGCCAACCTCGGAAAAGACCGCTGCGCGCATGGCGAGGCAGGCGCCGGTCACAGCCGAGACCTCCTGCGACAACTGCATCCGCGCGAAGTAGCCGGGCTCGCTGCCCGGCAGGCCGAGATGGCTGTGGCCGGCAATCCCGCCGATCCCGAGCACGATCCCCCCATGCTGGATCGTGCCGTCGGGATAGAGGAGCTTTGCACCGACCGCTCCGATCTCGGGGTCGCTCGCGATCGAGGCGAGTTCGGTGAGCCAGCCCGGCTCCAGCACCTCAATGTCGTTGTTGAGAAACAACAGGATCGTGCCTCGCGCGGCGACCGCTCCCCGGTTCGACAACTCCGAGAAGTTGAACGGGCCCGGTGCCGGCAGCACGCGCAGGCGCGGCTCGGACGCATAGCGCGTGAAGAGATTCCGCGTCGCCGGCTCGGTGCTGCCGTTATCGACGACGACGACCTCCAAGGTCGGATAGTCGGTGCGCGCGAAGAGCCCGTCGAGGACGACGCCGAGCAGTTCCGCCCGGTCGCGGGTCGGGATGACGACCGAGACGAGGGGCGCCGGCTCCGGCAGGGGGCGGACCAGCCGGTTGAACCCCTGCGGGCCCCGCTCGGCCCGGGCGCCCCTGCGCGCGGCCACCTCGGCAAGCGCCCGCAGGCGCGCCGCCTCGGCCCGCGCCAGAGCTCGATCCGAGAAGGTGCCGGAGCCGGCCGCCGCCCGCCAGTGATAGAGCACCTTCGGGATGTGGCGCACCCGCTCCGCGGCCAGTCCCTCGGTCAGGCGCAGCAGCAGATCGTGATCCTGGCTGCCCTCGAAACCGGGCCTGAGGCCGCCGAGCCGGCGCAGCGTGTCGGTGCGGACCACGCAGAGATGGTTCACGTAGTTCTGGGCCCACAGCAATTCGCGGTCGTAGCCCGACTTGAAATGCGGCTCGAAGCGGCGGTCGCGTCCATCGACCTTGTCCTCGTCGCTGTAGATCAGCTCCAGATCCGGATCGGTCCGGATGGCTCCGGCGACCTCGAACAGGGCGTTCTCCGAGAGGAGGTCGTCGTGGTCGAGGAAGGCGGTGTAGGCGCCGCTCGCCAGCGTCAGGGCGTCGTTCGTCGCGCGGGCGATGTGGCCGTTCTCCGGTCGGCGCACGGTGCGGATGCGCGGCTCCTCGGCCGCATGGCGGGCGAGGAGCCGCGGAATGCGCGGGTCGGTCGAAGCGTCGTCGGCGATGCAGAGTTCCCAGGCCGGATAGAGCTGGTTCCGCACCGAGCGGATCGCCGCCTCCAGCACCCGCGGATCGGGATCGTGCACCGGCATCAGGACGGAGATCAGCGGCGGCACCTCCCACCCCGCGATCTCGGCGCGGATGCGTGCCCGCTCCGCCGCCGTGAGACGGTCGAACCGAGCGATCCAGGCCGCGTAGCCGGTCTCGGCCCGGTGGGAGAGGGCCCGCGCGATCAGCCCGCGGGCGCGGACTTTCAAGCCGAGGACGCGCCAGTAGACCGCCTGCGCCGTGAGGCCGGGCTGGCGCGTGCCCGCCCGCGCCACGATCCCGAGGCGACCGCGGCGGCGGATGGCGAGGTCCTGCAGCACGAACGGATTGGTCCGCGACAGGGTGCTCAGCCGCAGGGCCGCGACGCCCGGCGGCAACCGGCCGGTCCAGACGAAGACGTCGCCGCCCAGCGGCTCCTCGGCCAGCGCCACGTTTCCGCCATCGCCCGAGACCGCGCTGACGAGGGCGCGGGCGATGCCGCCGCTGCCGGCATCGCGCCACGTCACGCTCACCCAGGCACCGCCGAGACCGGCGCCGGAGAGGTCGATGCGCAGCTCGGCCCCGTCCGCCCCCGTCACCGGCAGCGCCCGACCCGCGAGCGACGCTTTGGCCCCAGCCTGAGCCGCCATCGCCGCTCAGCTCTCCCAGCTCTTCGAGACAGAGGCCCGCACGGCGTCGCTGAGCACGGTGTCGTAGACCACCATGTCGCGGGCAAAGCGCATGCCGCGCAGCAGTTCGGCGAGCGCCAGCGTCTCGTTGGGGATCGGCAGGGGGAGCGGCAGCGGCGCCTCGATCCCGATATGGTGGAACGCGGAGGCCATGAACGCCTCGAAGTAGTCGCGGTGGCCGACGACGTCGATGCGGGACAGCACCTCGACCGCGATGATGGAACTGCCCGGCATCAGCCGGTCCTCGGGCACGTGGGTGCTGAGCTGGCGGGTCAGGGGGTTGTAGAGCAGGTGATAGGCCGGCTCCGGCATCATCCGGAACAGCCGCTTCAGGCTCTTCACGTCGGTGAAGTCGTAATCGAGGGTAAAGGCCGCCGCCTCGACGAGATTGCCGAGACGCCAGTGCTGCTCGGCGTTGGCGGCAAGGCTGGCCCGCTCGCGCAGCCAGTACAGGCGGCTCGCCAGTTCCACGAAGGGGTCGTGGATCATCAGCATGGTGAGCGCGCCGCTCTGGACGAAGTGCCCCTCGTAGCGCGGGAAGATGATCGAGCCGGCCATCAGGCAGGAATCGAGGGTGACGGTGTCGAACATCGCCCGCAGGATCTCGTCCGGAAAGCGGCCGATGCCGAAATACGACTGCCGGAAAGAGGGATACAGCGCGGTCTGGATCACCGTTTCCGGGCGGATATGCCCGTTGAGCAGGATGACCTTCTTGTCGGTGAGGCCCGTCCGCGGCAGCCGCCGGTAGATCAACACATTGGTGTCGACATCGTAGATCTCGAGCCGCTCGATGCCGGGAAGGCCCGGCACGTCGGTCTCGCGGACCTCGAAATGGCACTGCCCGGTCGCGTGCCAGCCGAATCGGACGAAGTTCGGGTCGGCGTGGATCGCAGAGACCTCCGCCACGCGGCGCCCCTCAATGCAGATGGAGACCCGGCTGATCGCCTGCGGGTTGTCCGGCACCACCCAGCCCCGGATCACGTCGCCCTCGTCGGACGAAAGGAGAAACCGCATCCCTAGCTCGCCGTCCTCGGCCCCACGCTGATCGGGCCGCGCGTCCCGCGGCGCACTCTTAGCCGATTTTTGCCGCTCGCGTGCAATGGGCCGCGACGGGCCCCCGGCATCCACGGGACGGCGGCGGGTGTTTCGACGGCGGGCAAACGATTCCGCCAAAGTCCCGCTTGCGGAGCCGCGCGGCACCGGCTATAGCCGCGGCCTCGCAGGACACCGGGGCCACCCGGACGGCTTGCAGGGGCGCGTAGCTCAGCGGGAGAGCACTACCTTGACATGGTAGGGGTCACAGGTTCGATCCCTGTCGCGCCCACCATCCCCCCTCCAGGGGATGATCGAGTAGACCAAGGCTCCGGAGACGGGGCCTTTTTCTTTGGCTCGAACCTTCGGCGGATTTTTGCGGGTGCGGGCCGTGGCGCCGGTTCCGCTCGAACGAAAAAACCCCGCCGTCTCCGGCGGGGCTTTCTCACTCTGGCTTCCGATCCCGAGGGAGCGAAGGTTCAGGCGTGGGCGAGGGCCGCGTTCGGCACCGCCGCGTTGTTGTTGAGGTGGTGCTGCTTCAGCATCGGCCGCAGCACGGCGATGGCGAGCGCCGCCGCGATCAGGTCCATCACCGCCACGGTGTAGAGCACCGTCGACCACGTGCCCGTCGCCTGCATGATCAGGTTCCCGACCGGCACGAACAGCGCGGCAAAGCCCTTGGCGCAGTAGAGGACGCCGTAGATCTTGCCGATATGTTTCGAGCCGAAGGTGTCGGCGGCCGTGGCGCTGAACAGCGAGTAGACCTCGCCCCAGGCAAGGAACACGATGCCCGACAGGATCACGAAGGCCCAGGGGTTCGAGCCGAAGTAGCCCAGCGCCACGATGCCGATGCCCTCCATCGAGAAGGCGATGAACATCGTCTTCTCACGGCCGATCCGGTCGGAGATGAAGCCGAACAGCGGACGCGAGATGCCGTTCATGACGCGGTCGAGCATCAGGGCGAAGGGCAGCGCGGCCATGGCGAAGAAGTACAGGTTGACCTGGAAGTTCTTCACGCCGAGGTCGGTCGCGATGACACCGAGCTGCGCCACCGCCATCAGGCCGCCGGTGACCGTGCAGGTGAACATCAGCAGCATGACGTAGAAGACCGGTGTGCGCAGGGCCTCGCCGAGGGTGTAGTCGCGGCGGGTCTGCAGCACCTTGGTCGAGAACTTCACTTCGTCCTTGGCCGGCGAGCGCATGAACAGCGAGGCCAGGATGATGACCGAACCCTGGATCAGGCCGAAGGTGAAGAACGCCTGGGCGTAGCTGCCGGCATCGATCATCTTGGCGATCGGGATGATCGTCAGGGCCGAGCCCGCGCCGTAGCCGCCCGCAGTGAGGCCGACGGCGAGGCCGCGCTTGTCCGGGAACCACTTCAGGGCGTTGTTGATGCAGGTGGCGTAGACGCAGCCGACGCCGATGCCGCCGAGGACCGAGCCGATGTAGAAGCCGGTCAGCGAGGTGGCGTAGGAGTTCATCACCCAGGCCGCGCCCGTCATCAGGCCGCCGAACATCACGACCCGGCTCGGGCCGTACTTATCGATGAAGTAACCCTCGATCGGCGTCAGCCAGGTCTGGACGACGACGAAGATCGTGAAGGCCACCTGGATCGCGGCGCGATCCCAGCCGAAGGTCTTCTGGATTTCGGGAACGAACAGAGTCCAGGCGTACTGAATGTTGGCCGCAGCCACCATGCAGACGACGCCGAAGATGATTTGCAGCCATCGGTTCGAAGACGGTACCGGCCGATCCGGGGCAATGGACGACAATGCCATGAGCGTGCTCCCTCGTTCCTGCACAGACGTGAAGGCCTGTTGCGTAGGTTTGGCGTGATGGGCTTGAGAGGTGTCGGTGCAGGTTGTTGCGATTCCTCGGTCTGCCCGATGAATTCGAGGGGCTATCTCGTCCCGGGCAGTGGTATGCATTATTTGGTATACCAGCCATGCAGGCAAGCGAAATAATGCGCAATCTGACACGAAAGTGACGGCGCGGAAGGATGAAAAGCCGAGGCTCAACCGGAAACGCGCGCGGCGGCTCGCGAGAATGGCGCTTCACTGCCCGTGAAATGCCGGATCTAAAGCGATCCGGCGCCTATTCCGTGAGCAGTCGCGGCCTATGGACGAGGGTGGCGGCCGAATCGTTGCGGCGCCAACTCTTCGATTCGTCTTGGCGAAGACCGTTCCGGTGGGGCCGTCTCCTCCCTCGTTACGCTGGTGTCGGTTCGCAATAGACAGATCGTTCGGAGCGGCCTGCGCTCGACCTCGAAGAGTCTCGCGCGGGCGCCGTTCTTGCTTGAGGGCGCGGGCGGAGCGGGCCGGGTGCTCATGACCGCACGAAACCACCTCGACAGGCCGCGCGATCCTTGCATCCTGTCGAGCGAGGCCAAGGAACCCGTCGATGCCCTATCGCCACACCGTCGGCCCCCGCACCCACGTCTTCGCCGATCTGGCGACGCTGATGGCCAAGGCGACGCCGGTGCGCTCCGGCGATTGTCTCGCGGGCATTGCCGCCGAATCGGCTGAAGAGAACATGGCCGCCCGCTGGTGCCTCGCCGAGGTGCCGCTTAAGGAGATCCTGGCCCGTCCGCTGATCCCCTACGAGGAGGACGACGTCACCCGCCTGATTCTCGACGACCACGACGAGGCGGCGTTCGCCGAGATCGCGGGTCTGACGGTCGGGGATTTCCGCGAGTTCCTGCTCACCGCCCCCTCCGGGACGCTGGCGCGGATCGCGCCGGGCGTCACGCCGGAGATCGCCGCGGCGGTGTGCAAGATCATGCGCAATCAGGATCTGATCCTGGTCGCGAAGAAGTGCAGCGTGGTCACCCGCTTCCGCAACACGATCGGCCTGCCCGGCACCCTCGCGGTGCGGCTCCAGCCCAACCACCCGACCGACGATCCGGCGGGCGTCACCGCCTCGATCCTCGACGGCCTCTCCTACGGCTGTGGTGACGCGGTGATCGGCATCAACCCGGTCTCCGACTCGATCCAGACGATGGGGACGCTGCTGAGCCTGTTCGATGGCATCATCGACCGGTTGGAGATCCCGACGCAGGCCTGCGTGCTCACCCACGTCACGACGACCCTCGACGCGATGAACCGCGGCCTTCCGGTCGATCTCGTGTTCCAGTCGATCGCCGGCACGCAGCGGGCCAATGCCAGCTTCGGCGTCACGCTGCCGATCCTGCAGGAGGCGCATGAGGCGGCGCTCGCGCTCAAGCGCGGCACGCTCGGCGACAATGTGATGTATTTCGAGACCGGCCAGGGCTCGGCCCTCTCGGCAGACGCCCATCACGGCATTGACCAGCAGACGCTGGAGGCCCGCGCCTACGCGGTCGCCCGCCGCTACCGGCCGCTCCTCGTCAACACGGTGGTCGGCTTCATCGGGCCGGAATACCTCTACAACGGCAAGGAGATCATCCGCGCCGGGCTGGAGGACCATTTCTGCGGCAAGCTGATGGGCGTGCCGCTCGGTGTGGACGTCTGCTACACCAATCACGCCGAGGCCGATCAGGACGACATGGACACGCTGCTGACCCTGCTGGGCGCGGCGGGCTGCACCTACGTGATGGGCATTCCCGGCGCCGACGACGTGATGCTGAACTACCAATCCACCTCGTTCCACGACCAGCTCTACATCCGCGAGGTGCTCGGCCTGAGGCGCGCACCGGAATTCGAGGAATGGCTCGCCCGCATCGGCCTCACCGACGCGGACGGCGCGCTCCTGCCCGGCGGGGCCGACGCCCGCCTGCTCACCGCCGCGCCGGGGCTGGCCGCATGAGCACCGCGAGCGACGACCTTTGGCAGCGGCTGGCCCGCCTCACCCCCGCCCGGATCGGTCTCGGCCGCGCAGGCGCCGGCCTGCCGACCCGCGAAGTGCTGAAATTCGGCCTCGCCCACGCCCAGGCGCGCGATGCCGTACATACGCCGATGGACGCCGCTGCGATCGCCGAGGCCATCGAGGCGCTGGGCCTGCCGACCGTGACCGTGACCTCCGGTGCGGAGGATCGCGCGACCTACCTACGCCGTCCCGATTACGGGCGCCGCCTCTCGCCGGAGAGCCGGAAGGCCCTGTCCGACTCCGCATCCGAGCCCGTCGATCTCGCGATCGTGGTGGCAGACGGTCTGTCGGCGCGCGCGGTCCACGAGGGTGCCGCCGCGCTGCTCGCCGCCTTCAAGCCCCACGCGGAGGCGGCCGGCTGGCGCCTTGCCCCGGTGACCATCGCAACCCAGGCGCGCGTCGCGCTGGGGGACGCGGCCGGCGCGGCGCTGCGAGCCCGCGCGGTGGTGGTGGTGATCGGCGAACGTCCCGGCCTGTCCTCGCCCGACAGCCTCGGCCTCTACGTCACCTTCGATCCGAAGCCCGGACGCTCGGATGCGGAACGAAATTGCATCTCGAACGTCCGGCCCGCTGGCCTGAGTTTCGAGCTTGCCGCGTTCAAGCTGAACTGGCTCCTGAGTCAGGCCTTCTCTCGCGGGCTGACGGGCGTGACTCTCAAGGACGAGAGCGATCGGTTGCTTGAGGCCGCCGCGCCGGATCCTGCCATCGGCGGACGCTGAGTGAATTCATCGGAGATTTGGGCGGCGCCCTGCGAAAGGGTCGTCGGCTTTCAAGAAAAGACAAGTGTCGGCACTGTCGAGGTTGTTCGCGAAGCCTGAATTGCACGCGCCGATGCCGCTAAAATTTTATCTGAAAATAGCCCTCGTGCAGGACCGCGCGAGGGTGTGCGCGCGTTGATTTCGCGAAGTCTTCCCAGAGCCGACGCAAGCTCGGCTGTTGCGGCCCCGACACACCGCGAAAGCAACCTGACTTTGCCTTGAGCTGTGCCTTTGAGCGCCGCAATCCCACCATAAACCGGGACGACTTCCGGGGTCGCGGTAAACGCTGTCGCTCCAACGCCTTACCGCAGAGTTTCGAGGACGTCGAAGGACGTTTTTCCACGCTGGACCGTAACGGTCCGCGCGGACCTCGGGGGCGTAACGGGACCGGGGCACGAGATCAGCGATGGACGCGCGTCAGACCGACAAGTCGAAGCTGCCGAGCCGGCACGTGACGGAGGGGCCCGAGCGGGCGCCGCACCGCTCGTATCTCTATGCTATGGGCCTGACCACCGAGCAGATCCACCAGCCGCTCGTCGGCGTGGCCTCGTGCTGGAACGAGGCCGCGCCCTGCAACATCTCGCTGATGCGCCAGGCCCAGGCCGTGAAGAAGGGTGTGGCCGCCGCCAAGGGCACCCCGCGCGAGTTCTGCACCATCACCGTCACCGACGGCATCGCTATGGGGCACGGCGGCATGCGCGCCTCGCTGCCGTCGCGCGAGGTCATCGCCGACTCGGTCGAGCTGACGATCCGCGGTCATTCCTACGATGCGCTCGTGGGACTGGCTGGCTGCGACAAGTCCCTGCCCGGCATGATGATGGCCATGGTGCGCCTCAACGTGCCCTCGATCTTCATCTATGGCGGCTCGATCCTGCCGGGCTCCTTCCGCGGCCGGCCGGTGACCGTGCAGGACCTGTTCGAAGCTGTCGGCAAGGTCGCCGTCGGCGACATGAGCCTCGACGACCTCGACGAACTGGAGCGGGTCGCCTGCCCCTCGGCCGGCGCCTGCGGTGCGCAGTTCACCGCCAACACCATGGCGACCGTCTCGGAAGCCATCGGCCTCGCGCTGCCCTACTCGGCCGGCGCCCCCGCGCCCTACGAGATCCGCGACCAATTCTGCGCCGCCGCGGGCGAGAAGGTCATGGAGCTGATCGCCAAGAACATCCGCCCGCGCGACATCGTCACCCGCAAGGCGCTCGAGAACGCCGCCGCGACGGTCGCGGCCTCGGGCGGCTCGACCAACGCGGCGCTGCACCTGCCGGCGATCGCGCATGAATGCGGCATCGAGTTCACCCTGTTCGACGTCGCCGAGATCTTCCGCAAAACGCCCTACATCGCCGACCTGAAGCCCGGCGGGCGCTATGTCGCCAAGGACATGTTCGAGGTCGGCGGCATCCCGCTGCTGATGAAAACGCTGCTCGATCACGGTTTTCTGCACGGCGATTGCCTGACGGTGACCGGCCGCACCATCGCGGAGAACCTCGCCAAGGTCGCCTGGAACCCCGATCAGGACGTGGTGCACCCGGCCGATAAGCCGATCACAGTCACCGGCGGCGTGGTCGGCCTTCGTGGCAATCTCGCGCCCGAGGGCGCGATCGTGAAGGTCGCCGGCATGCCGGCCGAAGCCCAGGTCTTCACCGGCCCCGCCCGCGTCTTCGACGGCGAGGAGGCCTGTTTCGAAGCGGTGCAGAACCGCACCTACAAGCCCGGCGAGGTTCTGGTCATCCGGTACGAGGGCCCGAAGGGAGGCCCCGGGATGCGCGAAATGCTCTCGACCACGGCCGCCCTCTACGGCCAGGGCATGGGTGACAAGGTGGCGCTGATCACCGACGGGCGCTTCTCCGGCGCGACCCGCGGCTTCTGCGTCGGCCATGTCGGCCCCGAGGCTGCCATCGGTGGGCCGATCGGCCTCCTGCGTGACGGCGACATCATCACGCTGGACGCGATTCATGGCACGCTGGACGTGGCGCTCTCCGACGAGGAGTTCGCCCAGCGCCGCGCGGAATGGACGCCGCGGGGCAATGCCGCGACCTCCGGCTATCTCTGGAAGTACGCGCAGACCGTCGGGCCTGCGGTGAACGGCGCCGTCACCCATCCGGGCGGCGCGGGGGAGACGAACGTCTATGCCGATATCTAGAACCGTCCCTCTCCGGCCCACGCGGCCGGCCGGGGTCGATCTAGGTCGGCTCCGCGCGGGTCTGCTCGCCGGCTTCCTCGGCTTCGCGCTGACGCTCGCCGCCGTCGATCCCGGCACCGCGCTCGACGCGACCGCCCGCACTCCGGTGCCCGAGAAGGGTTTTCGCTCGGGTCGCGATGCATTGAGATCAGGCGTGCGCGACTACAACGCGGGCGACAAGCAGGGCGCCGTGCGGGCGCTGGAATACGCCGCCGATCAGGGCCAGACCCTGGCTTTGTGGAAGCTCGGCCGCATGTACGCGGACGGTGACGGCGTGCCCCACGACGACCTCAAGGCGTTCGAGTATTTCTCGCGCATCGCCGACGACAACACCGACGATTCGCCCGACACCCCGAATTCGGGCGTGGTGGCGAGCGCCTTTAACGCGCTCGGCACCTACTTCCTGGAAGGGATCAAGGGCACCTACGTGCGCCCGAGCGCCGAGCGCGCCTACGACATGTTCAACTACGCGGCGTCGTATTTCGGCGACCCCAACGCGCAGTACAACCTCGCCCGGCTCTATCTCGACGGCACCGGCGTCGAGCAGGATCCGCGCAAGGCCGCGCGCTGGTTCAACCTCGCCGCAGAGAAGGGCCACCGCCCGGCCCAGGCGCTGCTCGGCGACATGCTCGTCAACGGCACCGGCGTGCAGCGCCAGCCCGTGAAGGGCCTGACTTGGCTCGCCATCGCCCGCGGCGGGGCGCAGGGCGCGGCGGACACCTGGATCGTCAATCTCTACGACAAGGCCTGGACCTCGGCGAGCGAGGCCGACCGGGCGGATGCGATGACCCAGGCGCAGTCGCTGTCGACGGGCTCGACCCGGCGGCGGCGGTAACCGCTGAAGATAACCCTCCCTCTTCTGCGGGAGGGCTCACGGCGGCCTCAACCGTCGCTCAGTTCTACCGTCACCGGCACGTGGTCCGAGGGTTTCTCCAACCCGCGCAGGTGGCGCTGCACCGAGGCCGAGACGAGGCGGTCGGCGGCTTGCGGCGAGAGCAGCAGGTGGTCGATGCGGATGCCCTGGTTCCGCGGCCAGCAGCCAGCCTGATAGTCCCAGAAGGTGTAGAGGCCGGCGCTCGGCTCGCAAGCCCGCAGGCCATCCGTAAAACCTTCCGCCAGGAGCGCGCGGAAGGCGCGGCGGGTCTCGGGCAGGAACAGCGCGTCCTGCGTCCAGGCGGTGGGGTCGGCGGCGTCCTCGGGCTCGGGGATGACGTTGAAGTCGCCCGCCAGCACCAGCGCCTCCTCCGTCGTCATCAGGGCGCGGGCATGCGCCCGCAGGCGGGCCATGAAGGCGAGCTTGTAGCTGTATTTCGGCCCCGGCGCCGGGTTGCCGTTCGGCAGGTAGATCGAGGCGACCCGCACCGGCGCCACGCCCTCGCCGTGTACCAGCGCCTCGATATAGCGGGCCTGCTCGTCCTCGGCGTCGCCCGGCAGGCCGCGCAGCAACTGAGTGTATTGCAGCGGGGCGCGCACCAAGAGGGCGACGCCGTTATAGGCCTTCTGCCCCAGCGTCTCGACCGCGTAGCCCGCCGCCTCGATCTCCTCGCGGGGGAAGGACGCGTCCTGGCATTTCAGCTCTTGCAGGCAGACCACGTCGGGCTTGGCCTCGTCGAGGAAGCCCAGCAGGTGGCCGACCCGCTGCTTGATCGAATTGACGTTCCAGGTGGTGATCCGCATGGGGCTCGGAGGAGGCTCGGCCGGAGGGGCTCCCGTCATCGGGCCTTCGCGCGGCCCTGGCAAGGCGATCGCGAGGAGAGACTCCATGGATGCGTCGTGGTTCGAGCCGGTGCGGGCTTATTGCGAGCGCGGCGATACCGGCTTCTGGGCCGAGCCGGTCAATGCCCTGACGAACGCGGCCTTCCTGATCGCGGCCGGAGTCGCGGCGCGGCGCGCCCGCGGCGACGGGCCGGTCCTGGCGCTGGCCGCCGTGACCTTCGTGGTCGGGATCGGCTCGTTCCTGTTCCACACCCTGGCCAATCGCTGGTCGATGCTGGCCGACGTGATCCCGATCGCCGTCTTCATCTACGGTTACTTCGCGCTGGCCATGGCCCGCTTCTTCGGCCTCCGGCCGGCGGCGGCGACCGGCCTCACGCTGGCGTTTGCCGCCCTCAGCTTCGGCCTGACGCCGGCCCTCGATGCGCTGACCGGGCGCTCTGTCTCGGGCCTCACCAACGGCTCGGTCGATTACGCCCCGGCGATCCTGGCACTCCTCGGCGTCGGCCTCGCCCTCCTGAAGCGGGCGCCCGGCACCGCCCGCTCGGTGCTCGTGACCGCCGGGATCTTCCTCGTGTCGCTGACCTTCCGCACGGTCGATGTCGGCGTCTGCGCGCGCCTGCCGCTCGGCACGCATTTCCTCTGGCACGCGCTCAACGCGGTGGTGCTCTACCGCCTGTTGATCGCGGCGACCCGGTTCAGGGCCTGAGGCTCAAGTTCCGGGATCGCAAAGGAATCATCCCTTTGCCGGGGGATCGGGGCGGCGCCCCGATTCCCTTTCACCAGGGCTCTGCCCTGGACCCGCGAAAGGGATGATCCCTTTCGTATCCCAGGATTCTAACCTCCGATCCCGCGGGCCTTCAGGCTGTCGCCGATCTCCTCCAGGGCGGCCGGGTCCTCGATGGTCGGCGGCATCGCGTACGCTTCGCCGTCAGCGATGCGCTTCATCGTGCCGCGCAGGATCTTGCCCGAGCGAGTCTTCGGCAGGCGTCCCACGGTGAGCGCCAGCTTGAAGGCGGCCACGGGGCCGATCTCCTCGCGCACCCGGGCGACGAGCTCGCGCTCGACCGTCTCGGCGTCCTTGGCGACGCCGGATTTGAGCACCACGAAGCCGCAGGGCGCCTCTCCTTTCAGCGCGTCGCGGATGCCGATCACTGCGCATTCGGCGACATCCGGGTGCGAGGCGAGCACCGCCTCCATACCGCCGGTGGAGAGGCGGTGGCCGGCGACGTTGATGATGTCGTCGGTCCGGCCCAGCACGGTGACGTAGCCGTCCTCATCCACCACGCCTGCATCCGACGTGTCGTAGAAGCCGGGGAAGGTGGAGAGGTAGCTCTGGCGGAAGCGCTCGTCCGAGCCCCACAGAGTCGGCAGGCAGCCCGGCGGCAGCGGGAGCTTCACGGCGATGGTGCCCATCGTGCCGGAGGGAACCGGCTTGCCCGATTCGTCCAGCACGTGGAGGTCGTAGCCCGGCATCGGCTTGGCGGTGGAGCCGTACTTCACCGGCAATCGCTCGATGCCGACTGGGTTGCCGGCGATCGCCCAGCCGGTCTCGGTCTGCCACCAATGGTCGATCACCGGCCGGTCCAGCGCCCGCTCGGCCCAGGCCACCGAATCCGGGTCGGCCCGCTCGCCGGCCAGGAACAGGGCGCGGAACTTGGACAGATCGTAGCCGGCGATCCGCTCGGCCCGCGGGTCTTCCTTCTTGATCGCGCGCAGGGCCGTGGGAGCCGTGAACAGCGTCGCGGCGCCGTGCTCGGCGGCCACGCGCCAGAAGGCGCCGGCGTCCGGCGTACCGACCGGCTTGCCCTCGTAGAGCACCGTGGTGCAGCCGTGCAGCAGCGGCGCGTAGACGATGTAGGAGTGGCCCACCACCCAACCGATGTCGGAGGCGCAGAAATAGACCTCGCCGGGCGCGACGCCGTAGAGATTCGTCATCGACCACGCCAGCGCGACGCAATAGCCGCCGCTGTCGCGCACCACGCCCTTGGGGCGCCCGGTCGTGCCGGAGGTGTAGAGGATGTAGAGCGGGTCGGTCGCCGCGACCGGCACCGGATCGGCCCACCGCCCGGCCTTGCGCGCCCGCGCGACGGTCTCCGCCCAGTCCCGGTCGCGGCCCTCGACGAGGCCGGCCTCACCTTGCGGGCGCTGCAGGATCAGGCAGGCGTCGGGCTTGTGGGCCGAGCGGGCGATCGCCGCATCGAGCAGCGGCTTGTAGGCGACGACGCGGGCCGGCTCGATGCCGCAGGAGGCGGCCAGGATCACCTTGGGCGCCGCATCCTCGATGCGGGCGGCAAGTTCGTTGGCGGCAAACCCGCCGAACACCACCGAATGGATCGCCCCGATCCGGGCGCAGGCGAGCATCCCGAACAGGGCTTCGGGCACCATCGGCATGTAGATCACCACCCGGTCGCCCTTGGTCACGCCGAGGTCGGCGAGGATGCCGGCGAGCACCGCCACCTCGTCGTGAAGCTCCCCATAAGTGATGCGGCGCTTGGTGCCGGTGACGGGTGAATCGTGGATGATCGCGGGCTGGTCGGCGCGCCCTCCCTCCGCGTGCCGATCGACGGCGTTGCGGCAGACATTGAGCTGCGCATCCGGAAACCAGCGGCCGTAGACGCCCTGCTCGGCATCGAAGGCGCGGGTCGGGGCGACGTCCCAATCGATCGCCGCCGCGGCCTTCAGCCAGAAGCCGTTCCGATCCGCGAGCGAGTCGGCGTGGACGGCGGCGTAGGCGCCCTCGGGGGCGGACGGCGTGGCGGCGGACATCGGCGGTTCCTCGCGCGGCCTGTTGATCGGCCTGTTCGAGGGCGATGATAGCGCGGTTTTGGCCGCAGCGCGCCCAACGGCGCTGTCTCAGAGACGTGCACCACCGCAAAGCAGAACCGCCGCGCTGGTGGCCCAGGCGGCGGTGACGGTTGTGTCCGAGGCGGGAGAAGAGTCGGAGCCGGCGGCGCCTCCCAGTGCGAAGCCGGCCGGGGCGTCGCTAGTGGAGGGTATCCCCGCGCAGGCGCTCGATTTCGTCCTTGAGGTGCAGTTTCTTACGCTTGAGTTCGGCGATGCGCAGATCGTCGCTGGCAAGGGATTGCATCGCGTGGTGAAGCTCGCGCTCGAGGGCTTCGTGCTTGGCGGCGAGCTGGCTCAAATGCGTCTGCAAGGACATGAGGGATCGCTCCTGTCACAGTTTCCGACCGCGGTAGACTGGCACAGGATGGAGCGCGTGTCGAAGCCATTCGACGGCAAAGTGGATGCACCGCTAATAAGGTGATTTCAAATCTTTCGGAGTGGGACGGCAGGCTGACCTTGACCGTTTCAAGCTCCGACGAGACGGGAGAACCGGGCTCCACGCCTTGCTCCGGCGGGAAGCTTGGCGCATGGTCGCGCCCGGTCAAGGCCGGTGGTGTGTTTCGAGCGATGATGGCGGACGAGATTGCCAACGACGCGGTCGCGGATCCGGCCGGCGAGCTGACGCGGTTGCGCGAAGAGCACCGGGATCTCGACGAGGCGATCGAGGCTTTGAAGGTCAGCGTCGCCGTCGATCAGCTTCAGTTGCAGAGGCTCAAGAAGCGCAAGCTGGTCTTGCGCGACCGGATCACGCATCTGGAAGACCAGATCACGCCGGACATCATCGCGTAACGCGCAACGCCAGGAAGGGCGGGGCCTTCCTGGCGAAGTTTTCGTCGATCTGCTGACTAAATGACTAAATCACTTGGCGAGGTAGGCCGAGACGCTCGACACCCGGGTTCCGACGAGGCGAACCGCCTTGCGCAGGCGCTCGTCGGAGACCTGAAGCAGGTCGGCCCAATGCTTCCGGGTGGTGCTGTCGTGGATGTCGATATGGGTTGCAGTGCGGGCGCGCGTGGTCTGGTCCGCGGAGGACATTTGAGAGCTCGCTGAGGTAAGGGGCCCGGCCGCTGATGGCCGTTTCCTGCACAACGCGGTCGGTCGATTTCGGCTCCGCCCGGTTCGGCGAGAATCGGGGGATTTTCACAGGGCGTCGCCGGTATCTCCGCCCCACCGCAAAGGCGCGGCAGGGGCGAAGCTTGCTCCCTGTGGCCGGCCGGCATTTCAAGCGTTTGCGCGGTCTCGCCTTGCCGGGGTGCGGGCCCCCCTGTTATTCGGCGTTTTCGCGGGCCGACGGGCCCGCTTCCTCGTAATGGGCCAGACGACGATGCTGGGATCGCCCCCGGTCGCGATCATCATGGGAAGCCAGTCGGACTGGGCGACCATGCGCAACGCCGCCGAGACGCTGGACGCGCTCGGCGTCGCCTACGATGCCCGCATCGTCTCGGCCCACCGCACCCCGGACCGGCTCGTCGCTTTCGCCAAGGGCGCGCGGGAGGCCGGCTTCAAGGTGGTGATCGCGGGCGCAGGCGGCGCGGCGCATCTGCCCGGCATGACGGCGGCGATGACCTCGCTGCCGGTCTTCGGCGTTCCGGTCGAGTCGAAGGCGCTCTCGGGGCAGGACAGCCTGCTTTCCATCGTGCAGATGCCCGCCGGCATTCCCGTCGGCACTCTGGCGATCGGCCGGGCCGGAGCCGTCAACGCCGCCCTGCTCGCCGCCGCCGTGCTGGCGCTCACCGATGCCGGGCTCGCCGAACGGCTCGAAGCGTGGCGCGCCCGCCAGACCGAGTCCGTCGCCGAACGGCCGGATTCCTCTCAAGCCTGACAACGACACGAAGCACCATGGCCTCTCCCACCTCCTCGCCGCAGATCCGGCCCGGCGGCACCCTCGGCATCGTCGGCGGCGGCCAGCTCGGCCGCATGATCGCGCTCGCGGCGGCCCATTACGGCCTCAAGGTCCACATCTACGCCCCCGACGCCGACAGTCCGGCCTTCGACGTGGCCCACGCCCACACCCTGGCGCCCTACGACGACGCGGCGGCGCTCGCCGCCTTCGCCGATGCCTGCGATGTCGTCACCTACGAGTTCGAGAACATCCCCCACGCCACCGCCGCGGTGCTCGCCGAGCACGCGACCCTGCGCCCCAGCGCAACGGCTTTGCTCACGACCCAGGACCGTCTCTCCGAGAAGGACTTCGTGACGGGTCTCGGCATCCCGACTGCGCCCTACCGGGCGGTCGATACGGTCGAGGATCTCGTGCGGGCCCTGGAGGCGCTCGGCCGTCCCGCCGTGCTGAAGACCCGGCGCTTCGGCTACGACGGCAAGGGCCAGCGGATGATCCGCGAGGGCGACGACCCGGCCGCCCTCCTCGCCGAATTCAAGGGTGCGCCCTGCATCCTCGAAGGGTTCGTGCCGTTCGAGCGCGAAATCTCCGTGGTCGCCGCCCGCGGGCCGGACGGGACGTTCGCGGCCTACGACCCCTGCGCCAACGAGCACCGCGACCATATCCTCGCGCTCACCCGCGTCCCCGCGCCCGGCCTGACCCGGACGACGGGTGACGCGGCGGTCGCCATCGCCCGCGCCATCGCCGAGGCGCTGGACTATGTCGGCGTGCTCGCCGTCGAGATGTTCGAGATCGCCGGGCCGGACGGGGCCGCCCGCCTCGTCGTCAACGAGATCGCGCCCCGCGTGCACAATTCCGGGCATTGGACCATCGAGGGTGCGCAGACCTCGCAATTCGCGCAGACCGTCCGCGCGGTCTGCGGCTGGCCGCTCGGCGACACCGCGCGCATCGGCGGCATGGCGGTGGAAATGGAAAACCTCATCGGCGCCGAGGCCGATGCCTGGGCCGCCCTGCTCGCCGAGCCGGGCGCCCATCTCCACCTCTACGGCAAGGCCGAGGCCCGTCCCGGCCGGAAGATGGGGCACGTCACCCGGCTCAAGCCCCTCGACTAAAGCTTGACCATTCAATCTGTCGCCTCTCGGCAACAGAAAACCACAGTCGAGCCCGGTTCGAAGCATTCGGCGAAAGCGTGAAGACGCGGGCCACACCTTCGCCACATCCCGAGGTTTCAGCGGAAGGTACGGGGCGTCCGCGGAAGCATCGTGCGTGTTCTCCGGTCTACGGCCGGAGGGGCCCGCCTGTTCTTCCCGGGTTCGTTTCGCAGAACCTCCGCTCCACGGCGCGGGCCGCATCGGCGATGCGGATGTTTTGCGGGATCGTTTAAGCGCCCATTCACCGTGTTGCGGCAGCGTGCGCGCGACGGGATGATCCGGGCCCTCACGGGCCGCTGCGGAGATCCGGGCAAGCGGGCGCGGGGGAGAACGGGACAATGATCGGGATGACGCTGGACGGACGCAAGGCGAGGCTGATCGGTGCCCTCGCGCTGACGGCCGCGGCGCTGGCCGGCTGCGAGACCTATGGCAGCGCGACGGCTCCGCGCCAATTCGCGGTGCTGGAGACCGACACGACGGGCGCCACCAACGTCAACATCGCCTCGCTCAGCGACGTGATTTCGCGCAACCCGTCGGATGCCGGCGCCTACAACACCCGCGGCGCGGCCTATGCCCGCGCGGGCCAGTTCGGCGAGGCGATCACCGACTTCTCGAAGGCGGTCCAACTCGATCCGAACTCGGCCTCGGCCTACAACAACCGGGCGCTGGCCTACCGCCAGACCGGCCGCGCCGACGCGGCGATGCAGGACTTCTCGAAGGCGATCACCAACGATCCGAATTTTTCCGCCGCCTATATCGGCCGGGCGAACCTCGAGCGTGCCCAGGGTGACCTCGACGGAGCGTTGAACGACCTCAACGCCGCGATCCGTCTCGCTCCGGAATCGGCCGAGGCCTACCACGCCCGCGGCCTCGTGCGGCAGAAGCAGAACCACAACCCGGAGGCGATCGGCGACTTCGCGGCGGCCATCGACCGCAACCCCTTCGTCGCCGCCCCCTACGCCGCACGCGGCCAGAGCCTGATCTCGCTGGGCCAGTACGACAAGGCGATCGAGGACTTCAACGCGGCGCTGAACGTGAACGCGAAGGACGCCGGATCCTGGGCCTATCGCGGGCTGGCCTACGAGAAGACGAACCGCCGCAAAGAGGCGAACGAGAGCTACCAGCAGGCCGCGCGCCTCGATCCCAACAACGCCGTGGCCAAGCAGGGCGTCGGCCGCATGCAGGGCGGCCTGTTCTAGGGCTCGATCCAGGGAGGGGCCGCAGAAGCATCGAACGCCGCGGGTCCCATCGACGGCCGGCGGCTCCCTGTTCGTTTGGGCAAAGGCCTGGGGAACCGGCGATCCATCGTGACCGGGTGCCCGTCTCGGGCCGCCGCCTGGCCGGCGATTGCCGCATCCGCACGGATCGGATGCGTTTCCACCGGTGCCGGTCGGCGTACCCGGCGAGCCTGGTCGGCATCGAACCGGTGGTGCCGACGGTAGCACAACCTCCCTCTGGTTGCGGGCAACTTGAAATCTGTGGGCGGGACTCTCCGAAACGGAATTCACAGTTTATACTTCCGGTATTGACGCAATCCTGAGCGTATCGGGAGAGCGTAGAGGGAGAGGCCGATGCCAGACGGACCCGAACTTTTCAACGGAAGGCATGTCCTCGTCGTCGAGGACGAATATTTCATCGCCGAGGATATCCGGCGCGCGTTCGAAGAGAGGGGCGCCCAAGTGGTCGGCCCGGTGGGGAACGTCGATGACGCTCTGGCGATGATCGAGCAATGCCCGCGCATCGACGGTGCGGTGCTCGATATCAACCTGCGTGAGGTCATGGTCTTTCCGGTGGCCGACGCACTCAGGGCGCGCGGCGTCCCGTTCGTCTTCGCCACCGGCTACGAGGAGAATGCCGTCCCGACGCGCCTGCGGGACGCGATTCATTGCGAGAAGCCGATCGATCCCGCGCGTCTGGCCAAGGCGCTGTTCGGCCAAGCTACGGTCGGCTGAGTCCAACGCCGGGCCGGGGCCGATCCCGGCCCGGCCGCGGTCCCCGCCGGGGGACGCGATCAGCCCGGCGCGCTCTCCAGCCGGCGGTGTTCGCAGGCGATGCGGCGGACGGTGCCGGTGTTCGAGCGGTAGACCACCGTCTCCGTCTCGATGAGGCCGGGGCTGAACCGCACGCCCGCAAGCAGGGCCCCGGTTGTCACGCCCGTGGCCGCGACGATGACGTCGCCCCGGGCCATGTCGTGCATGTCGTATTTCCGGTTCGGGTCCGTGATGCCCATCTTGACCGCCCGGGCCCGCTTGTCGGCGGAATCGAGGATGAGCCGACCCTGCATCTGGCCGCCGATGCAGCGGAGCGCGCTGGCGGCGATCACGCCCTCCGGCGCGGCGCCGGTGCCCATGTAGATGTCGACGCCGGTCTCGTCGGGCTTGGTGCAGTGGATGATCGCGGCGATGTCGCCGTCCGAAATCAGGCGGATGCTGGCGCCGGTGTCGCGCACGGCGGCGATCAGGTCCATGTGGCGCGGCCGGTCGAGGATGATCGCGGTGATGCCGGCGGTCTCCACGCCCTTGGCGCGGGCGAGCGAGGCGATGTTGCGGGCCGGGCTCCAGTCGAGATCGACCGTGCCGAGGGGGTAGCCGGGGCCGATGGCGATCTTCTGCATGTAGACGTCGGGAGCAGCGAGCAGCGAGCCGCGCTCGGCCAGGGCCATCACGGCGATGGCGCCCGGCATGTCCTTGGCGCAGAGCGTCGTGCCCTCCAGCGGATCGACCGCGATGTCCACGGACGGGCCGTTGCCGGTGCCGACGGCCTCGCCGATGAACAGCATCGGCGCCTCGTCGCGCTCGCCCTCGCCGATCACCACGCGGCCCTCGATCGGCAGCACCATCAATTCGGCACGCATGGCATCGACGGCGGCCTGGTCGGCTTCCCTCTCGCGGCCGTGTCCCCGCAGGCGGGCCGCGGCGATGGCCGCCGCCTCCGTCACCCGCACCAGTTCGAGAGTCAGGCCCCGCGCCGTGGGATCGCTGAAGATCCCGGTATTGGCCGCCGACATCGCCCTACGTTCCTTATCCCCAAGGCCCGGTCTGTTCATCGCCCGGTGCCGATTGTCGTCCCTCGTTCCCGCCGTAGACGAAAGCGGGCAGGACGCGACGCGACGGCATGATGTTTCGTTCTTCGACCGGATGTTGTCTCCGGCAACATTTCGCCGGAATCGCGGCCGCCGTCTCGCCTATTCGCGCTCGATACGGATCAATTGCGGCGCCTCGGCGAGCAGGCCATCGCGGTCGATCGCGGCCAGCGCCTCGCGGACATTGCCCTCGGTCGCCGCGTAGGTGATCAGCACCAGCGGCACCGGCTGGCCGGAGAGACCTTGCGGATCGCTGGAGGCGGCCTTGGCCGAGCGGCGCTGGACGATGCTCTCGATCGAGATGTTGGCCTCCGCCATCCGGGTGGCGACGCCGGCCGCAACGCCGGTGCGGTCGTGCACGGTGAGGCGGATGTAGTAGCCGCCCTCGTGGCGCTGCATCTCGACCCGGCGCGGCGGCGCGAGGCTCGCGATCGGCCCGCCGAAGGTCGGGCGCACGAGCCCGAGCGCGACATCGGTGATGTCGGCCACGACCGCGGAGGCCGTGGCGGCCCCGCCCGCGCCGGGGCCGATCAGGGTCAGTTCGCCGACCGCGTCGGCATCGACGGTGACGGCGTTGGTCACGCCCATCACCTGGGCGATGGCCGAGGCCTTGGCCACCATGGTCGGGTGGACCCGCTGCTCGATCCCCGCCTCCGTCGCCTGCGCGACGCCCAGCAGCTTGATGCGGTAGCCGAGTTCGTCGGCCATGGTGAGGTCGAGGGGCTGGATCGCCGAGATGCCCTCCACCGAGACGCCCTCGGCGTCGATCTCCACGCCGAAGGCGAGGCTGGTGAGGATGGCGAGCTTATGGGCGGTGTCGAAGCCCTCGACGTCGAAGGTCGGGTCGGCCTCGGCGTAGCCGAGCGCCTGCGCGTCCTTGAGGCAGGCCTCGAAGGTCAGCCCCTCCGCCTCCATCCGGCTGAGGATGTAGTTGCAGGTGCCGTTGAGGATGCCGTAGACGCGGGAGACCGCGTTGCCGGACAGCCCCTCGCGGATCGCCTTGATGACCGGGATGCCGCCTGCCACCGACGCCTCGTAGGCCAGCGCGACGCCGTTCTGCTCGGCCAGACGGGCGAGCGCCGCGCCGTGGTGGGCGAGCAGCGCCTTGTTGGCGGTCACCACATGCTTGCCGGCCCCGAGCGCCGCCTCGACCGCCGCCTTGGCCGTCCCTTCCGAGCCGCCGACGAGTTCGACGAACACGTCGATCTCGCCTGAGCGCGCGAGCGCCACCGGATCGTCGAACCAGTGCAGGCCCGACAGGTCGACGCCGCGGTCGCGGCTCCGGTCGCGGGCGGAGACGGCGGTGACGGTGATCGTGCGGCCGGTCGCGGCGGTGAGCGCCTCGGCGCGGCGGGCGACCATGCGCAGGACGGAGGCACCGACCGTGCCGAGCCCCGCAATGCCGAGGCGAAGGGTCTGCGTCATGGAAGTTCGCACCGTAATCGACGTTGACACCGGACCTGTTCCGGATTGCCGCCCGACGGCCGCGGCTCGCTCGAAGGATCGCCTGGGCGGCGGTCCGGTGAGGGCGCGGAAGACGTCCGGGACGGCGCGCACTTCTGCAACGATTTGGGGCCGGTGCGCAAGGAAACGGGACGGGAAGGGTTTGGCGGGCGCTCATGAGAGGGGCGGGGCCCGGTGCGCCGCGCGGGTTCCGGCTTGCCGAAGATTGGCCTCAAACCGGGGCTCTTCTCCTCACTCGGCAGCGTCACGCTCGAGCCGCAGGCTCCGGCCGCGCTGCCGGGCAGCAACGCGATGGCGCCGCTGGGCGCGATTCTGAGGAGTTTCGACGATGAGGGGCATCCTTCTCGGGGGCGTGGTGGCGGGCGCCCTGGCGCTCGGCACGGCACCCGCCGTCCAGGCGCGGGACGGCATCGGTGCGGGTGGCGCGGCGGCGCTCGGCGTGCTCGGCGGCCTTGCCGTCGGCGGTGCGATCGCAGGCGCCAGCGACCCTTATTATCCCGGCAAGCCGGTCTACCGGGCGCCCCCGCGGCCGGTCTATGTCGAGGGCCCGATCTGTCACTTCGAGCGCCGCGAGACCATCGACCCCTACGGCGACATCTACATCCGGCGCGTACGCGTCTGCGAGTGAGGTGGATCCGCTCCTTTCCCTCGCGGGGAGGAGCGGATTTCAACGCAGTTGCAGGCTGTCCACGACCTGACGGAACAGGGGCAGCATCTGCTCGCGCTGGTCGGCGCGGGTGACGCCGACGGCGCGAATGTAGCCGTCCGGGTTGAAGCGGATCGTCTGCGAGACCACCACCGGCTGGCTCGAGGGGATGTCGAGGGCACGCGCCACGATCTCGTGCCAATCGATGCCGTTCTGGCGGTAGCTCTGCGAGCGCTCGATGACGAAGTCCTTCATCGTCTGGTTGGCGTAGAGCGAGGCGCGGGCGAAGCCGTCGCGCTGCTCCTGGGGCGTCGGTTGCTGCACCGCCTGGGCGACCACGAGGATCGGCTGTTCCAGGTTGGTGACCTGATCGCGCGGGCCGAGGGTCAGCAGCACGGAATTGCCGGCCAGCGCCCGCACCGGGCGAAAGCCCGCGAGGTCGCTGAGGCGGAAGGGCAGGGCGGCGATCTGCTGGTCGAGGGACAGCGCCCCGCGGATGCGCAGGCCCGTGAGCATGCCGCGCATCGACTCGTCGGTCTCGGCATCGACGGCGGCCTGGGCGATGATGATGCCGGTCACCTCCGGGGCGCCGACGATCAGCAGCCACTTGCGCGCGGCGGGCGTGCCCTGTCCGTCGGGAGCCGTCTGCTCACCGGTGAACAGCACGCCCTCGGCCCCGCCATCGAGGGTCACCGGCTCGCGGGTCTGGACGACGAGGCCCTGCGTCTTGAGGTTCTCGTCGGTGAAGCTCTGCTTGAGTTCCGGATAGGCGCCGGCCGGCAGTTCCACCACGGAGAGCATCGCCCCGCCGCCGAGCCGTTCGAAGCCGGTGAAGCGCTTCGAGATCGTCATGTCCGATGGGGGCTTGAAACCGAACCGTGAACTCGGTGGAAAAATCGCGTCCTCGGCACGCGCCGGCGACACGGGGGCGGAGGCGGCCCCCGCCAGCACGGCCGCCGCAAGGAATGCGGCGGCGAACCCGCGGGAGAACAGACGCAACGGCATCACAAGTTGTCTCCGAAGAGCCCTTCTCGGCTGAGGCCCATCCGCGATGGGTCGTCCGCCGCGGATATCCTGTCAAGCGCGGCAGAACGCCGAGGCAGGAGCAGGGATTATTTCCCGCGCCAGCGCCGCCATTGCCGTTCGATCCAGCGGGCGGATTTCTCCATCGGCACCTTGAGGCCGGGCACGTCCTGGGCCAGCAGCGCAAGGCCGAGCGGCAGCATCCACAGGCCCAGCACCGGCAGGATCGAGAAGATGCCGCCGAGGATCAGGAGGATCGCGGCGAGCAGCCGCACCGGAAAGCGCGCCGGCTCGCGCAGCCACGCCACCCCGCGCTGCACCCGCTCGGGAAGCTTCCGGCTGGCGCGGTCGACCCGCTCGTCCCAATCCCGCGCCGTGACTTGCGCCGGGTCCGGCGTGGCTCGGGCCTGTTCCATGTCGTGCGCGTTCTCCATCCTCTCAGAATGACGGGGCAGGCCGAAAGGTTCGCCGGATATCGCCGGCCCGGCGTTTCACCCGGTGATGAACAGTCCGGCGATGGCGGCGCTCGTGAGGTTCGAGAGCGTGCCCGCCAGGATCGCCCGCAGGCCGAACCGGGCGATCTCGGGCCGGCGCTCGGGGGCCAGACTGGTGAAGCTCGCGAGCTGGATCGCCACCGAGGCGAGGTTGGCAAAGCCGCAGAGCGCGAAGCACAGGATCGCGCTCGTGCGCGGGTCGAGGGTGCCGGCCTTCAGGGTCGGCGAGAGGCTGGCATAGGCCAGGAACTCGTTGAACGCGATCTTCTGGCCGATGGCGCCGCCGACGAGCGTCGCCTGCTCCCACGGCACGCCGAGAAGCCAGGCGAGCGGCGCCAGCACGACGCCGAGAATGCCCTCGATCGAGAGTCCGGCGAACCCGAACACGCCGCCGGCCCAGCCGATGGCGGCGTTCACGAGCGCGATCAGACCGACGAAGGCGATCAGCATGGCGCCGACCGCGACGGCGACGCCGAGGCCCTTCTGCGTGCCGTCGGCGGCGGCCTCGATCACGTTGGCTGCGCGCGCCTCGCCGAACTCGACCCGCGTCGTGAGGATGCGCGTCGGCTCGGTCGAGGGCACGAGGATCTTGGCGTAAAGCAGCCCGCCGGGAATCGCCATGAACGAGGCGGCCAGCAGATACGGCATCGGCACGCCGAGTGCCGCGTATCCGGCGAGGATCGACCCGGCGGTGGAGGCCGCCCCGCTCGTCATCACCGCGAACAGCTCGGCCCCGGTCAGCGCCGCGAGGAAGGGGCGCAGGGCCACCGCGATCTCGCTTTGCCCGATGAAGATGGTGACGACCGCCGAGAAGGATTCGATGGCCGAGGTGCCGAGCAGCTTTCGCAAGCCCGCACCGAGGATGCGTGCCAGCGCCTGCATCACGCCCAGATGGTAGAGTACGCCGATCAGGGCCGAGACGTAGAGGATCTGCGGCAGCACCCGCAGGGCCAGGATGAAGCCCGAGCCGCCGAACAGCTCGAACATCCGCGGCTCGACGAGACCGCCGAACAGGAAGGCGGTGCCCCTGTCGCCGAAGGAAAGCACGGTGGTAACGACATCGGCCACCACGCCGAGCGCTCGCTGCCCGGCGGGCACGAGCAGAATCAGCGCGCCGATCCCGACCTGAAGCGCCAGGGCGGCGAGCACCACCCGCGGCCGGATCGCCCGCCGGTTCACCGAGAACAGCCACGCCACGGCCAGCAGCAGGGCAACGCTCGCGCCGGCATGGAACAACCTGTCGAGCATTTTTCGAACCGGGCGGGGAGAGAGTGAGGGCTTCCCAGCGGATGCGCGATCCGGGCCAGCGCAGCAAGCGGCGCCGTATCAGGCGAAGCGCCAGACCGAGGATCGCTTGATCTCGGCATCCTCCAGCGACCGCGTGACGGGCACCTCGTAGGTCACGAGCGGCACGAGCCGTTCGCGGGGCAGGTAGCTGCGGCCGGGATCGCCGATCAGGACCGTGCGTCCGCGCCCATGCAGGTCGCCGAGCCAGCCGCCGACCGCGGCGGCGAGGTCGCGCTCGTAGAAGATGTCGGCGGCCAGCACGCAGGCCGCATCCGTGCCGATGAGGTCGCTGCCGTCCGCCGTAATGCGGTTCGCCACCCCGTTGGCCGCCGCGTTGAGGGGGATCGCGTGGAGCGCGAAGGGGTCGAGGTCGCTCGCGGTGACGTGGGCCGCGCCGGCCATCGCGGCGGCGATGGCGACGAGGCCGGAGCCCGAGGCGAAATCGACCACCCGCCGCCCCGCCACGGTGGCGGGGTTGTCGAGGATGTAGCGGGCGAGTGCCTGTCCCCCGGCCCAGGCAAAGGCCCAGAACGGCGGCGGCAGGCCGATCGCCTCCAACTCGTCCTCGGTCTTCTGCCACAGCGCGGTCGCCTCGTCGGCGACGTGCAGGACGATCTCGGGGGCGTGCGGCACCGGGCGCAGGGCTGTGTGTTCGCGGATGAAGCGGACGGGATCGCGAACGGGCGTCACGGAATCGACCCAGTGGGAAGCGGCCTGGAACGGCGCGGGAAAAGTGAGGGGAGGCCGATCCGCATCAGTCCGCAAGCTCGGACTTGAGGCACCGGACCTCGTCGATCGGCACGGCCCGGCGGCTGACGTCGCTGCCGGCCTCCGCCGACCAGGGGAAGGGATAGAAGGAAAAGGCCTCATCGAAGCCGGGGCAGGGGTGCTTGTCCCAGCGGCACAACTCAGAGAAGTCGGCGTAGAAGGCGCGCGTGTCGCCGAGGAAGCAGCGGCTCGGCTTGGCGTCAGGATCGGCCGCCCAGGACAGGACGGGCGGCCAAGCCGGAGCGTCGCGCGCGATGAGCTGGTCGAGGCTGCGCCGGCCGGCGGGTTCGGTCATCGAAGCCTCCCTGTCCCGCTCTCTCCGATGTCTATCGCAGCAGCTCCGCGTAGAGCCCGGCCACCGTCCCGGCGACGGCGGCTTCCGTGTAGCCGCCTTCGAGAATGCGCGACCGCGCCGCCGCACCCATCCGCGCGACGAGCGCAGGGTCGGCGGCGAGCCGGGTCAGTGCCGCGGCGAGCGCGGCGGCGTCGCCCGGCGGAACGAGCAGGCCCTCGACACCATCGCGCACGAGGTCGCGGCAGCCCGGCACATCGCTGGTGAGGATGGCCCGGCCGCACGCACCCGCTTCCAGCAGCGTGCGCGGCAACCCCTCGCCGCCGCGGGAGGGCAGGGCGCCGACATGGTGGGCGGCGAACACGCCGGCCACGTCCCCGGTCGGTCCGTGCCACGTCACGCCGTCGCGCGACCAGTCCCGCAACGTGGCCTCGGGGATCGCCCGGCGGTTCGACGGGTCGGGTGCGCCGTAGAGCGAGAGTTCCACCGCCGCACCCCCGGCGCGGGCTCGGCGCACCGCCTCGACCGCGACATCGATCCCCTTCGACCACAGCATCCGCGCGACGATGGCGACCTTCAGCGGCGAAGGCGGTGGGAGCGGGCGCGGCGCGAAGGCGTCTGGATCGACGCCCGCGCCGCCGATCAGGGTCACGGCGGTGTCGGACGGGTCGAGGCCGAGCGCGCGGGCGTCGTCCGGGTTCTCGAACAGGAAGCGGGTCTGCCGGCTCGCCAGCGGGCCGCGGATCAGCCCTTTCAGAGCAAGCCGCGACAGCCGCCCGGTCGCGTCCGCGCGGGCGCCGAGCAGGCCGAGTCCGGTCAGCGCGAAGACACGGCGCGGGATGCCGGCCATCGCCGCGGCGGTGCCGCCGACGAGGATGCCGCGCAGCGCGACGCAGTGGACGATATCGGCCTTGAGTGCCTTCAGGATGCCCGCGAGTTGCCCCGCGGCGTAGCCCGCCGTCATCGGGTTGAGGCTGGAGCGCTCCGCTTCGAGCGGCACGACGCGGATGCCGGCCGCCTCGATCACGGCGCGGTGCGCGCGCACCCGCGTCACCACCGCGACCGAGAGTCCCATCTGCCGGGCAGCGCGGGCCATCGGCAGGAAGTGCGAGGCGAAGAACCAGTCCTCGGTGACGACGAAGACGAGGCTTTTGCCGGCGTAAGAGGCTGTTGAAGTGGTCATCGTGCGTGGCCATAGCACGGCCCCCGCTCCGGAACAGCGCCGCCTTCCACCCCGTTGTCGCCCTACAAATGAGGGAGGGCGTCATGCTGTCGGAGGAGGCCGGAGGCGGCGTGGTCGATCCCCGCGAGGCCGCGCGGGATGCGGGCCTGCGCTATGTGGACGATTCGAAGCCCGGCCTGCGGCGCAAGCGCAACGGCAAGGGCTTCCGCTACATCGATCCGAAGGGGGCCGCGATCCGCGACGCGGAGGAGATCGCTCGGCTGAAAAGCCTCGCGATCCCGCCGGCCTACACGGAGGTGTGGATCTGCCCGCACCCGAACGGCCACATCCAGGCGACCGGGCGCGACGAGAAGGGGCGCAAGCAGTACCGCTACCATCCCCGCTTCCGCGAGGCGCGGGAGGCCTCGAAGTTCCACCGCATCATGGCCTTCGCCGAGGCGCTGCCGGGCATCCGCGCGCGGATCGACGCCGATATGGGCAAGCGCGGCCTACCCCGCGAGAAGGTGCTCGCCACCGTCGTCCACCTCTTGGAGACCACGCTGATCCGCGTCGGCAACGACGATTACGCCCGCTCGAACAAGAGCTACGGCCTCACCACCCTGCGCGATCCGCACGTGAAGGTGGCGGGCTCCGAGATGCGCTTCCGCTTCAAGGGCAAGAGCGGCAAGGAATGGTCGGTCTCGGTGCGCGACCGGCGCGTCGCCAAGATCGTCAAGGCCTGCCAGGATCTGCCCGGCCAGGAGCTGTTCCAGTATCTCGACGAAGAGGGCGAGCGGCGCGACGTCACCTCGTCGGATGTGAACGCGTATCTCCGCGAGATCACGGGCGAGGATTTCACGGCCAAGGATTTCCGCACCTGGGCGGGCACCGTGCTCGCGGCCCTGGCACTGCGGGAGTTCGAGGCATTCGACAGCGCGGCGGGGGCCAAGAAGAACCTGCGCGCGGCGATCGAGTCCGTGGCCGGGCGGCTCGGCAACACGCCGACCATCTGCCGCAAGTGCTACATCCACCCGCAGATCCTCGACTGCTACCTCGAAGGCGGGATGCTGTTGCAGGTCAAGGACGCGGTCGAGGGCGAACTCAAGAACGACCTCGGCGTGCTGCGCCCGGAGGAGGCGGCGGTGCTGAGCCTGCTGCGGGGGCGGCTGGAACAGGCGACGAAGGCCGCCTCCAAAGGTAAGAAGATCGAGAGCACGACAAAGATCGAGCCGCCGCGCCAGACCGGAGGCCGCAAGGCGAGGGCGACCGGCACGAAGCGCACGTCCGGAGGCAGACGGGCGGCGTGAGGCGTCTTCAGGTGCCGCTCTGGACGATGGCGCCGTACCAGCCGAGCCCGCGATAGGTCTCGTAGCCCGGCGTGCGGTTGAAGGCCGTGACGGTGCCGGACCGGGCATCGCGGACGATGCCGCTTTCCCGCCCGTTCAGGTCCACGGCGAGCGTCTCGGTGAGGACGCCCTTACCGTCGGAGGCGGCGAGGATGCGACGTTGCGCATCGACGAGCACCACGCGGGTGCGTGCCCGATCCTCCCCGGCGATCCGCACGCCTTCGACGATGGACTTCGCTTGCGCTTCCCAATCGAAGTGGATCGCCAGCACACCGCAGGCCGGCCCGCCGCCCGACTCGTAGATCCCAGCGGCATAGGTCGCGATCTGCCCACCGCCGAGCTGCGCCTCGCACCGAATCTCGCCCGGAACATAGTCGTCGCCGCCGGCCAAGCGGATCGCATTCCGGAACCAGGGTTCGCTCGCCACGCTGCGCCCGCGCAGATTCGGGTATCGCTCGATCCGCCCAATCGATGCGTGCGGAGAACCGGCCTCCTCCGAGACCGGTTGATGGATGAATCGGCGCGGTCCGCCGTACGGCATGACAGCCGCCGCTCCGCGAACCGCGGTGACGCCACGGTCAGGAAGGTGACGCGATGGAACTCGACGCCCTGATGCTCTCGCGCATCCAGTTCGGCTTCACGATGGCCTTCCACATCATCTTCCCGGCCTTCACCATCGGTCTCGCCGCCTTCCTCGTGCGGCTCGAAGCGCAGTGGCTGTGGACGAGGAACCCGATGTACCGGATGCTCTACCGGTTCTGGGTGAAGGCCTTCGCGGTCTCGTTCGGCCTCGGTGTCGTCTCGGGTATCGTGATGAGCTACCAGCTCGGCACGAACTGGTCGCGCTACTCCGACTTCACCGGCAACGTGCTGGGCCCGCTGATCCAGTACGAGGTCATCACCGCCTTCTTCCTGGAGGCCGGCTTCCTCGGGATCATGCTGTTCGGCTGGGACCGCGTCGGTGACCGGCTGCACTTCCTGGCGACCTGCATGGTCTCGCTCGGTACGCTGATCTCCGCCTTCTGGATCCTCTCGGCCAATTCCTGGATGCAGACGCCGGCGGGCTTCACGATCGAGAACGGCCGGGCGGTGGCCACCGACTGGTGGCAGGTGATCTTCAACCCGAGCTTCCCAATCCGCTACGCGCACATGGTGCTCGGCTGCTTCCTCACCACCGCCTTCGCGGTCTCGGGCATGGCGGCCTGGATGATCCTGCGCGCCCGCAAGGAGCCGCCGGCCAAGGTTCAGGGGGCCCGGGTCTCGCTCTCCATGGCCCTGTGGTTCGCGCTGATCTTCACGCCGATCCAGATCTTCGTCGGCGACACCCACGGCCTCGGCGTGCTCAAGCACCAGCCGACCAAGCTCGCGGCGATCGAGGCGAACTGGGACACTCAGGCCAACATGCCGCTGCTGCTGTTCGCGATCCCGAACATGGAGGCCGAGCGCAACGACTTCGAGATCGGCATCCCGCGCCTCGGCTCGTTCATCCTCACCCACGACTTCTCCGGCGTGGTGCCGGGCCTGAAAGACGTGACGCCGGACAAGCGCCCGCCGGTCTGGCCGGTGTTCTATGCCTTCCGCGCCATGGTCGCGATCGGCATGGCGATGCTCCTCCTCAGCCTGTGGAGCCTGTATCTGCGCTGGAAGGGTACGCTGTTCACGAACCGCGTCTTCCTCACCTGCGCCATGCTGATGACGCCTTCGGGCTTCGGCGCGGTGATCTTCGGCTGGTTCACCGCCGAGATCGGGCGCCAGCCCTACATCGTCTACGGTCAGCTCAAGACGGCGGATGCCCATTCGCCGCTCACCGCCCAGGCCGTGACGACCTCGCTCATCGCCTTCGTCGTCGCCTACGCGATCATCTTCGGCTTCGGCAGCTACTATCTCGCGAAGCTGCTGCGCAAAGGCCCCGAGCCGTTCGAGCCCTCGGTGCGCGGCGAAGATGTCGGCCGCAAGCCGAAGCGTCCCCTCTCGGCGCTGGACGAGAAGCTGGAGCCGCGCTCGATCTAGAGCGCATTCCCATCAAAGGCCGGCCGGCGCTTCGGAAAATGGTGCGTCGGACCTGGGCCTTCAGGCTCGGGCGGCGTGGGCGGTGTGGCGTGTCGGGCTGCGCGGCGTCTCGGTGTCGAGCACCGGGGCGAGACCGAGCTGGCGTGCGAGGGTGACGAGATCCTTGAGGCGACCGGTCTGCGTCTTGCGGCGCAGGTTCAGCCGATGGGTCTCGACCGTCCGGACGCTCAGCGAGAGCCGCCGGGCGACTTCCTTGTTGCTGAAGCCGGCGCTGAGGAAGCGTAGAACCTCCGCCTCGCGCGGGGTGAGCCCGATGGCCGAATCCTCGGCGGCCGGGCGGGCGGACGACGAGGCGGGCGATGTGCCCTTCGCGAGGGCGAGCACGCTGGCGCAGACCTCGTCCGCCGGGGTTCCGCAGCCGATGAAGGCGTCGGCGCCGGCGGCGATCAGCCGGTTCATCGCCGGCGCGTCGAGGGTCCGGAACACCGCGAGCACCCGCAGCCAGGGCCGCCCGTCGCGCAAGGCCGCGATCCGCGCGCAGCCGGCCTCCGCTCGCGCCCCGTCCACCGGGACCAGCGCCACGGCCGGCACCGGACCGCCGCGGGCCAGATCGTCCTCGCCGATGGTCCGCAGGGCCGGCGCATGCTCCAGCTCGGCGCGCATCCGTTCGTCGAGCCCCGCCGGCTCATCGACGATCAAAAGCTCGACAGCCCGGCCCGCCGTGTGGCTGGCGGTGTGCTTGACGGCCTGACTCATGCCGCTCCCCTCTCGTCCCGCCGCAGAACGGTGCGGCTTGTGCGGATGGAGAAGAACAAGAGTCGTTCCAGCGGTTTAGGGGGCTCTATTGCCCCGAAACGTTCCCTCGCGGAGCCGTCCGGCGATCACCGTCCCGCTTCGGGACGAAGCGGTCACCTTACCCGCGGCGGCCAGGCCGCCGGGCTGCGAACGTCTCACGCCGTCCGGGAGAGGATGAGGTCGGACATCGCCGAGACCACGCGATCGCGGCCCGTCGTCTTGGCTTCGTACAGGGCGATGTCGGCCCGCTTCAGAAGGCCCTCGACCGTCTCGCCCTCGGACCATTCGCTGACGCCGAAGCTGCAGGTGAGGCGCACCGGCCCCTTGGTCGAGCGGATGCGGAGATCCGATGTCTTGAGGCGCAGGCGGGAGGCGATCGCTTCGGCCTCCGCGAGGCGCTGACCGGCCAGCACCACCGCGAACTCCTCCCCGCCCAGGCGCCCGGCAATGCCCTCCGCCTCGATCAGTCCCGCCACCGCCTTGATCGCCGCGTCGCCGACATCGTGGCCGTGCTCGTCGTTGATGCGTTTGAAATGGTCGATGTCGAGGATCACGGCGCAGAGATGCCCGAACGACCCAGCCTTCTGGGCGGCCTCGCGCGTGCGCCGGAGGAAGGCGCGGCGGTTGAGCAGGCCGGTGAGCGAATCGGTCTCGGCAAGCCGGATCAGGTCACTCTGGAGCGTGGTGAGGCGCTCGGCCGCCCGCAGCCGCGCCTGCAATTCCTCGGCGCCCGGCGGCTTGTCGATGAAGTCGTCGGCGCCGCTGTCGAGAGCCTCGGCGAGGTTGCGGGCGTTTCGGGCCGAGGACATGGCGATGATCGAGAGCGGACGGCTCGATTCGGACAGCAGGCGGGCCGACCAGCACAGCTCCAATCCACTCAGCGGACGGACTTCCAGACTGGTGATCAGGGCACGGACCTTCGGATTGTCGGTGATGTAGGTCAGCGCCTCACCGGAATCCGTGAACTGTGTCACCACATGCCCCCGCGGTTCGAGCATGCCGGCCACGATCCGCAGGACGACGCGGCTCGAATCCACGATGACGATGTGCACGGCTCTACCCCCGCTGACCGGCGGAGATTGTGCGCAAGACAGGTTAAAGGGCCGTCTAGACTCCGTAGCGCGCTGAGGAAGGGAGGCGCTGCTCCGGGAAAGGCCCTACCGGGTACGGGTCGGCAACCGGACCGACACCACCTGGGCGCCGCTCTCCTCGACCTCGGAGCGGGGTGCCGGATCGGTCCAGACGCCCTTGGAATCCTTCGAGAGGACGCGGGCGCCGTGTCTCCGGGCTGCGGGGCGGAGACGGGTGGAAGCGGGCCGCTCGATCACGGTCAGGGTCGGGCGCGCGGCGGGGGCGTCGCGGATGCCGGCGGCGGTGGGGATGCCGTAGGTGCCGTAGCCCCAGGCCGGCGGCACGAGTCGGCTCGTGCTGGGCAGGCGCGTGAACGGCGCGCCGAGATAGGCGCCCTCGATCGCCGGACCGGCGAAGCGGTATCCGCCACCGCCATACCCGTAGACGTAGGGGTCGGCGGCAGCGCCCGAGGCGGCGCCGAGGGCGAGCAGAGTAGCGAGACCGGCGGCGAGGGCTGGGCGCATGGGGCGGGGCTTCTCCGGTGGCGCATTGGCGAAACAGGCGCGATTCATGAAACCAAATCGGCGGCGCCTATGCTCGTTCCGCTCCCCCTCGTCCCGCCAGCCGATGCAGAATGCTGAGACGGGCGCTCCGCCGGCCGATGGCGTTCGCGCGGGTCGTCGTCGTTTCGGTGCTCAGCGGCAGATCGTGACGCGGCGGACGATCCAGCCCTCGCCCTCGATCCACAGGCGGCGGCGCTGCTTGTTGCAGTTGGCGCTCTCCTCGTCGCTCTCCGAGGTCGCGGCCGCCTGGGAGACCTGCGCGGCCTCGGCGACCTGGGTGGTGCTGCGGCCCGTGCCGGGTGCAGCGAGGCTCGGCATCGCGGTCAAGCCGATCAGGGCGAGGCCGAGGACGGCCGCGGCGGTGGAGTGCGCGTTCATGATATCCTGCCCGCGCGCCGCGGCGGGCGCGCTTCAACGGTTCGGTCGGGGCGGCCGGTCTCCCGCCGTGCAGGCGCCGCCGCATATTGAATCAACAATCCACAACGTGGCCGTTGGGTTTCGCGTGACCTTCCGGAAAGCGGCAAAAATTTGTCTCCGTCTCCATGCGTTGTCCGTGCTGTTGCCTGCGGCGACGGAGCGCGATCCCGTGTGCCCGGTGCGATGCTTGCGAGAATGGTACAAAGGGTTGTACTGGCACGCGAAGCGAAACATCGGGCTTCGTCGTCCGAAACTGGGCCGCTCTTCTTGTTAGGAACGTTTCCAAACTGCGTTTTGCATCAGAACATCATTGTAATGTGACAAGTATTGGCGATGCCGCGCGGCGCGGCCTCGCCGTTGAGGCAGACAATTCGCCGGGACGCGCGTTCCGCCGATCGAAACGGGAGCAATCGGATGACGGACGGATCAACGTTCGTGCAGGCTTTCATCATCCTGTTCCGTGAGGGACTGGAAGCTCTGCTGGTGATCGCGGCGCTCGTTGCCTTCCTTCGCCGTGCGAATGCGGCGGAGCGAATCGCGCCGGTCTACATGGGCGCGCTCGCGGCGATCGTCGCCAGCATCGTCATGGCGTGGGTGTTCGCGACCTTCTACGACGGCAACCACAGCGACCTGTTCGAGGCCGTCGTGATGCTCGCGGCCGCGGTGCTGCTGTTCTACATGAGCGGCTGGATGTTCGTCCGCCAGGATCCGAAGGCGTGGCAGGCGGACCTCAACCGGCTGGCCGAGCGGGCGCTCGGCGCGGGCACCATGCTCTCGCTCGCCGGCATCGCCTTCCTGGCGGTGTTCCGCGAGGGCGCCGAAACGATCCTGTTCGTTCACACCCTGGCCAAGACTGCCAACGGCTTCGATGCCGCGTTGCTGGGCGGGCTCGCGACGGCGACCCTGGCGCTGGTGGCGATGTTCGTGGCGATGCAGTGGCTGGCGCTGCGCCTGCCGCTGCGCCCGATGTTCGTGGTGACCTCGGCCTTCCTGTTCTTCATGGGCCTGCGGATGGTCGGCCAGGCGTTCCAGGAGCTTCAGGAGCAGGCGCTGATCCCCTTCACCACGGACGGCGTACCCGCCTTCGTCTCGGAATGGGGCCTGAGCAATGGCAGTTGGGAGGCGCTCGGCACCCAGCTCGCGATCCTGGCCGTGGCCGCTGCGGCGGCCCTCGTCAGCCTCCGGCGCAAGGGCGGCGGCGGCAACGAGGCGCGCGAGGGGCGGCCGGTCTCGGCCGCCTCCTGATCCCGGCGATAGGGCTCCTCGCTCGGGGAGCCCTTTTGCTTTCACGCCGCCGCCAGCGGCGGTGCTTTCGTTTCAGCGCCCCGCCCTTGATACCAAATCCGTTTGGTCTCTTCGAGATGGCGGATTTGGACTTCGCTCAGGCGCCGCGCGGGCTTGCTGATCCGATCCCCGCTTGGATCAAGCGGAAACCGTATCACACCTTCAGCCGGGACTTGATCCGGTAGGTCAGTCCGTCGCGTACATCGCGGTAGCCGTCGAGGCGCTGCTCGCGCGTGCCCTCCTGCACCAGGGTCGGGTCCGGCGTCGGCCAGTACTCGACATCCGCCGCCAGGGTGTGCGTCAGTTTCAGCGCCCGGTGGTGCGCCTCCGGCGAGAGGGTGATGATCAGGTCGAAGTTCAGCCCCTCCCAATCCTCGAGCTGCTCGATGGTGCGCGGCTTGTGGCGGGAGGCATCGATGCCAATCTCGTCCAAAGCTGCGACCATGAAGGGATCGCTCGGCTCGCCCGTGCGCACGCCGGCGGACTGCACGTAGGTGGATTTGCCGAAGTAATGGCGCGCGATCGCCTCCGCCGCCAGCGAGCGCACCGCATTGAAGTTGCACATGAACAGGACGGACTGAACCCGCCGCTTCTTGGGTCCGGTCCCGGGAATCGTGTCGTCCGTCATGCCCCGCCCGGGTGCTTCCCACGAAACCCCCGCCGCGCCGTCAGGCCCGCAGAAGAGCGATCGACGGCCGCAAACCCCGTGGAGCGCTCAGAGAGCATCGTCCCGAACGGGCGCCGGCTTGTCGGAAAAGACGATGCAAACACCGTGACCCCTCGCGAAACGCCCACGCCGACTTGCGCCGATGCACCACGGATCGGGCGTTTCATGAGGTGCTCGCGCACACGCTGATATAGATCCGCCCCGGAATTCCCGAAAGCGGATCGTTCTGCCGGGCGCTCCACCTTCGGGCAGGATAAAGCCGCGATCGTCAGCCCTTCCAGTGAAGGGCGAAGATCAGGGTGAACAGGCGCCGCGCCGTATCATGGTCGAGATCGACCTTGCCTTCGAGGCGCTGCCGCAGCAGCTCGGACGCTTCGTTGTGCAGGCCCCGCCGCCCCATGTCGATCGCCTCGATCTGCGTCGGCGAGGCGGTGCGGATCGCGCTGTAATAGCTCTCGCAGATCATCTCGTAATCGCGGATGACCCGGCGGAAGGGAGTGAGCGAGAGCAGGTGGGTCATCACCGGCTCGCCCGCCTCGGTCGCGATCGCGAAGGACAACTTGTTCTCGACGAGGCCGAGGTCCAGCCCGTACGGGCCCTCGTCGCGCTCGGGGATCGTGAAGGAGTTCTCCTCCAGAATGTCGTAGATGGCGATGGCGCGCTCGTGCTCCTGGTCCGGGTTGCCCCGGCCGATCGAGCCCTCGTCGAGACGCACCGCCGCAAGCCGATTTCGCGGCTTCGCCGGTGCCTCGCCCTGCGCGTCTTGCGCCCCCTGGTTCGCTTCGGCCTTCATCGCCGGCGCCTTCTCGCGTCGGCACCCGAATCCGGGCGCCCTGTTTCCGTCACATGAGCCGAAAGCCGGGCTCGCACGCAAGCTCTCCGGACGATCGATCCGAAACGTGGTTCCCGCCGACCCATCGTGTATCGTCCCGAAAGCCGGCAACCACCTTTCGGGACGATCCTCTAGAGGTTGAGCCGGATCGACACGGAGCGGGCATGCCCGTCGAGACCCTCGGACTCGCCCAGGACGATCGCTGCGGGCCCGAGCGCCCGCAGCGCGGCCGGATCGCAGCGCAGGATCGAGGTGCGCTTCATGAAGTCGAGCACCCCGAGCCCCGAGGAGAACCGCGCCGAACGGGCCGTCGGCAGCACGTGGTTCGGCCCGCCGACATAATCGCCGATGGCTTCGGGCGTGTGCGCGCCGAGGAAGATCGCCCCCGCGTTCCGGATTTTGAGCGACAACGCCTCGGCGTCCTCCGTCTCGATCTCGAGATGCTCGGGGGCGATGGCATCGACCAGCGGCACTGCCTCGTCGAAATCCCGGACGCGGATGATCGCGCCGTAATCGCGCCAACTGGCGCGGGCGATCTCGGCGCGCTTCAGGGTTGCCAGCGCACGCTCGACCGCGGCCTCGGTCGCGTCGGCGAGTTCATCCGAATCGGTGACGAGCACCGCCTGCGCCGCGGTGTCGTGCTCGGCCTGGGCCAGCAGGTCGGCGGCGATCCAATCAGGGTTGGCGTGACGGTCGGCAAGGATCAGCACTTCGGAAGGGCCGGCGATCATGTCGATGCCGACCTGCCCGAACACCCGGCGCTTGGCCGCCGCGACCCAGGCATTGCCGGGGCCGACGATCTTGGCCACCGGCGCGATGGTTTCCGTGCCGTAGGCGAGCGCGGCCACCGCCTGCGCCCCGCCGACGCGGTAGATCTCGGTGACGCCGGAGAGCGATGCTGCGGCCAGCACCAGCGGGTTGAGCTGCCCCTCGGGCGTCGGCACCACCATGACGATGCGTGGCACGCCCGCGACGCGGGCCGGCACCGCGTTCATCAGCACTGAGGAAGGATAGCTCGCGGTGCCGCCGGGCACGTAGAGCCCGACCGACTCGATCGCGGTCCAGCGCCAGCCGGCGGTGACGCCGAGATCGTCGGTGGAGAGGTGGTCCTCGGGGATCTGGCGGCGGTGATAGGCCTCGATCCGCTCGGCCGCGAGAGCCAGGGCGGCGCGGGCCTCAGGGGGGCAGGCGGCCACCGCCGCTTCCACTTCCTCGGCGGTGATGCGCAGGGAGGCCGGTGAGAAATCCTGGCCGAGCCGGTCGAAGCGGCGGGTGTAATCGACGAGCGCCGCGTCGCCGCCGGAGACGACCCCCGCGATGATCCCGCGCACGGTCTCGTCCACATCCTCGGAGATCTCGCGCTTGAGGCCGAGCAGGCGCTTGAACGCCTCCGCGAAATCGGGAGAGCGGCTGTCGAGACGGATCATCGGGCGATATCGGCGGTTCGGGGGCGGGGGGTCACGGGCGGTTCTCGACGAGGTTGCGCACGGCCTCGTGGTCGGGGCGGCCATCGGCCTCCCAGACGGGGCCGAGATCCTTCAGGCGCACCTCGACGCATTCAAGTTCGAGCCGGATCGCGGCCCCGCCGGAAAAGACCAGGGTGGCGATGCCGGAGGGTGCCTCGGTTTCCTCGAAGGTGATCGCGAGAAGGCTCAGCGGATCGCCGGAAGTCGCCCCCGGTGTGATGCCCTTGGCCTTCACGGAGAGCACGCACTCGAAATGCAGGCCCGAGAGGCGGCGCCGGGGCGGCTGGCCCGGCGACACCGACCAGTCGAAACGGCGCGCCGCCAGGGCGAAGCGGTGCTCGCCCGGCAGCCATGCGAGATCCTCCGCCCGCAGGATCGCGTCCTGAAGGTGGGCGGAGATGACGGCGAGATCCTCGGCATCGAGGGCGGCGAGCTTGAGAAGCTCCATCATTGACGCTCCGGGCTCCCCGACCGAACGCGCGGGAAGCGGATTTCGAGGCGTAGGTAGCGACGCGACCCGCCTGCGGCAACCGGCAGCCGGACGGGTCGCAGCGTGCTTCCGCGACCGGAAGGCCGGCTCGGCACCCGAGAGAGCACCCCGGACGGGACCGCGTGCCGTGCCCGATGCGCCACCGAGCGCCGTGTCCGAGTGTGGATTGCGGGGGGCGCGGCTCTTTTGGGCTCATCGTGCGTTCATGAGCGCATGGCTAAGGTCAGCGTGACTTTTCCAAGTCATCCGGAGGGGATGCGGACGATGCAAAACGGAGTTCTGGCCATGGGGCGCACCTTGGGGGTCGTCCTGGCCCTCGGGTTCGTGGCGAGCCCGGCGAGCGCCCAGTACTATCGCGACGGCTATGACGGTCCGCGCCGCTACGACGACGGCTACAGCCGCCGCTCACGTGGCGACGACGAGGGGTACGGTCGGCGCCGCTACGGCGACGATGAAGGCCGTCGCCGCCGCTTCGACGATGACGACGACGGTCCGCGCTTCCGGGGTCCGCCCCGCGGCGGACGCGGCGGCAGCGTCTGCATCACCGCCCGCGGCAGCTGCGCGACGGGCTTCGCGCCTCCGAACGCGCCCTGCGCCTGCGATATCCCCGGCTTCGGCGTGAAGCGCGGTGCCATCGCCCGCTGATCTCTCAGGGATCGTCCGAACTGGATCGGCCTGCACCGCGCGGTGCAGGCCTTTTTCGTGAGAGGCCGAACGGAAGGATCGGCGCCGTGCGCCTTCAGGCCCGCACGCGCTCGATCTGCGCGCCGCAGCGGGCAAGCTTGGCTTCCAGCGCCTCGAAGCCGCGGTCGAGGTGGTAGACGCGGTTGATCTGCGTCTCGCCCTCCGCCGCGAGCGCGCCGATCACCAGTGAGACCGAGGCGCGCAGGTCGGTGGCCATGACGGGTGCACCCTTCAGGCGCTCCACGCCCTCGACGATGGCGAGATCGCCGTCGAGGCGGATCCGCGCGCCGAGGCGGGCCAACTCCTGAACGTGCATGAAGCGGTTCTCGAAGATCGTCTCGCGGATGCGCGACTGGCCCTTGGCCAGCGTCATCAGCGCCATGAACTGGGCCTGGAGATCGGTCGGGAAGCCGGGGAACGGATCGGTCGTCACGTCCGCCGGGCTGATCCCGCCGCCGTTGCGGCGCACCCGGATTCCGTCGGGCAGGGCCGTCACCTCGGTGCCGGTGGAGGCCAGGGTCTCGAGCGCCGAAGCCAGCAGGTCGGTCCGGGTGTTGACGAGGGAGACGTCGCCCCCGGTCATCGCTACCGCCATGGCGTAGGTGCCGGTCTCGATCCGGTCGGGCAGCACCTCGTGGCGGGTGCCGCCGAGGCGTGCCACGCCCTCAACAACGATGCGGGAGGTGCCCGCACCCTCGATCCGCGCGCCCATCTTGATCAGGCACTCGGCGAGATCGACGACTTCCGGCTCGCGGGCGGCGTTGTCGATCACCGTGGTGCCGTAGGCCAGGGCCGCCGCCATCAGGGCGACGTGGGTGCCGCCGACCGTGACCTTGGGGAAGTCGATCTCGGCGCCGCGCAGCCCGTTCTTCGTCTTCGCAACCACGTAGCCGCCGTCGATCTCGATCTCGGCGCCGAGCTTCTCCAGGGCCATGAGCAGCAGGTCGACCGGCCGGGTGCCGATGGCGCAGCCGCCGGGCAGCGACACCTTGGCCTCGCCGAAGCGGGCGAGCAGCGGCGCAATCACCCAGAAGCTCGCCCGCATGGTCGAGACGAGTTCGTAGGGCGCGGTGGTGTCGATGACGTTCGAGGCGGTGAGCCGGACGGTCTGGCCGGTCTCGGCGGTCTGCCCCGGCCGCTTGCCGACGACCATGTGATCGACGCCGTGATTGCCGAGGATGCGCGTCAGCGCCGCGATGTCGGCGAGCCGCGGCACGTTGATGAGTTCCAGCGTCTCCCCGGTGAGAAGGCTCGCGATCATCAGCGGCAGTGCCGCGTTCTTGGCGCCCGAAATCGGGATCGTGCCGTTGAGCGGCGTGCCGCCGGTGATGTGGATGCGGTCCATCGGGATCCTCGGAGCACCCCCGTTCCGATCGCGGAGGTCGCCTTGCGTGCCGGGCGCGCGGGCGCCCCTCGTTCAGGGTGGAGGTATAGGCGGTATCCGGCAAAAAGAAGAAGCGTGGCCGTTCGGTTCCATTCCGCGCCCGGAGCATCGCTCCCTCGGTGGGTGCAAGGGCGGCAGGCCGGGCGACGGGCGCGAGAGCATTGTCCTGGATATCGGATCCGGGCCGATACTCGAGCCCTCTGATTTTGCATCGTCTTTTTCCGAAAGCCGGGGACCACCTTTCGGGACGATGCGCTAACTCTTCTCGGCCGGTTCGGTCGGCTGCGTCTTCGTGGGTTCGGGGGCGTCGTCGGCCCGGCTCCGGGCCTGTGCCTTGCGGCGGCGCAGGTTGTCGCGCAGGGCCGCTTTGAGGCGGGCGGCGCGCTCCTCGTCCTTGGTCGCCATCTCGCGTTCCGAAACGATTTCACCCGGCGGAGCGCCCGTCATGCCGGTGCGCGTTCGGCCGTTATGGGCAAAGGCCGTATCCCGATTTTGTCTCCTTCGCCAGCGCATCGGCCGCCCCGCACGGGCCTTGCTCCACGCCGCGACCCATCGTCACCCAAGGCGAATCAGCGGGCATCGGTTCTCGCAAGCGATCACAAAGCCGCGCCAGGACGGCATCGTCAGGGCGAACATTCCATGTTGGCGCCTGGATGCGGGCGAGATCGCAGGTCCCTTCGAGCCTGTGCAAAGCAGGAATGTCTCGAACTCACCTTGAACCAGTTCGAAATAACCTCCTATCTTGCGGTCACGGCAGCATCGGCGCGGGACTCGTCCCGGACGGGATGCGAAAGCCGCCGGTCGGACGATGACGCACGGCGAAGGCCGTGCCGCTCCCTGGGGGCTGAACCTCGGGAGACCACCGCCCCGGCCGCGAACGGTTCGGCCACGCTCTCCGGGGTAGGGCTCGGACCCGAATTCTTTGAACCGAGGCGTCCCAAGAAGAACGCCCGGCCAGCCGAAAGCGTCGAGGACGGATGCCCGTGAACCTGATGCCTGTGAACGCGGCCGACAGCGCCACCCAGCCCGACGAGTCGATCGTCGGCGGTGATGGCGGCGTGGACGAGGCCGGTGCTAGCAATGGCCGGGCCAAATTCGAGCGGTCGCCGGTCCGCCCCGCCGGCCTGCGCACGGATTACGACGGCCATTTCCGTGCTGCCCTCGACCGGCTGCACAGCGAGCGCCGCTACCGCGTCTTCGCCGACATCGAGCGGATCTCCGGTCGCTTTCCGCAGGCCACGTGGCGGCGCCCGGAGGGCGGCAACCGCGAGATCACGGTGTGGTGCTCCAACGACTATCTCGGCATGGGCCAGCACCCCGAGGTCGTCGCGGCCCTGACTGACACGGCCGCCCGCTGCGGCGTCGGCGCCGGCGGTACCCGCAACATCGCTGGCAACAACTCGCCGCTGGTCGATCTGGAGCGCGAACTCGCCGACCTGCACGGCAAGGAGGCGGGCCTCGTCTTCACCTCGGGCTACGTCTCGAATCAGGCCGGCATCTCGACCATCGCCAAGCTGCTGCCGAACTGCCTGATCCTGTCGGACGCCTTCAACCACAATTCGATGATCGAGGGCGTGCGCCATTCCGGTTGCGAGAAGCGCGTCTTCCGCCACAACGACCTCGAGCATCTCGAGCAACTGCTCGCCGAGGCCGGCGACCGGCCCAAGCTGATCGCCTTCGAGTCGGTCTACTCGATGGACGGCGACATCGCGCCGATCGCCGCGATCTGCGACCTCGCCGATGCCTACGGCGCCATGACCTATCTCGACGAGGTCCACGCGGTCGGCCTCTACGGCGAGCGCGGCGCCGGCATCGCCGAGCGTGACGGGGTGATGGACCGGGTCGATGTGATCGAGGGGACGCTCGCCAAGGGCTTCGGCTGCGTCGGCGGCTACATCACCGGTTCGGCGACCCTGTGTGACGCGGTCCGCAGCCACGCGGCCGGCTTTATCTTCACCACCGCCCTGCCGCCGGCCGTGGCCGCCGCGGCGCGCGCCTCGGTGCGCTACCTCAAGCGCTCGAAGCTCGAGCGCGAGGCGCATCAGCGCCAGGCCGCCCGCACCAAGGCGGCCCTGGAGACCGCCGGCCTGCCGGTGCTGCACACCGAGACCCACATCGTGCCGCTGATGGTGGGCGACGCCGAGCTGTGCAAGGCGGCGGCCGACCACCTGCTGGAGCATCACGGCATCTACATTCAGCCGATCAACTACCCCACCGTCCCGCGCGGCACCGAGCGCTTGCGGATCACGCCCTCGCCCTTCCACGACGACGAGCGGATCGGTGCGCTGACGGCCGCGCTGGTGGAAACCTGGGATACGCTGGATCTGCCGCGGGCCGGTACGGTGTTCGCCGCCGCTGCGGAGTAGCCTTTTCACGAAGGCCGCGGCATCGGCTACACTGTCTGCATGGCCCCAGCCTTCGATCGTACCCGCCTCCTCCAGGCCTTCGAACGGCTCGGCGCGGATCTGTCCGCGCGGGGGCTGTTCGTCGAACTGGCCGTGTACGGCGGCGGGGCGCTGATGCTGCAATTCGCGTGGCGGCGCGGCACCGACGATGTCGATGCCGTAGTGCGCGAAGGCTTCGACGAGGCGGCTCTGGCGCCTTCGGTCGCGCGCGTGGCGCAAGAACTCGGGTTGCAGCCCGATTGGCTCAACAATGCGGTCGGCATGTTCACGCCGCTGGATGAGGACGAGGCCCTGTTCACGGCCGCCGGCCTCTATCCGGCCGACGGGACACCGGGTCTGCGCACCTTTCTCGCCGCGCCGCGCTACCTTCTCGCCATGAAGCTGCACGCCCTGCAGAATCTCGATCGCGGCGAACGCGACCTGCGGGATGCGCAGGCCCTGGCCGCCCATCTCGGCATCGGCGAGGTGGCCGCGCTGCACGACCTCTACGTGTCCGTTTACGACGAGGCGCCCCCGGATGAGGCGGGCCTGCGCTTCCGGTCGGTGCTTCAGGATGGCCCGCAATGAGGCCCGTCACCTTGCGCTCGGTGGTCGAGCGGGCGCGCGCGGATGGCGACTGGGATCACCACCTGCAGAACTTCCTCGATGCCTTCTACGCGCTCGACGGCGACACCGCCGCCCAGGGGGCGATGATCGCCGAGGATCCGGGCTTTCTGGGAGACGCGCGGCCCGATGCCTTCCTCGGCGGGGTCGGCGAGCACCTCGCCCGGCGCTGGCGGTTGCCGTTCATTCCGCCTTGGGTGCGGCACGAGGCCCGCTACCTCGACAAGGCCATGTTCGTGCCCGACGAGCGCAACCTGCGCAATTACCTGCTCTGCGTCAGCCCGGTCTCGTTCCGACCGCGGCTGATCTTCACCGGGCCGGACCCGCTCCAGCGCGCCCGCTTCCCCTATCACCGTGGCGTGGTCCGGATGCCCCTGACCTTTCCGCAGGGGCCCGCAGCCACGGCCTTGTTCGAGCCGGAGCGGTGAGGGGTCTCAGCGCCGCTTGACCTCGTTCGACCAGCCATGCGCCGCGGCAGCCTTCTCGACCTTCTCCTTGAGCTGCGGCAGCAGCGTGCCCATCCATTGCTGCATGCCCGTCAGCATCGCCTGGCTCAGTTGCGGCTGCGCCTTGACGAGGTTCTTGCCCGCCGGCGTGGCGTAGAAGCTGGCCACCGCCTTCAGATCCTCCTTCGAGAGGACGGAGGCGAAGCTGAGGGCCTGGATCGCGAGCAGGTCGTCGTAATTCTCCGAGAGCGTGGGCATGACGACCTCGTCCACCATCACCTGGGCCTTCTTCGGGTCCGTGAGACCCATCTGCTGCATCACCCCGGCCATCGGTGCCTTCATCGCCGCGAGCACCGCGGCCCGGTCTCCCTGCGACGCGGCGACGACCTCACGGGCGGCGGCCAAGCGCTCGGGATCGGCGGTGACGGCCGGGGTGGCGGGTTTGGTGGGCGCCTGCGCCGCGGCAGGAACGGTGCCGGCGACGAGGGCCGGCGTGCAGAGCAGGCCGAGGCCCAGCAATCCGGAGAGCATTTTCTGGCGCATGGTCGGAGTGTTTCCGGTCGTGAGCATGGGGTCGGGCTGTCGAGCCGAGCGGAACGACGCGCAGGCAACGGTGATCCTTGGAGCACCCGGCGCCAACTCCCGCAACGGTAGTCGGTTCGGAGCCATGCCCGCAACGCGCTTGTCGGCCGGCCTGAGGCACCGCTATGGCCGCGCTCACGGCGGCGTGACCGCGGGGAGCCAGACGATGCCGGATACGGACGACACCTACATCTACGACGAAGCGCTCGGCGAATGGCGCCCCGCCGGCGCGGCGGCGGCCGAGACGCCGGATGCGCGGGCGGCCGTCCGCGACGCCGCGGGCAACATCCTGGCCGACGGCGATGCGGTCACCCTGATCAAGGATCTCAAGGTCAAGGGCGCGAACCAGACCCTGAAGCAGGGCACCGTCATCCGGTCGATCCGCCTCACGGACGATCCGGAGGAGATCGATTGCCGCCACGACAGCATCAAAGGCCTCGTCCTGCGCACGGAATTCGTGCGCAAGCGCTGATCGCGCGGAGCGAAACGGGGCGGGCTCAAAGCGTGACGACGAGCCCGTCCTCGGCCGCGATGTAGCCGTCCGGCGGGTGCGCGATCATCTCCGGGCTCATATGCGTGAGCATCAGCCGCTTCGGGGCGATCTCGGGCAGGCGCCGCTTCAGCGTCGCCCAATCGAGGTGGAATTTGACCGGACGCTCCACGGTGTAGCCCTCGGCGATCATCAGGTCCGCCCCGCGCCCTGCGGCGACGATGTCCTCCACCCACTCGGTGTCGCCGGTATAGCTGACGACCTTGCCCGCCGCCTCGATCCGCAGGGCGTGCGCGGGCGCGCCGGAGGGGTGGCACATGGTGAAGGCGGCGGCACGTACGCCCCCGGTCTCGACCGGGCGCCCGGCTTCCATCTCCACGACCTCGACGGAGAATCGGCGCTCGGCCGTGCTTGAGCCGGGAAACAGCACCTCCATCGCCGCCGGAAGGCGCGTCGCCGTGCCCGGCGGCCCGACCACGGTCAACGGCTCCGTGCGGCCGCTGACGAGCTGCCCGTCGAGGATCAGCCAGGGCAGGCCGCCGAAATGGTCGCCGTGAAGATGGGTGAGGAACACCGTGCGGATGCGGTTCGGCTCGACGCCGAAGCGCCGGATCGCGATGAGCGCGGAAGCGCCGCAATCGATGAGGAAGGCGCCGCCGGACGCATCGACGTGGAAGCAGGTGTTGAAGCGCCCGCCCGAGCCGAACGCGTCTCCGCAACCGAGAACTTGGAGCTGCATGGTTCACTCTCCCTGCTTTCGATCCCGGCGGGGATCTCGGTCACTGGGCGCCGCGATCAATCATCTCCGGTCGACATTGATCGCGCTCGTTCATCGGCGGGCGTCTCCCGCGTCTCGGTGAGAGGCAGGTCTACTGTCCCGAGAGCCCGGTTTCGTTTCATTTGTTAATCTGCTGGAAAAGGACAAATTCGGCGTTCCATACTGAGTTTCGCGTTCCGGCAGGGTGTGGATGCTGCCGCTGTGCGGCATGGAATTGCTTCTCCGGAGACAACATCCGGAAAAATACTAGTCCAGTGAGCCGGGCGCAGTATCCCGCGGCTTGCGGAGGTGCCAAATTCAGGCCGTGCGATCGCGTTCGTTCCGTTGTTCTCGCCGGCTTCATGACGATCCATTCCCACCCCTTTCCCGCTGCCATCCGCTCGGCCGCGATCGAGCCGGCCGGCATTCTGTCGGACGAGGGCGCAGCCCTGATCGACCGGATCTACGAGGCGGCGGCCCTGCCCGAGCTGTGGCGCGAGGTTCTGATCGAACTCGCCCGCTTCGCCGGCGCGCCGGAGGCGGTGATGATCGTTTCGACCGGGACGCACTATCGCGACTTCGTGACGACCTCTCCCGAGTTCGACGCCGTGGTGAACGACCATCTGCGTTTTCCCGGCAACGTCCGCACGGAGCGGCTTCTGGCGTTGCGCCATCCCGGCTTCCTCACCGACCTCGACGTCGTGACGGAGGAGGAGATCGCGACGCTGCCGCTCTATCAAGACTTCCTGATCCCACGGGGTTACGGTGCGGGCACCGCGACGACCGTCCTCGTGCCGAGCGGCGACAGCGTGATCGTCCATTGCGAGCGCGCCCGCGCCGAGGGCGATTTCGGCCCGCAGGTGCTTTCCGCCCTCAACGGCCTTCGCCCCCATCTCGCACGGGCCGCCCTGCTCTCCGCACGCCTGGAAATGGAAAGGGTGACCACCACGACCCGGACGCTCGAAGCGCTCGGCCTGCCGGCGGCCGTGCTCGGAAGCGGCGGGCGGGTCATCGACGCCAATCCTTCCCTGGTCGCGATGATGCCCCACACCCTGAGCGACCAGCCCTTGTGGCTCGCCGTGGTCGATCCGGCCGCCGACCGGCTGCTGCGTGAAGCCGTGGCACAATCCGCTCAGCCGCGGGCGATGCCGGTGCGCTCGATCCCGATCGCCGCCAGCGGCGAGCGTCCCCCGGTGATCCTGCATCTCGTGCCGATCCGCGGCGCGGCCCACGACGTGTTCGTCCGCGCCCGTTTCGTGCTGATCGCCACACCCGTCGTGGCGCAGGACGTGCCGAGCGCGGACGTGGTCCAGGGGCTGTTCGACCTGACCCCGGCCGAGGCCCGGCTCGCCGCATTGATCGGGGCAGGCGATGCCCCGGCGCCGGCCGCGGCCAAGCTCGGGATCACCCCCAGTACTGCCCGTTCCGTGCTCAGGCGCATCTTTCAGAAGACCGGCGTGTCGCGCCAAGCCGAGCTCGTCGGCCTCCTCGCCGGCCGGGGCGCCGGGTCGGGATTGCACGAATAACGGACGATGCGCCGGCCGATACTCAGCTATGGCGTCGGCCAACTCGCAACTTCTGAAAAACCGCTCTATAAGCCCGGCTTCGCGCGAGGCGGGAGGGCCCGCGCGCATCACCCGATCGGGTGAGCGGAGAGAGTATCATGGCCGAGCGGTGGACCCCCAAAACCTGGCGCAACCTGCCGATCCAGCAGGTCCCGTCCTATCCGGATGCGTCCGCGCTCCAGGCCGTCGAGGCGCAACTCGCGAGCTTTCCGCCGCTCGTTTTTGCCGGTGAGGCGCGCAAGCTGAAGGCGGCCCTGGCGCGCGTCGGGGCGGGCGAGGCCTTCCTGCTGCAAGGCGGCGATTGCGCCGAGAGCTTCGACGAGCACTCGGCCGACAATATCCGCGACTTCTTCCGCGTCTTCCTGCAGATGGCGATGGTGCTCACCTTCGCGGGCGGCTCGCCCGTGGTGAAGGTCGGCCGCATTGCCGGGCAGTTCGCCAAGCCGCGCTCCTCGCCGACCGAGACGCTCGACGGTGTGGCGCTGCCGAGCTACCGCGGCGACATCATCAACGGCCTGACCTTCAACGAGGAGGCGCGGATCCCCGATCCGCGCCGCCAGCTCGAAGCCTACCGGCAGTCGGCGGCGACGCTGAACCTCCTGCGCGCCTTCGCCACCGGCGGCTACGCCAACCTCGAGAACGCGCATCGCTGGATGCTGGGCTTCGTGAAGGACAGCCCGCAATCCTCGCGCTACCGCGATGTGGCCGAGCGGATGTCGGATGCGCTCGACTTCATGCGCGCCATCGGCATCAACCCGGAGACGCATCAGGAGGTCCGCACCACGGACTTCTACACCAGCCACGAGGCGCTGCTGCTCGGCTACGAGGAGTCGCTGACCCGCGTCGATTCGACGAGCGGGGACTGGTACGCCACCTCGGGCCACATGCTCTGGATCGGCGACCGCACCCGCCAGCCGGACCACGCCCACGTGGAATATGCCCGCGGCATCAAGAACCCGATCGGCCTCAAATGCGGGCCCTCGACCACGGCCGAGGGGCTGATCCGCCTGATCGATCTCCTCAACCCGGAGAACGAGGCCGGCCGCCTCAGCCTGATCTGCCGCTTCGGCGCGGACAAGGTCGGTGACCACCTGCCGGGGCTGATCCGCACGGTGCAGCGCGAGGGCCGCAACGTGGTGTGGGTGTGCGATCCGATGCACGGCAACACCATCGCCGCCGGCCGCTACAAGACCCGGCCGTTCGAGCGGGTGATGCAGGAGATCGAAGGCTTCTTCGGCGTGCACCGCGCGGAAGGCACGATCGCCGGCGGCATCCATCTGGAGATGACCGGCAAGGACGTGACCGAATGCACCGGCGGCGCCCGTGCGCTGACGGCCGACGACCTTCAGGACCGCTACCACACCTACTGCGACCCGCGCCTCAACGCGGAGCAGGCGCTGGAGGTGGCGTTCCTGACTGCCGAACTGGTGAAGCACGAGCGCGCCGAGATCGAGCACCCGCGCCTCGACGCGGCGGAGTAGCCTCGGTCCGATCGGAATGCGAAAGGGCGGGTGCGATCGTGCAGGATCGTGCCCGCCCTTTTCGTTGTGCGCATCCATGTGCAGCGAAGGCCCCTGCGCCCCGACCCGCAGCCGACAAAAGATTTCGGCGAAGCACCACATCGGCGCGCGTCAAGAATGTTTCTCGCGACCGAGCTTGGTTATCATCCTCTTAAGCAATCGGCTTCGGAGGCGGCATGGCGGTATCGGCGACCAGAAAGACTTCTCGCATTCGCAGTCTCTGGCCGAGTTTGAATCCGAGAGTGCCATCCGCCGCCGCGCCTCTGCTGGACCGGCGCTCGATCGACCTGAGCCCGATCGAGGCCGAGGTGCGACGGCCGCCACATGACCTCACGGCCAACGAACTCATCGCCATGGCCCGCGCCGCCCGGGCGCGCCGCCTCGATCCGTGAGCGGACGTTCCACCGCTCGGTGACGGCGAAGTCCTGATTCTGCGGCCGCGACGGCCAGAGCATCGTCCTGGATATCGGATCCAGGACGATGCTCTGGCCTTTTGTTTTTACATCATCCCGAAAGCCGGCAACCCGCTTTCGGGATGATGCACTGGGCGGGCGCCTACTGTACCAGCGCCAGACGGCTGCGTGCCTCGGTCGCCCCCGTGCGGATCGGAGGCTCGCTGTGACCGGCGAAAAAGTCCTCGACCATCTCGCGCAGGATCTCGGCCAGGTCGCCGCCGCGATCCGCCTCGACATGCACGTCGCTGCCGATGCAGCGGCCAAGGCCCGGCGTCGTGTTGCTCGCCAGGCTGAGGAGCCGCTCGTTGTACTCGGCGCCGAGTCCGTTCACCGCGATGAAGTTTCGCCCACCCAGCACGGGGCCGTACTTCACGGTGATCCGGTGCTCCTGATCGGTATCGTTCTGCAGCGTGGCGGTGAAGCCGACGAAATCGTCGCGATCCACCTCCGGGGCGGGGCAGGTGATCCGGCCGTGCTCGATACCGTCCTCTTCCAGCACCTCGGCCATCAGGTTCAAGGCCTCGGTGATCGGAGCCAGCGCCCGAACGCCGTCCTGAAGAAGCTGGGCCTGGATCCGATGCTTCTGCGCGTCGGCCGCACGCAGGCGAGCCCGGAAGCGGTTCTTGATGTCGAAGGGGTTCGTCATGGATGGGTCCCCGCTCGAATGTTCGGCGCCCTTTGATCGACTTAGAAGTTAGGAAGACAGGTAGTACACGTCAAGCTGATGCACAGTATTCATGCCTGCTTGGACGCTGGGCTCTTGCTTCATTATGTGACTTGGATGTTTTTTGTGCAGAATAGGGCGGCGCGGTATTGGTGCGGTGCACGCGCGCAGCGCCGGGCCGGCCTTCCGCCCGCCCCTGCATTGCGCTCCCTCACGGAAAGCGCGTATCCGACAAACCGACCTTTTCCGGAGTCGTTCCCCGCCATCAGCGGCCGAGCACCGACGGAGGACGAGCGGGAGCGACGCGCCTTTGGCCAACACCAGCCAAGACACGACTGATCAGGACACGACCAGCCAAGGCACGACGAGCGAAGGCACGGCGAGCGAAGGCACGACCCTCGCGAGCATGACCGGGTTTGCCCGCTCCGCCGGCACGACCGGCGCGGTGCAGTGGTTGTGGGAGATCCGCACCGTGAACGCGCGCGGACTCGACATCCGCGTGCGCGTGCCGAACGGCTTCGAGGCGGCGGGGGAGGGAGCTCGCGCCGCCCTGTCGAAGGCGCTCTCTCGCGGCCAGTGCCAGCTTGGTCTGACCTTGACGCGGCCCGAGGCGGCGGTGCGTGTGCGCATTGATGAGCACCTGCTGGCGAGCCTTGCCGCGGCGGTCGCCCGCGTGCCGCGCCCCGCCGAGGTCGGCCCTGCGACGCTCGACGGCCTGCTCGCCGTGCGCGGCGTCGTGGAGACCGAAAGCGAAGCCGGGACCGACCCTGAAGCGCTCAATCGGGATCTCGCAGCTGGGATCGAGACCCTCGTGGCCGACCTCGTCTCCGCCCGCCGGGCGGAAGGGGCGCGGCTCCACGCGGTCGTGAGCGGCCAGATCGCGGACATCGCCCGCCTGACCCAGGCTGCCGAGGACTGCCCCGCCCGCCGGCCCGAGGCGGTGCGCGCCCGGCTTGGCGAGGCGGTGGCAGCACTCGTCGGCGCCGGGGGGCTCGACCCCGACCGCCTGCATCAGGAGGCGGTGCTGCTCGCTGCCAAGGCGGATGTGCGCGAGGAACTCGACCGCCTGCGTGCCCACCTCGCGGCCATCGGCGAGCTGCTGGCTCAGGGCGGCGCGATCGGCCGGCGGCTCGATTTCCTGGCCCAGGAACTCGGCCGCGAAGCCAACACGCTGTGTGCCAAGGCGGGCGACATCAGCCTGTCGCGGATCGGACTCGACTTGAAGGCCGTGGTGGAGCAATTCCGCGAGCAGGTGCAGAACGTCGAATGAGAGCGAGAGACATGCGCAGCGGAAGTTTCGCCCGATGACGCAGGACGCCACGCACGGCCGCCCGGACATCGCCCGGCGCGGGCTGATCCTGATCCTGTCCTCGCCCTCGGGCGCGGGCAAGACGACACTGACCCGTGCCATCGCCCAGCGGCCCGAATGGGGCCTCGACCTGTCGATCTCGGTGACGACGCGCTCGCGCCGCCCTTCGGAGATCGACGGGCGCGACTACCGCTTCATCGACCGCGAGGCGTTCGAGGATCTTCGCACGCGCGACGACCTGCTCGAATGGGCCGAAGTCCACGGCAACTTCTACGGCACGCCGCGCCGCCCGGTCGAGAAGACCCTCGGGCAGGGCCGGGACATGATCTTCGACATCGACTACCAGGGCACCCGCCAGGTCCGGCAGCGGCTGCAGGACGACGTGGTGACGGTGTTCATCCTGCCGCCGAGCTTTTCCGAGTTGCGCAACCGCCTGGAGCGACGGGCGGAGGACGCCCCCGAGACCATCGAGCGGCGGCTGGCCAACGCCCGCAACGAGATGCAGCGCTGGAGCGAGTACGACTACGTCATCGTCAACGACGACCTCGACGAGTCGTTTCGCGCGCTTCAGTCGATCCTGGCCGCCGAGCGCCTCAAGCGCACCCGCCGCACCGGCTTGCCGGGCTTCGTCGACGGGCTGCTGGCGGAGGCCGGGCAGGGCGGCTGATACGGTTTCTAGAGCATCATCCCGAAAGGTGGCTGCCGGCTTTCGGAAAAAGATGATGCAAAGACAATAGGCTAGAGCATCGTCCTGGATCCGATATCCAGGACGATGCTCTAGCCTATCACTTCGGTTATCGCGTGTGTCCCCCTCTCCCCGCCCGGCGGGGAGAGGGGGCGCCTCACTCTGCTGCCGTGCGCGGACGATCCGAAAACGATTCCTCGACCTGGGCGGCGTGCAGGCGGCGGTAATAGCCGTCGCCGGCCAGCAGCGCGTCGTGGCGGCCCTGCTCGGCGATGCTGCTCTCGGCCACCACCACGATGCGGTCGGCGTGGCGGATGGTGGCCAGCCGGTGGGCGATGACGAGGGTCGTGCGCCCCTCCGCCAGCTCGAACAGCGAGGCCTGGATCTCCCGCTCGGTCTCGGTGTCGAGCGCCGAGGTCGCCTCGTCGAGGATCAGGATCGGCGGGTTCTTGAGGAAGGCGCGGGCGATCGCGAGCCGCTGCTTCTGCCCGCCCGACAGCTTCACGCCGCGCTCGCCGATCACCGTGTCGAGCCCCTCGGGCAGGGCGGCGATCAGCCCATCGAGCCGGGCGCGGGTAGCGGCGTCCATGATCTCGGCCTCGCTCGCACCGAGACGGCCATAAGCGATGTTCTCGCGGATCGTGCCGGCAAACAGGAACACGTCCTGCTGCACGATGCCGATCTGCCCGCGCAGCGAGGCCAGCGTCAGGTCGCGGATGTCGTGGCCGTCGATGGTGATGCGCCCGGCTTGCCCCTCGTAGAAGCGCGGAATCAGCGAGAGGAGCGTCGTCTTGCCCGCCCCCGAGGGGCCGACGAAGGCCACCGTCTCGCCCGCGCGGATCGTCAGATCGACGCCGGCCAGCACCGGCCGGTCCGGGCTGTAGCCGAAGCGCACGCCTTCGAAGCGGATCTCGCCCTTGAGCGGCGGGGCGGGGATGGCGCCCGGCCGGTCGGCGATGTCGGGCTCGGTGGCGAGTAGTTCCTGGTAGCGGCGAAAGCCGGCGATGCCCTTCGGGTAGGTCTCGATCACCGCCCCGATCTTCTCCAGCGGCCGGTAGAACACCGCCACCAGAAGCAGGAAGCCGACGAACCCGCCGGCCGTCAGGTCGCCGCGCACCACGAAGGCGGCGCCGCCCAGGAGCACCACGATCTGCACGAGGCGCAGGCCCAGATAGTTGATCGACAGGGCGCCCGCCATCAGCCGGTAGGCTTCGAGCTTGGTGGTGCGGTATTTCAGGTTGTCGGAGGCGAACAGCGCCCGCTCGTGCGCCTCGTTGGCGAAGGCCTTCACCACGCGGATGCCGCCGACATTCTCCTCGATGCGGGCGTTGAAGGCCCCGACGCGCCCGTACTGCGCCTGCCAGTTGCGGGTCATGCGCCCCCCGTAGCGGATGACGATGAAGGCGATCAGGGGCAGGATCGCCAGCGTCATCAGTGCCAGCGGCGCGTGGACGAGGAACATCAGCGCGAAAGCGCCGAACAGCGTCATCACCGCGATGAACAAGTCCTCGGGCCCGTGATGGGCGACCTCGCCGATCTCCTCGAGATCCTTGGTGACGCGCGCCACCAGATGGCCGGTCTTCTGCCCGTCAAAGAACCGGAACGAGAGCTTCTGCAGGTGGTCGAAGGCGCGGGCGCGCATCTCGGTCTCGATGTTGATGCCGAGCACGTGGCCCCAATAGGTGACGACCACCATCAGGCCGGCATTGGCGACATAGAGCAGCGTCAGGCCCATGGCCGCGAGCAGGATCAGGCTCCAATCCTGCTGCGGCAACAGCCGGTCGACGAAGGCTTTGACCGCGAGCGGAAAGCCGAGTTCGAGCAGGCCGGAGAGGACGGCGCAGCCGAAATCCACCAGGAACAGCGTCCGGTGCGGCCGGTAATAGGCGAGGAAGGCCTTCAGCATGGCGTGGCTGTGACGGGTCTTCTGGCCCGGAAGCGGGCGGCTCTCCGGCGCATAGGCGAGGGCGCGTCGTCGCGCCAGCGGCGCCGACGCGGGGCGGCCCTCACGAAGCCGCGTGGTCGGCTGCCAGCGTCCGGCCGATCGCACCGCGCAGGAGCAGCACGGCCAGCCCGTAGAGCGGCACCGCGAGGGCGAAGTAGGCGGGCCAGCCGACCGCCCCGGCGAGTGCCGGCGCCCCGACCCGCAGCGGCAGGGCGGCGAAGAAGGCGGCGCCGAAGAGAAGCGCGTAGTCGGTGGCGGGCTGCGGCCCCTGGGCCCAGCGGTAGATCATGTTGAAGACCGGCACGCCGAGGCCGCCGCCGCACAGGATGCCGAGAACCGCTGCCGCGAGGCCGAGATTCGGCACTCCCTGCGCGGTCGCCCACAGCATGAGCAGGCCCGACCCCGCGACGCCGAGGGCGGAGACGGTGATGAGCGGCAGCGTGCCGACGCGCCGCACGAGGAGGCCGGAGACCAGCGCCATGACGAGGTTGATGCCCGAGGCGAGCCCGCCGGTGACGAGGCCGACTTGCGCGAGCGGCACGCCGAGGTCGAGCAAGGCGAGGTTGTTCGAGCCGGTGAGCGCGAACATCGCCGCGAAGTAGAGGCCGAGCACCAGCACGCGCCCGCCGAGCAGCCGCAGCCGTCCGAGCGCCAGAGGACTGCGCTGCGCCTCCGCCGAGACCCGCCGCAGGGCGCGCTCGGGATAGCGCAGCATCGGCAGGAGGCAGAGCCCGTTCAGCACCGCCACGGCAAGCACGGCGTTGTGCCAGCCGAGCCGGTCGTACTCGGCGATCAGCACCCCGGCGCCGAACAGGCCGCCGAGCGAGGCGCCGCAGAGCTTGGCCGAAGCGACATAGGGCCGGCGCTCCGGGCCGACCGTCTCGACCACGAGGGCTTCGAGCGCGATGTCCATGGTGGCAACGCAGAAGCAGGTCGCGAGTGCGAGCCCGAACAGGAGCGGCAGCGGCCAGGCCTCGCCCCGACTCAACACCAGCAGCAGGGCGATGGTCGCCCCCTGCATCAGCACGATCCAGCCGAGCCGGTGCGGCAGGCGCGGCAGGTGGATGCGGTCCACGAGCATGGCCCAGAGGAAGGTGAGCCCGACCGGCAGGTTGATGAGCTGGAGGAAGCCGACCTCGGCGAGATCGATGCCGCGGGCCCGCAGGATCAGCGGCGCGCCGCCGGTGAGGAAGCCGAGCGTCGTGCCGAAGGTGATGTAGAGGCAGAAGAACGGCGCCAACTGCGCCGCCCGACCGAAATCGTCTCGCTCAGGCATCGCCGCCTTGTCGCATGCGGGTTCGAGACCGCTCACGCACTCGAACCCCCTCGATCGACCGGAGGGCTGCCGCGAACCCGCCCCTGTCCATCTGTCATCCCAGGTCCTTCGCGCCGCGATGCCGACTCACCGCTCCATCTCACCGCTTCACGGGCCGCCCGGCGCATGTCGGGGCTGCGAATGGCTCCGGTGCGGTCGCAGGGAGGGCCCGTGGGGGTGCGGCCCGCGCGGCGTTGCGGATGGCTGCGGCTCGAACCGCCGTTCAGCGCATGACATACACGTCGGTGCCGACGGTGACGCGCCCGAACAGGTCGGCGATGTCTTGGTTGTACATGCGGATGCAGCCGTAGGACGCGAAGGTGCCGATCGAATTCGGCCGGTTGGTGCCGTGGATGGCGTATTCGCCGCCCCGCAGAGTCATCGCCGCCACGCCCATCGGATTGCTCGGCGAGCCGCCGCGAATGAGGTTGGGCAGGCGCGGGTTGTCGCGCTTCACCTCCGCCGGGGGCGACCAGTCGGGCTGGTAGTACTTGCCGTCGATCTGCGTGGCGCCGCTCCACTGCTTGCCCGGCTTGCCGACCGCAACGGGGTAGCGGATCGCCGTGCCGTCGCCGTTGACGAGGTAGAGCCGGCGCTCGGTGGTGCGCACCACGATCGTGCCTGCTCCGATCCCCTCGGCGAAGGGTACGACTTCCCGAGCCTGTGCGGCACCGGCCGCGCACAGCACTCCTGCGAGCGCGCCCGCGAGACGCACCCTGTACTTGATTGTCCTGAACATCGAAGACCGCCTTACGAAGCTGGAGCGTAACTGTCGAAGACGATCCGCCGTTCCAGCTTGCCGTTCTGCTTTACGCGCGCAAGAAAGCGGGTCTCATGCACCGCCTCTTGGCAGCAGAGCGAATCCCGGGCTCGGAATTTCCCGAAAATTTTAAGTAACGGCGGCGAGTCCCGGCAACGTCCCCGGTGCTCCCTCAGCGCTCGTGGAGCCGGACCGCTTCCGGGTGCCGCTCCTGCCAGCCGTGGCGGACGAGTTCCGGGTCGGCATGCTCCTCGACCGGGTGGCCGACACAGAGATAGGCGATCAGATCCCAGCCCTCCGGCACGTCGAGGGCATCCGTCACGAGGCCGGGGTCGAGGATCGAGACCCAGCCGACGCCGAGCCCGTGGGCGCGGGCGGCGAGCCAGAAGGCATGGATGCAGGCCGCCACCGAGTAGCGCAGCATCTCCGGCATGGTCGCGCGGCCGAGGCCGTGGCCGGCGCCCGTCCCGGAATCGCAGAACACCGCGAGATGGACCGGCGCCTCGCGCAGGCCCGCGAGCTTCAGGCGGGCGTAGAGAGTCCGTTGTTCGTCGGCATAGGTCGCGCAGGCTGCGGCGTTGCAGCGCTCGAAGCTGGCGATGACCGCCGCGCGCCGTCGAGGCTCGGACACCCGTACGAACCGCCAGGGCTGGCTGTTGCCGACGGAGGGCGCCAGCGCCGCCAGATCGAGGCAGGTTCGCAGCGCGGCCTCATCGACCGGATCGCCGGAGAAGCGCCGCACGTCCCGTCGCCACGCGAACAGATCCGCGAGGCGGGCGCGGAAGGCGTCGTCGAAGAGGGGCGGAGAGGTCGCCGCGGGGGGAGGGGACTCTGGCATGGCCGCCGCTTCTCGCGCCGGCGGGCTCGGCTGCCAAGATGGTTATTGGGGGCTGCGGCCCCGGCTCCATGCCGCGAGTATCGTCCCGAGGGGTGGCACCGGCTTTCGGGCTGATGCACCAGCGAGAAGCGGGAGCCTCGACACGAAAAAAGGGCGGCGCTCCGAGGAGGCCGCCTGAAGTCCTTGGGTCTCGAAACCCCTGGATGCCGGCTTGCCGAGATCCGCGGCATTGCCCGAGGGCTGGGGAGCTCGGGTTCAGGCGCCGCCGCGGTGGACAGACCGACGAGGTTTCAGGTCACAGTGAAAGCGTGTCGCGGTGGCGATGGCAAGGCGAGTCTGCGGCGGGACGGTGAAGTTTGCCACCTCACCGTGCGGCGACGCACATGCGTCTCGCGCCCCGCGCCGAAACCCCGCTTCACCAACGATGGCCGGCGAAGCACCTTGCGGGTGCCTGCCGCGAGGCCCATCATCTCCCCCACGCCGCAGGAACGCCGGCACCGATACGGGAGTGACGATGAGCGAGGGGCAGAGCGTCGATCACCGCTCGAACGACCGGGACAGCCCAATGGCGCCGCAAGCGACGCCACAAGTCATCCCGTTTCCGTCGCCCACCACCCCGCAAGTCGCCTTCCAGCGCGACGAGTTGCGGACCATCTTCAACCTCTACGGACGGCGCGTCGCCGAGGGCGAATGGCGCGACTACGCCCTCGATTTCCGCCGCGACAAGGCGGTGTTCTCGATCTACCGCCGCGCTTCCGAGATGCCGCTCTACCGGATCGAGAAGGATCCCAAGCTCGCCCGCCGCCAGGGCGCCTACGCGGTGATCGCGGCGAGCGGCCTCGTGATGAAGCGCGGCAACGACCTCGCTCGCGTCATCGGCGTTCTGGAGGGGCCGCTGCGGGCGGTGTAATCCCCGCCTCCGAGGTCTCCGGAGGCGGGATCAGGCGGGGCGGCTACCAGCGCACGATGACTTGAGCCCGGACCGTGCGGGGGGCGCCGGGCAGGATATTGTTGTTGTTGTGCGCCGAGACGATGTAGTTGCGGTCGAACAAATTCTCGATGTTCACCTGCGCGCGCACATTTTCGTTGATCCGGTAGAACAGGCCCATATCGAAGCGCGAGTAACTTGGGAGACGCACGGTCTGATCCGAGGTCGCGAAGGTGTGGGACTGGTTGATGAAGCCGACGCCGACCGAGAAGCTCGGGTCGATGTCGAACTTGTTCCACAGCGTGATGGCGTTCAGCGGAACCAGCCCGACGAAGTTTCCGGCAACGATCGCCGGGGACAGATTGCTGGTGATGCGTGCATCTGTGAAGGCGTAGCCGCCCGCGATCGACCACCAATCGGTGAGGTAGCCGTTGGCGCCGATCTCCGCGCCCTGCGTGTTGGTCCGGCCCGAGGTCAGGAAGAAGCCGGCCCGATTCGGGTCGGGGATGCGCTGGTTGCTGCGGTCGAGGTTGAACAGCGCACCGGTGATCTGAAGCACGGGGGAGACGTCGTATTTCACGCCGACTTCGGTGTTCTCGAATTTCTCCGGCTGGGCGATGGCGAGCCCTGGGCTCAGCGTGCTGAACTGGTCGCCCGACGAGGGCAGGTACGAGATGCTGTAGCTTGTGTAGAAGGCGAGGTTCTGCAGCGGCTTCACGACGAGGCCGGCCCGCGGCGAGACCAGATCATCCACGCGGGCGTTGGTGACATTGGTGCGCCGGTCGGTCGCCGCGAAGTCGAAATGGTCGAAGCGCAGGCCGCCGATGAGTTGCACATGCTCGTTCAGCTCGACCTGATCCTGCACGTAGGCCGCGGCGAGGCCGAGGTCGTAGACGCTGTTGGCGCCGGTCGTATTGCGGAAGTTGATGCCGACCCGGCTCAGCGGCGCAAGCGGATTGACGGCAAGGCTCAGCGGCGCGCCCGGCGTCGCGAAGAAGCCTTCCTCGCGGAAGCTCAAGCCTTCCTGGTAGCCGAGTTCGAACCCGGCGAGCAGGGTGTGCTTCACGGGACCCGTCAGGAACTGGTAGGTGAGGTCAGTCTGGTTGAAGTAGTTCGTCCGGTCGGTCTGGCTGTTATAGGCCGAGATGTTGACCGCCGTTCCGGCCGCATTCACAGCCCCACCGGGGAAGACGTTCTGGTAGAATTTTTCGTAATCGGCGATGCGTGACTGGCTGCGCATCACGACGCCGTTCTCGAAGACGTGGTCGAGCTGCGCCGTGGCGATGTGGGCGTTGACGTAGGTCGGCGACAGGAACGGGTTGCCGAAATAGGTCGTCCGGTTGTCGCGATACCGGTAGGGCCGGCCGAACTGCGAGGGGAGTCCGCGATCGGTGGTGCGGTCGTCGTGGAAGAATTCGTAGGAGAGGCGCAGCGTTGTCTGCGGCCCGAGCAGGAACGTCATCGTCGGGTTCACGCCGTAGCGGCGGATATCGACGAAGTCGCGGTAGGTCGCCGTATCCTCGAACACGCCGTTCATGCGGAAGAACACACTGTCGGAGACGCGGTCGCCGACATCGAGCGCCACGCGCTTGTTCGCGAACTGGCCGCCCTGGGCCACGATCTCGCGGGTCGGGACGCCGTCGGCCTCCTTGAGCACGCGATTGATGACGCCGCCGCCGCCGCCGCGGCCGAAGATCATCGCGTTCGGCCCCTTCAGCACTTCGATGCGCTGGATGTTGTAGAGGTCGCGGTAATACTGCACATCGTCGCGGATTCCGTTGACGAAGAAGTCGGCATTCGAGCGCTGGCCGCGGATGATCAACTCATCGCGGTTGCCCTCGCCCTGGGCCTGGATCACGCCCGGCACGTAGCGCGTCGCCTCGCCGATCGACTGGAAGCCCTGGTCGAGGATCTGCTCCCGCGTGATGACCGAGACGGATTGCGGCGTATCGAGCAGGGGCGTCGGCGTCTTGGTGGCGCTCCGAGTCGCCTTTCCGAGATAGCCGACCGTGACGCCGCCCTGCGGCTCAAGGCGCAGGCCCCCGCGGCTGAGGCCCTCGACGGCCAATTCATCGAGCGCGACGGCGACAGGGGATGCCGTCACCGGAACGACAGGTTGTGCCTGTACAGGCCCTGCCAGTGCAGCGGTCGTCCCCGCCAGAATCGCAAAGGCGACTTCACTCGTTCCAGGACGTCTCAAGTTCAAGCCCCCGTCTTCTTCGTAATATTTGACGACGTCGTTCCGCCGTCTTGGCGGTCATGACGGCATCGCCTGACGGGGATCAAGCGGGTGGGGCTTTATAACAAACGACAGAAATCGTGCTTTTGCTTGGAATAATTCGCAATTTGCGGTCAAGTCGCTGAAACTGAGTGCCTATTTTTCAGCATAGAAGCGTTAAAATCTATACAATGCAGCAACAATGTTGCTGCGAAGGCACAGTATTGCTTGGAGCCATTGTAATCTGTACGCATGGTTTCGGCCCAGGGGGCGACGAGACGCCGACCGACACCAGGCGAATCGCGGCGGGCCCTGCTGTCCAATGTGCCTTTGACAGGCGCGAAGGTTGCGGAGCCTCGCCCTTTTCAGGTGGGAATGCGACTGGCTTGCGCGATGATGCCCTACCGGGCAGGCCGCAAAGTCGCGGCGGCTTCGGCGAACCGGCGGATCGCCGCCGGGTCGGGCTTGCCGGCGGGGACCACCCAACTTCCTCCGACGCAGAGCACGGCAGGATGGGCGAGCCAGTCCGCGGCGGTCGCCTCGGTGATGCCGCCGGTGGGGCAGAAGCGCACCTGTCCGAATGGCGCGGCGAGCGCCTTTAGCGCCTTCAACCCGCCCGCGGCTTCCGCCGGGAAGAACTTGAAGCGGTCGAGCCCGTGGTCGAGGCCGCGCATGATGTCGGCGGAGGTCGCGACACCCGGCAGGTAGGGAACGCCCGAGGCGAGGGCCGCCTCCGTCAGCGGCGCGGTCAGCCCGGGGCTGACGATGAACTTCGCGCCTGCCCCGATGGCAGCATCGAGGTCGCGCGCATTCAGCACCGTTCCGGCACCGACCACCGCGCCCTCGACGCTCGACATCGCCCGGATCACGTCGAGCGCCGCGGGGGTGCGGAGGGTGACCTCAAGGGCGGTGAGGCCGCCGCCGACCAGCGCCTCGGCGATGGGCACCGCGTCGGCGGCATCCTCCACCACCAGCACGGGGATGACGGGAACGGAGCGCATCAGCGCGTCGATGATGCTCATCGGGGTCTCCTCCGGTGTCGGTTCTGCTGATCGCGCGTCTTCGGGGCGATGCTCTAGAGCATCGTCCTGGATATCGGATCCAGGCCGATACTCTAGCCTTCTGATTTCACATCGTCTTTTTCCGAAAGCCGGGGACCACCTTTCGGGACGATGCTCTAAAGACCCGCCGCCGCCAGCATCGCCGAGCCGCCGCGCTCGGCCTCGTCGGCGCCCTGGCGCATGAAGGCGAACAGCTCGCGGCCGGTGCCGACGCCGTCCGGCGGCCGCACCGCGTCCTCGCGGCTGTCCCACTCGGCCGCATCGACCAGCACTTCCAGCAAGCCCTGCTCGGCCGAGAGCCGGACGACGTCGCCGTCGCGGATCCGGCTGATCGGGCCGCCGCCAATGGCCTCGGGGCTGAGATGGATCGCCGCCGGCACCTTGCCGGAGGCCCCCGACATCCGCCCGTCGGTAACGAGGGCCACCTTGTGGCCGCGGTCCTGCAGCACGCCGAGCGGCGGGGTCAGCTTGTGCAGCTCCGGCATCCCGTTGGCCCGCGGGCCCTGGAAGCGCACGACCACGACGACATCGCGCTCCAACTCGCCCGCCTTGAAGGCGGCGATGACGTCGTCCTGATCGGAGAAGACGCGGGCCGGGGCTTCGATGGTGCGGCGCTCGGGGTCGACCGCGCTGGTCTTGAAGGTGGCCCGACCGAGATTGCCCTTCACCAGCCGCATCCCGCCATCCGGCTGGAACGGGCGGGCGGGGGGGCGCAGCATGGCTTCGTCCAGCGGCTCGGCCGGCGCGTCCTCGAAGGTGAGATCGTTCCCGTCCCCCAGAAGCTTCGGGTCGCGGGCGTGATCGCGCAGGCGCGTGCCGGCGACCGTCAAGAGGTCGTCGTGCAGGAGGCCGGCATCGATCAACGAGGCGATGACGTAGGACATGCCGCCGGCCGCGTGGAAGTGGTTCACGTCGCCCGCGCCGTTCGGGTAGACCCGCGCGATCAGCGGCACCACGCCGGAGAGCCGGTCGAAATCCTCCCAATCGACGACGATGCCGGCGGCCCGCGCCATGGCCGGTATGTGGATCGCGTGGTTGGTCGAGCCGCCGGTGGCGAGCAGGCCGACGATGGCGTTGACGATCGCCCGCTCGTCGATGCAGCGCCCGAGCGGGCGATAATCGTTGCCGTTCCAGCCGATCTCGGTGAGCCGGTGGATCGCCGAGCGCGTCACCGCCTGCCGCAGCCGCGTGCCGGGATTGATGAAGGAAGCGCCGGGCATGTGCAGGCCCATCACGTCCATCATCATCTGGTTGGAATTGGCGGTGCCGTAGAAGGTGCAGGTGCCGGCCCCATGATAGGAGGCGGACTCGCTCTCCAGCAGTTCCGCGCGGCCGACCTTGCCCTCGGCATAGAGCTGCCGGATGCGCTGCTTCTCCTTGTTGGCGAGGCCCGAGGGCATCGGGCCGGCCGGGATCAGGATCATCGGCAGGTGTCCGAAGCGGAGCGCGCCGATGATCAGGCCGGGCACGATCTTGTCGCAGATGCCCAGCAGCGCCGCGCCCTCGAACATGCCGTGGCTGAGCGCGACCGCCGTGGAGAGGGCGATGGTATCGCGGGAGAACAGCGACAACTCCATGCCGCGCTGGCCCTGGGTGACGCCGTCGCACATGGCGGGCGTGCCGCCGGCCACCTGGGCCGTCGCGCCCACTTCGCGGGCGAACAGCTTGATCTGCTCCGGATAGCGTCCGTAGGGCTGATGCGCCGAGAGCATGTCGTTGTAGGCGGTGACGATGCCGATGTTCATGGCGCGGCCCGCGATGATCGCCGGCTTGTCCTCGCCGGATGCCGCGAAGCCGTGGGCGAGGTTGCCGCAGGCGAGCATCGGGCGGTGCACGCCCGCCTCCCTCTCGCGCTCGATCAGGTCGAGATAGGCACGGCGGCTGTCGCGGGAGCGCGCGATGACGCGCTCGGTGACCGCGGCGACCTCGGGATGAAGCTCCGGCATGGCTCGTTCGCCTCGTTCGGATATCGACGGCACGGACAGGCCCGCAAGAACGGGGCCCGCGCACCCCTTAACATGGAGAGACTCCAAACGGGATCACGCTTGTGAGAACGTTTTCATCAATCCAACTGCGAGCTTCGACGCGCGGAAATTTCAGATTGCGACGGCCTGTGCCACGTCGATCGTGCCGCCGCTCACCTCACCCGCGATCACCGCGAAGGTCCGTGCGCCGGGCCAGTCGTCGAATGGACGACTACGGCCGCCGCATGACTGAGCAAGCGAGGTGGAGAGGAGATGATCGATGTGGTCGGGAGGCATCTTGACCATCACCGTGAGAAACAACGCCACCGCGTCGTCTACGCCCGTCACGATAGCGGTCTTGTGGCCCTCTGCGCCTGAGCCGAAGATCGGCGGGGTGCCACCCGCCGATCCTCACCCCTGATCTCATACACGTTCGCATTCCTGCAAACGTCGCCAGTTCATTGAGCTGCTGCCGTCGCAGAACGGACGGAGCGAACGACGTCACGCCCCCGGCGCGGTCGCGATATCCCGCTCGACCTCGGCCGGATCGAGCACGTAGCGGCGCGAGCAGAACTCGCAGGTGATGGACACGGTGCCGTCATCCGCGACCATGTCCCGCCGCTCCTCGGCCGAGAACGAGCGGATCATCCCCAACACCCGTTCTTGCGAGCAGCGGCAGCGCTCGACCACGCTCTGCGCATCGAACACGCGCACGCCGCGCTCGTGGAACAGGCGGTAGAGCAACCGCTCGCTCGACACCGCCGGATCGACGATTTCGTGGTCCTCCACGGTGTTCACGAGGCTGCGCGCCTCGGTCCAGGCATCGTCGTCACGGGGGGCGCCGGTGAGAATCTCGTGGCCCTCCGGTGCGTCGCCGGGCGGAAGGTCGGCTTGGCGCATCCGGTCGGGCGAAGTCGGCAGGAACTGCACCAGCAGGCCGCCGGCCCGCCAGCGGCTCTCCCCGCCCTCCATCTGCTCGGCCACCGCGAGGCGGACCAGCGTCGGGATCTGCTCGGATTGCCGGAAGTATTGGTGCGCGGCTTCTTCGAGGCTTTGGCCCTCGAGAGCGACGACGCCCTGGTATCGGCTCTGGGTTGGCCCCTGATCGATGGTCATGGCCAGATGCCCGCGACCCATCAGGTCGGCGGCGCGCGCCTTCGGGCCGAGGGCGGCCACCGGCTCCGCATCGAAGCGGGCGGTGGCCCGCACCCGGTCGGGCGCCTCGAAATCGACCACCAGCATGTTCACCGGTCCGTCGGTCTTGGTCTGGAGCTGGAAGCGGCCTTCGAGCTTCAGGGAGGCGCCAAGCAGCACGGTGAGTGCCGCCGCCTCGCCGATCAGCCGAGCGACCGCGTCGGGATAGCCGTGGCGGCGCAGGATGGTGTCGATCGAGGGCCCGAGCCGCACCGCGCGGCCGCGCAGATCCAGCGCTTCGACGGCGAACGGCAGAACGGCGTCGTCGTCGCCTTCGAGCGAGGGTGTGAAAGAAGGGGCGTGTCCGGAGCTCATGGGCTCTCCGTATCCGGGCTGGATGAAAAAGAGGAGCGGGAGGGCGGCCGGTCCGGCGCCGTCGCGTCGAACCGACGGAGGCGCACGAACCGGCGCACGTCCTCGGCGCTCCTCATATGGGGGGCACCGTGCCCCGGCGCGAGACCGGCGCATGATGCCCTCGGCCGGCCCCACCACGCAAATAGTCCGCACGCGGCCGCACTTGTCGTTTCCGCATCGTCTTTCTTCCGAAAGCCGGCGGCCACCTTTCGGGACGATGCTCTGGCCGGACGGCTCAGAAATCCGTGTGCAACCGCGTGCCGAAGAAATCGGCCGGGCCCCGGTCGCGGTTGTAGGCCGGGTTCTCGACGTGCTGGTAGTCGAAGGACATCGTCACCGCCTTCGTCAGGTTCATCGCGTAATAGACCTCGACCGCCCGCTCCGGCGCGTAATTGTCGAGGCGGCCGTCGCCGATCAGGAGTCCGAGCCCGCCATTGGCGAAGTAGGCGCGGTGAGAGGTCGAGATCCGGTTCGCGGCGGCGCCGACGCCGACCGTGTCCTGCGGCCGGCCCCAGGCGGCGCCCTTGAGCGAGAGGCCGCCCGAGACCGAGCCGTCGATATCGGTGAAGGACAGGTTCTCGTTGCGCCCGTCGTTGACGCTCGCCCGCGCGAACAGGCCGAGATCGGCGGTCAGCGTCTGTTCGAGATTGACGTAGGCACCGCTCTTGCGCCGAGGCTCCCGCGTCGCGGCGGCCGCCGTGTTGATGTCGGCGAAGGCGCCCGTCTGCGTCAGTGCCACGATCTGCCGGAAGTTGGAGGTGTTGCCGACATTCGAGAACAGGCCGAGGCGTAAGCGGCCCGGCTGGTCGAGCACGGGCAGCGTGTGGCGCTCCTCGAACTCGATGACGGCCCCGGCCCGCTCGAACACCCGCGGGTCGAGCACGTCGGAGGAGGGCTCCTTGGGCACCTGCGTGTAGGCGGCGCGGACCGCAAATTCCGCGCGGTTGTACTCGACCATCACGCCTTGCGTGAAACCGGGGAGGTTGGCCGGGAAGTCCCAGGCGGCCGCGGCCCACAGGCCCCAGTTCATGAAGTCCACCCGCGGGTCGTGGGCGTAGACGTTGCCGTCGAAGAAGTCGCCGAGCGCGAACTTGCCGGCGATGACCGTGATGCGCTCGACGTCGCGCGTGCCGGCGATGGAGTTCGGCCCGTCCGGCACCGCTTCCGTCTCGCCGCCGAGCCCGAAGGTCTGGCGGACGAAGTAGCGGTTCGAGCGCAGCTTCGGGAAGGGGGCGCCGGCCTTCTGCGCCTCGCCGTTGACGAAGCCGGCCACGCCCAGCGTGCGCGACAGGCCGAAGCCCTGGCTGAATTCCGGATTGTAGTAGAGTTCGGTGCCCTCGAAGAGCTTGAGGCCGAGGAACAGCGTCGCGGTCGTCGTCGCCTGCGCCTGATCCGGCACGAGGCTCTGCGGCCCGCGATAGGGGGCGCGGAAGCCCGTCACGCCCTGGTTCACGAAGGTGGTCTGGCCGTGCAACGAGAAGCGGGTGTCCTTCGGGGGCTCGTCCTCTTCCTCCGGCACTAGGGTCAGCGCCTGTGGGTGCCAGATCAGCCGCGCCATCATCTGGTTGGAAACGAAGCCGGTGCGGGTCGTCACCGGTCCCCCGTCGAGGCCCGGCAGCGTGCCGAGGCCGAAGCGGCCGCTCTCGCCGAGGTCGCTGTAGCGGTAGTCGATCCCGAGCGAGAGATGCGGATCGACCGCGAATTGCACGCCGGCACCCAGCGTGAAGCCGAGATAGGAGACGTTGCGAGAGGCCGTCGCCGTCGGGCCGCCGGCCGGATCCGGAAAGGTGGCGAGCACCCGGCCGTTGGCACCCGTGAGCCCGGCGGTCGCGTAGATCAGGTTGTTGCCGAAGGCGTAGCCGAGCCGCGCGCGGGCGGCTCCGAACACGTCCGTCTTCTCGCGGATCAGCGCGAAGGGCGGATCGATCGCCTCGTAGCCGAAGCCCGGTGCATCGGAGCGTGCGCCGCGCTTGAGATTGGCGCCGGCGAGGTCGGCTTCGATCCCGTAGACGAGGGCCCCGTCCTGCCCGTTCCAGCCGGCAAAGGCGCCGCCGACCACCGTGGTGGCGTCGCCGCCGAGGTCGCGGCTGCCGGTAGCATCACCCGTCGAGAGCGTCCGAACGCGGCGCGCGCCGATCGTGGTCGGGCCGAAATCGTAATTGCCGAAGGAAGCGCCCGCGCTGCCCTGCACCCCGGCATAGAAGCCGGACCAATCGATGAAGCGGGGCGTTGCGCGCTCCGCGAGGTCCGCGGCCATGCCGGCGCAGGCATGAAAGCCGAGGATCGCGGCAAGCCCTGCCGAGACGGCCCCCTGTTTCGCGATTGTCCCCGCGCGCGCCTTGAACACTGCGCCAGCCCCCGCCGCCACCCCTTGAGCGGCCTAGCAGATGCCGTTGCCGCCGCAATGCGCCCACGACCCGCCGAAGCACGAGGCTTCAGAACGGTTGCGCGGGCGCCACGATGTCCGTGAGAAGCCGAAACATCCGACAGGACGATGACGGACGCGCCGTCACAGCCCGCGGAAAGGTGTGCGAAGCTGGGACGATCGCACGTAAGCGGTCCCAAAAAGATAAATAAGTGCCTGTGGGTGCTTGCTGCATCGCACCGTCACGCTAACTTTTGGGCGGACTTGATCCCCATCAGGTTTGTCGAACTTCAGGGCGCGCCAGCAAAGGCGCGCCCCTTTTTCCCTAAAATGTTCGGCGCGCATCACTCCGCGGGAGCGGCCGGCACCTTGGCCGGGGCCGGCTTCGCAGCGGTTTTCGCAGGGGTCGCGGCGGCCTGCTGGTTCACGTCCGGCACGCGGGTCCAGGTCTGCGAGCCGCACAGCACCTTGAGCATGCAGCCCTGCACGCTCAGTTCGCCCTCGCTCTCGCGCTCCAGGCTGACCTGATAAATCTTGCCCTCGTCGGCGTTGTAGATCTCGCCGGCAAAGCCCGCATCTTCCGGCTTGAGGTTTTCGAGGAGCGTCAGCCCGATGATCGGGCGTGCCCGCTTCTTCGGATCGGGGTTCTTCACATCGTTGCGCGGCGCCCCGGCGTCGTCGGTCGGAGATTTCAGCCACACCACCTTGCCGCAGGCGTTGCCGCCGCTCGGCCCGCAGCGGTCGATGCGGATCTTCGCGCGTCCGTCCCCCGTCAGCCACGTTCCGGAGAGGTCTTTGGGGGCGGCGAAGGCGGCGTTCGAGGCCAGGAAAGCGGCGAGACCGAGAGCGATACGCATGAATGGCTCCTGAGGCTGGGCCCAAAGATGGGCTGAGGCTTGCGGAGGAAGGGTCGCCCCGGCAGCGAGCGGGGGCAGGCGAACCGTCCACCCATTGAGCCGCCGCAATCCGGCGATTTTTCGGCGGTGTTGCGCTAAAGCCATGGCGGCGCCGAAAAAGGCCGAGCTTGCCGTGATTCCGCTCGCATGGGCATCCGTTGCCTGTCAGCGGGTTGACGGTGGTTGAGGGCCTACCGGTCCACCGCTATAAGCCCGGCGCGCCGGGCGCCAGCCGGGCCGTCGACTGCCGACACGGTCGATCTCTCGGGTGGCTTTCGAGCCCGCCCTCCTTCAGCGCGTCGCGCGACCCCTTTCTCCAACGAACCGGACCGGACCATGGCCAACGAGCGCACCTTCTCCATCCTCAAGCCCGACGCGACCCGCCGCAACCTCACCGGCGCGGTCAACGCCGTGATCGAGGCTGCCGGCCTGCGCATCGTCGGCCAGCGCCGCATCCGCATGACCCGCGAGCAGGCGGAGAAATTCTACGAGGTGCACAAGGAGCGCCCGTTCTTCGGTGAGCTGGTCGAATTCATGACCTCGGGCCCCGTAGTCGTGCAGGTGCTGGAAGGCGAGAATGCCGTCGCCAAGTACCGCGAAGTCATGGGCGCCACGAACCCGGCCCAGGCCGCCGACGGCACCATCCGCAAGCAGTTCGCAGAGTCGGTCGGCGAGAACACCGTTCACGGCTCCGACAGCGCCGACAATGCCCGTCTCGAGATCGCGCAGTTCTTCAACGACGCCGACATCGCCGCCTAAAGCACGGTTCTCGCCGGCTTTCGTAACAGGGCCGGCGAGAAACACGCTCGCGCTTGCGCGGGGCTGACCTTCCGGGCGCAATCCGGCCGAGTGTGACTCTCCTGCCCTAGCGGTGCAGGGCGAGCGGCCCGAAGAACGGAATCGATCGACGATTTCCCGTCTCTCTTCGGATTTTCGCTCCCATGCGCCTCACGTTTTCGCGCACCGGCCGCCTGCTCGTCGCGGCCGGCCTCGTGTCCCTGCTCGCCGCCTGCAACACCGCCGGCCGCTCGACGCAGTACACCTCGCTCGAAGGCTACGTGCCCGATCCGACGCTGAAGACCGCGACCAAGACCAACCTGACCGGCCGCGTGCGCCACGCCTGCACCGTCACCCAGGCCCGGTTCCAGAAGGTTCCCGAAGACGCGCTCGCCGCGCCCTGCGGCTGCTATGCCGAGCGTACGCTCTCTGCCCTCGACAAGGACGAGATCGCTTCCTACCGCACCACCGGCTACTTCAACGACAGCGCGCGCGCCAAGGCGCTGAACGCGCTCGATAGCTGCAAGCTGCCGCGTCCGGTCTGATGGGATAAGGGGCGGCGCTGAGCGCCGTCCCTTCGAGAGATGCAGGGCTCGAACCCGCACCTTTGATAGCTCCCGGTCTTTCGGAGCCGGAATCTACAGCTTCTCGGTCGGCGCCGTGGTGTCCCCGTCGTCCGGCTTCGGCTTCTCCGGTTTGGCCGGCTTCGGGCAGATGCCCTGGAGGCTCTTCCACTCCGCCTCGGACAGGATGCCGGGGCCGGCCGGTTTCTGCCCTGCCAAAGACCGGATCCGCGCGGACCGCTCTGCCGTGACCGGATGGGAGCGCAGGAACGAGGTCGCGTCCGGCTTCTCGTCATCCGCGTCGGTGATGCGCTCCAGGATCGCGGCGAGCGCGGCCCCGTCCCCGCCGGCCCGCTTCACCGCCGCCACCGCGTAGGCATCCGCCGTTCGCTCTGCGTCGCGTGAGTAATTCGCCGAGATCGCGGCCTGCCCGATCGTTACCAGCACCGTCGAGCCGGTGAGATCGCCGAGCACGAGACTCAGCAGGAACGAGGTGCCGCCGGCCGTGATCACCGAGCGCATTGGATCGCGGGCGGCGACGTGGCCGAACTCGTGCGCAAGGATGCCGGCCAGTTCATCGCCGCTCTTGGCCTTGGCGATGATGTCCGAGAGCAGGATCACCCGTCCGCCCGGAAGGGCGAGCGCGTTGGCAACCGTGTGGCGGCGCACGCTGACCTGAGGAGTCTCCGGCAGCGCCATGCCCTCGGCAAGCCGCGCCGTCAGCCGATCGAGCACCGCCCGCGCCGCCGCATCGTTGCAGAGCGGCGGGTCGCCGAGCAAGCCGACGATCTGGGTATCGACGCTGCGTCCGAGTTGCGCTTCGATCGCCCGCGGGACCAAGGGGGCGAGCAGGTTCGAGGCCGCCGGCACACCGTAGACAGCCGTCATCAGCACGGAGACGCCCGCCGCGATCGACCAGAGCACGAGGCGGGTCAGGCCGCCCCCGCTCTCGGTCCGGCTCAGGTCGGGACATCGCGCCTTCAGGGCTTCCGCGAACGTCTCGTCGGCGAACTCGATGCTCTCCGATCTCTGCGTGTGGTTGATCCGCATCAGCGGTGGGGCGGCGTCGGCCGCGCGCAGATCGAGCAGGCTCCAGTCGCGCGAAACGTCCCCGCCGGAGACTTCGAGCCGGAACGTCAGCCTCAGCGTCACCGGCCGGGGCCGGGCGCTGAGGCCATCGAAGAACGTGCCGGTCGTGGTGATCGCCTCCATCGGCGGGCTAGAATCCGATCTCGAGGGCGCCGCCGACATCGAGCGCGTCAGCCAGCCCCTCGTTGAGGCCACTGGCCGGGGCGCGCGTCGAGGCGAGCACCGCTTCCAGCGCCGGCAGGTTCTCGATCTGCATCGTGGTCGCCACCGCGTGCCACAGCCTCACCGTGATGATCCGGACATAGAGCACGTTCGTTCCGAGGATGGCCCCGAGATAGAGCAGCACGCTCGATGCAATGACGAAGGCGTGGATGCCCGCATTCTCGCCCTCCATGGCGATCAACGGCACGAGAAGGGCGAAGATGATGCCGAGAACGATGATGAAGCCGAGCACCGCCAGCATGTAGACGAAATAGGGGAAGTAGAACTGGCGCGCCTTCAGCGAGGAGGCCAGCCGCGCCTCACCGAGATGGGCTGCATTGAGGAACGCGCGGGTCTCGCGCGCCCGATAATAGGGGATCAGCAGGAGCGCGAGCGGGATCGACACGCTGGCGGCGATCCCGACGGCGCTGGCGTAGGACACGAGCGGCGAATCCTCGTAGGCCGGATTGAAGATGAACTTGCTCTTCTCGCTCGCCGGATCCTGAATCAGCAGATCGCTCGGGATGTCGAAGCCGGTCGCTGCCAGCAGCGCCACGACGCTCAGCAGAATCGGCAGCAGCGCGGTGATGTAGAACATCATCCACGGCATCAGGATCGAGCGGCCGGTCGCGGTCGAGCGCATCCGGCTCTGGCCGATCAGCGTGTGGTCGATGCGGTAGCGCTCCAGCGCCGCGCGCATGAAGGGGAAGGCCAGGCCGAAGCTGAAGAAGGTCGCGAGCCACCACAGGCAGGCGCGTCCGGCATAAGCGAAGCCCGACCCGTCCTGCCCGAGGCGTATGCCGCGCCAGCGCGTGCGCGAAGCCCGGTAGCGCCGGCCGCGGAACAGCGCGTATTGCCCGAGCACGAACAGGCCGATGAAGGAGATCGGCGCAGCCAGCGCCGCCAGCACGGGGCTCAGGAGACCGACGACGAACAGGACGATGTAGATCGGCACCAGGATGGCAAGCGCCACGAGGAAGCCGAGGAACAGCTCCTTGCCGGTGCCGAGATACTCGGCCGGGCTGCCGGCGACGACCGTGCGGCTCCAGAAGTACCGCCGCAGATTGGTGATGTACCAGAACCGGTAGATCGAGAAGGTGACCAGCGAGAGCAGGAAGCCCTTGACGACGATGCCCGTCAGCCCCGGCGCCTTCCGGTCGAACGCAATCTGTCCCGTCCGCGCCCCAGCCGGGCCCGGCACACCTGCCAATTGATCCATCGTTGCAGTCCCCCTCGTTGCTGGGAGACTAGAATCCGCGCTGGTTGCGTTGCAACAGCCGTCGCACACAATCGTTGCTTTAGGAACGATCGGTCACTGGAAAGCCGGTGCAGCGACCGCGCGTCGCCGAGTTTTCATGGTTAATTTCACGTGAAAACCGCGTCGCGACCGTTTCTCGACAACTGTCGCTGAGTCGACGGCGGGCGCCGCACTCAACTCCGATTCTGCCGCTCGTCTCGCTGCGATGTTGCGCGCAGCGATACTGCGCTCGCGGGCAGACCGCTGAACATGCTTTCAAAAGAAAACGCCGGGCCCGATCACGGAGCCCGGCGTTTTCACATGACGTCACCACACGAGGAGCGAACTGTCCCCCGGGGGATAATGGAGCTTCAGCAGCAGCGGAAACCTGATGTGTTTCCGACCCCGAAGCGAGCGTTCTCGCGGTTGCGAAAGAACTCCCGCTCGGTCATCGGCGCCTGATCGGGATGGGTCTTGGCGATATGGGCGACATAAGTGCCGTAATCGCCCTGACCCACCATCAGCCGCGCGCCGTCGCAGACGCACTTGTTGAAAGCCTGAAGGCGTTCGCGAAAGCTCTGCATCGACGTTGCGGTTCCGCTCATGACACGCTCACTCCGCTGGGACGAGTCTGGGATCTGCTTCCAGCGCCGTCCAGCGATCGGCGCGGTAGGCTTTCACGCAGGCCATGACGCCGAACACCGCGATCGCCACGACGAGGCCGACGAAGAACACGGCGAGGGCCGCGTCGATGCGATCGTTGAAGACGATCTTGTGCATGTCCGCCATGCTCTTGGCCGGGCCGAGCACCTTGCCTTCCGCGATCGCCGCCGAGAAGCGGTCGGCGTGCGCGAGGAAGCCGATCTTCGGATCGGGCGAGAAGATCTTCTGCCAGCCGGCCGTCAGGGTGCAGATGCAGAGCCAGACGGTCGGGATGATGGTGACGAAAGCGTAGCGCTCGCGCTTCATCTTGAAGATCACCACGGTCGCCAGCGTCAGTGCGACGGCGGCCAGCATCTGGTTCGAGATGCCGAACAGCGGCCACAGGGTGTAGATGCCGCCCAGCGGATCGGTGACGCCCTGGTAGAGGAAGAAGCCCCAGGCGCCGACGCACAGAGCGGTGGCGACCACGCTCGGACCCCAGGCCGAGGTATCCTTGAAGCGCGGCGAGAGCAGGCCGAGCAGATCCTGCAGCATGAAGCGGCCGGCGCGCGTGCCCGCATCCACCGCGGTCAGGATGAACAGGGCCTCGAACAGGATCGCGAAGTGATACCAGAAGGCCATCATCGCCTTGCCGCCGATGGCCGAGGAGATGATGTGCGCCATGCCGACCGCGAGGGTCGGCGCGCCGCCGACGCGCGAGATGATCGAGTGCTCGCCGACATCCTTGGCGGTCTGGGCGATGACGTCCGGAGCGATGGGGAAGCCGAGCGCCGTCACCGCAGCGGCGGCGGTTTCCGGCGTGCCGCCGAGCAGGGCGCCCGGGGAGTTCATGGTGAAGTAGATGCCCGGGTCGATCACGCTGGCGGCCACCAGCGCCATGATCGCCACGAAGCTCTCCATCAGCATGCCGCCGTAGCCGATGAAGCGGGTGTCCATCTCGTTGTTGACGAGCTTCGGGGTCGTGCCCGACGAGATCAGGGCGTGGAAGCCCGAGACCGCGCCGCAGGCGATGGTGATGAACAGGAACGGAAACAGCGAGCCCGCCCAGACCGGGCCGGTGCCGTCGACGAACTTCGTCGTGGCCGGCATCTGCATGTGCGGGGCGACGACGACGATGCCAAGCGCGAGGCCGACGATGGTGCCGATCTTGAGGAAGGTCGAGAGGTAATCGCGCGGGGCGAGCAGCAGCCACACCGGCAGGATCGCGGCCACGAAGCCGTAGCCGATCAGCATCCAAGTGAGCTGGGTGCCGGTGAAGGTGAAGGCGGGACCCCAGGTGGGGTGCTCATTGATCTGACCGCCGCCGACGATCGCGGCCATGAGCAGGACGAAGCCGATGATCGACACCTCGCCGATCTTGCCCGGCCGGATGTAGCGCGCGTAGAGGCCCATCAGGATCGCGATCGGGATCGTCGCGCCGACGGTGAAGGTGCCCCACGGGCTCTCGGCCAGTGCCTTGACCACGATCATCGCCAGCACGGCGAGCAGGATGACCATGATCATGAAGGTGCCGAACAGGGCGATGACGCCGGGGATCACCCCGAGTTCGGCTCGGATCAGTTCGCCCAGGGAGCGCCCATCACGGCGCATCGAGATGAACAGGACCATGAAGTCCTGCACCGCGCCCGCGAGCACGACGCCGGCCAGGATCCAGAGCATGCCGGGCAGGTAGCCCATCTGCGCGGCGAGCACGGGGCCGACCAGCGGGCCGGCGCCGGCGATGGCCGCGAAGTGGTGGCCGAACAGGACCGACTTGTTGGTGGGAACGTAGTCGAGGCCGTCGTTGTGACGGTGCGCCGGGGTCTCGCGCTTCGGGTCGAGGCGCATCACCTTGTCGGCGATGAAAAGGGAATAGTAGCGGTATGCGATGAGGTAGGTGCAGACCGCAGCCACCACGACCCAGAGGGCGTTGATCGATTCGCCCCGTTGCGTGGCGACCACCGCCAGCGCCGCAGCGCCCAATGCCCCGACCAGGGCCCAGGGCCCATGCTTCTGTATTGCGCCCATGCGACGCCTCACTCCGTCATTGGCCGCATTCTTGATGCAGGCGGCCTTTCACCGATCTGTGTGGCGCAATTTTTCCTGCGATACCAGTTGCGGTGAGCACACAGCTGCCGGTTCCCTCTGCACCCGCAGTGACATCCGCCATCCCGCGTTACCCGAACCTCAGGATGAAGGCGCCGCGATGCCGCCGACGCCCGCGCCAAGGGCAACTCGGGAAACGGGTCTCCGGACGGTGCCGATGATTCGGAGCACGGCCTCGTGCGGCCCGAACGGCATCGGCCGTGGGGAGCGCGTTCGAACGTTCTAGTCGAGCACGATGACGCGGTTGGGGAGTTGATTGCTGCCGTGGCTGCCCGGCAGCTCAGCCTTCAGCACGGCACCGACCTGATCCACCGCCGAGACGAGCCCCTCGCCGAGGGCTCCGCGTTCGGCCGCACCGAGCAGCTCCGAGACGATGGCGCGCCACCGCGCCTCGTCTACGCGGGCCCGCACGCCCTTGTCGGCAACGATCTCGGCATAGCGCTCGGCGAGGGCCACGTAGACCAAAACGCCGGTGCGTCCCCGCGTTCCGGTGAGACCGTGTGCGAAGAACTCGCGGCGCGCAGCGGCGTGAGCGCGCTCACGCTGCCAGCGTCGCGGGGTGAGGGTGATCCGGAAACGCTCGTTCAGGGTCAGCAGCAGCGTGGCGAGCACGGTCGCCGCCTGAGCGAGCGCAATCTCGCCCGCACCGAGATCGGTGAGCAGGATCAGCGGCCAGGGCAAGGCCAGGGCGACCGCCAGAGCCAAAGCGAGGCCGGGGGAGCGATAGAGGCCGGCGCTGGCCGCGACCAGCACCACGATTTCGCCGGTCGTTCCGGTCTCCGCCCGCCCGATCGCTGCTGCGATCCGCTCCCGCGCGGCGGGATCGAGGATGGTCGTGCTACCAGTCACCGGACGCTCCCCCGCCGCCGAACGAGCCGCCCCCGCCGGAAAATCCTCCGCCTCCGCCATCCGAGAAGCCGCCGCTCCAACCACCGGACGGCCCCGGAATCACGACGAAGCCGCCGCCCCGGCCCCGCCGCCCGCCGCCATTCATCCGCGTCAGCACGACGACGAGGGCGATGATGACGATGATCCAGAAAATCACCGTGACGGGATCGACCGTGTCTTCCCGCACCGGCGCGCGGCGCTGCCACTCGTCGGCATCGCCCGAGAGGATCGGGAGGATGGCGTCCACCCCCGCCTCCACCCCGCCGGAAAAGTCGCCCTGGCGGAAGCGGGGCGTGATCGCCGTGGTGATGATCGTCTTCGACAACGCATCGGTGAGCGCGCCTTCGAGTCCGTATCCGACCTCGATGCGAACCTTGCGCTCCTTCGGGGCGACCAGCAGCAGCACGCCGTTGTTGGTCTTCTTCTGACCGATGCCCCAGGCGCGGGCGAGGCGGTTGGCGTAGTCCTCGACCGTGAGATCCTGAAGGCTCGGCACGGTGGCGACGACGAGTTGATCGCCCGTCTTGTCCTCGTGGGCCTTGATCTTGCCGTCGATCCGCGTCCGCGTCTCCGTCGAGAGGATGCCGGCCGCATCTACCACCCGGCCCGTGAGCTTGGGGAAGTCGGGCTCGGCCGCGGCGGCGAGACCGAAGGAGCCCACAACGAGCAGCAGCGCGAGCCACAGCGCCGACAGCGGGCCGAATGCGGGGCGCCGAGCGATCCGATCAGGACGCATCATCACCGGTTCAGGGCCGGACGAACTAGAACTTCACGTTCGGCGCGCGCTCTGCGCCCGGCGTCGAGGTGAAGGTCTCCATCGGCTTTGCCTCAGGGTAGAACCACGAGGCGACCCACCGGCCGGGAATGGTGCGGATCTCGGTGTTGTAGGCCTGGACCGCCTGGATATAGTCCCGCCGCGCCACGGCGATGCGGTTCTCCGTCCCTTCGAGTTGCGACTGGAGGGCGAGGAAGTTCTGGTTCGATTTGAGATCCGGATAGGCCTCGACCGAGGCGAGCAGCCGCCCGAGCGCTCCTGAAAGCTGGTTCTGCGCCTCCTGGAACTGCTTGAACTTCTCCGGGTCGCTCACCGTCGAGGCATCGACCTGCACGCTCGTCGCCTTGGCCCTGGCTTCCGTCACGCGGGTCAGGGTCTCCTGCTCCTGCTTGGCATAGCCCTTCACGGTCTCGACGAGGTTCGGGATCAGGTCGGCCCGGCGCTGGTACTGGTTCTGCACCTCGCTCCAGGACGACTTCGCCTGCTCTTCCAGGCTCGGCACCCGGTTGATCGCCCCGCACCCGGCCAGGCACGTCGCAAGCCAGAGCGCCGCGAGGGCAGAGACGACCCGGCTGAGGATGGAGGGGCGGGAGGGGGTCGCGGGACTGAGGGAATGTGACATGGCAGGCGATCTCTGAGGCGAGCTTGGCGGCGAAGCTGGTCTTGGAGATAGGGGCGGCTTGCCGCTGCGGGAAGGGGCGGCTGCCGAGTCGTTGCTTCAGCTTCTACAGAGGGATTTGCCTAAAGGACTGTGTTGCGTTGAACATGTCGTTGACAATGGATCGTCTGTCTCCCTGTCCTTGTAGAAGTCTTGCGTGATGCACGCCGCTTGACAGCATGCTTCGGACAACGATGTAATATTCATATGAGCAATGCGACCGCCCTCACTCCTGCCGATCCCCGCATCACCATCACCTACTGCACGCAGTGCCAATGGCTGCTGCGTGCGGCGTGGATGGCGCAGGAACTCCTTTCCACTTTCCGCGACGATCTCGGCGAGGTCGCCCTGCGGCCCGGCACGGGCGGGGTGTTCGTGATCGAGTTCGATTCCGAAATCATCTGGGAGCGGGTGCGCGATGGTGGCTTCCCCGATGTGAAGGTGCTCAAGCAGCGGGTCCGGGATCGGCTCGATCCGGGGCGGGATCTCGGGCATGTCGATCGGGCCGGGCGGGAGGGCTGAACCGGGGCAGTTGGCACGTATGCCCGCGCTGGGGCATGATGAGCGGGCGCCATCCTCAAAAACCCTTCAGCGCAAACGCCGCGGGACGCCTTGATCCGACGCATGCTCTCCCGGCTCGGCCAGCGTGGCTTCTCCACGCAGTTCTACCTGATCATGCTCGTGATCGCGCTGATCGGCCCCGGCCTGATCTTCACTGCGATCCTGCTGACCCGCTACGCTGCCACCGAGCGCGCCCGCTTCGAGCAGGATGCCCGGGAGAACGTGCGGGGTATCGCGCTCTCGATCGACCGCGACACGGCTGGGCTCGTCTCGGTGCTGCAAACGCTCGCCACCTCGCCACGGCTCAAGGACGGCGAGTTTGCCAATTTCGAAAATCAGGCGCGCCTCGTGCGAGAGGCGGTCGGCCTCGATCTCGTGCTGCGCCGGCCGGACGGACAGCAGATCGTCAACACCGCCCTCAAGCCGGGCGCCCCCCTGCCGGTGACGGCGCTGCCGGTCGATCGCGAAATGATCGAGAGCGGGCAGCGCTCCATGGTCACCGGCTTCCTTGCGGGGGCCATGCCGGATCAGGCGCATTACGCCGTCGCGGTGCCCGTGCGGATCGACGAGGCGACCGCCTTTCTCCTCAGCTTCTCGGTGCCCCTGAACCGCATCGCCGGCATCCTCGGCCGCGAGCAGGTCCGGGGCTGGGTCACGGGAGTCTCGGACCGTGACGGCGTCGTGCTCGCGCGACTGCCGGAGATGCCGGGCGTGATCGGGCAACCCCGGCTCGCGACCCTGCGCCAGACGATGACGGGGACGCCCGGCGTCTGGGAGGGGCGCGACCGCAACTTCAAGCCCGTCACCGTGGTCGAGGCGCGCTCGCGGCTCAACGGCTGGACCGTGGGGGCGAGCATCCCGCGCGAACTGGTCGAAGCGCGGCTGCGGCGCTGGATCTGGGCCTTCGGCGGCTTCGGCCTTCTCGTGCTCGCCACCTCCTCGGTGCTCGCCGTCCACCTCTGGTCGCGGGTCTCGAAGCCTCTGCGCCAGCTCGCGGCGACGGGGCCGGCCCTGGCGCGGGGGCAGGCGATCCCACGGATTGCCTCGCCGATCCACGAGATCCGCCGCCTTGCCGACGTACTTTCGGAAGCCTCGCTGCGGCTGCGTACCCGTAGCGACGAGCGCGACCGGGCGCTCGCCGAGACCCAGCGCGGCCTTGCGGCTTTGCGGGAGAGCGAGGCGCGCTTCCGCCACATGGCCGATTCGGCCCCGGCGCTGATCTGGATGACCGACGAGACCGCGGAGGTGGTCTTCGCCAACATGCATTTCGACCACCTGTTCGGTCGCCCGGCCGCGGAGATGGCCGGCGGTGGCTGGGCGTCGATCGTGCATCCGCCGGATCTACCGGCTTTCCAGGCGACATTCCAAGAGGCGTTCGAGCACCGGCATCCGTTCCGGGCCGAGATGCGGGTCGTCGATCGCAACGGGGAAATCCGCTGGCTGCGTTGCGAGGGTGTGCCGCGCCTCGACGATCACGGCACCTTCCTCGGCTTCACAGGATGCAGCGTCGATGTCACCGACGCCAAGCGGGCCGAGGAGCATCTGCGCCTGCTCATCAACGAACTGAACCACCGGGTGAAGAATACCCTGGCCACCGTCCAATCGATCGCCATGCAGTCCCTGCGCGGGCTCGACGGCGAGGAGGCGCTCGCGGCCCGCGCCGCCTTCGAGGCACGGCTGCTGGCGCTCGCCCGTGCCCACGACGTGCTGACCCGAGAGAGCTGGGAGGGCGCCGAGCTGAAGACCGTGGTGGGCGACGCGATCCGCCCGCTGGAGGCGGGAGAGGGGCAGGAAACGCGCTTCGTCGTATCGGGCCCGCGCCTTCGCCTCGCGCCGCGGCTGGCGCTGTCCATCGCCATGGCCCTGCATGAACTCGGCACCAATGCCGTGAAGTACGGAGCCTTGTCCAAGGAGGGTGGGCGGGTGACGATCACCTGGACCGTGCAGCGCCGGCCCGAACTCTCGCTCTCTCTGCGCTGGACCGAGAGCGGCGGTCCGCCGGTCTCACCCCCGACCCGCCGCGGCTTCGGCTCGCGCCTGATCGAACGCAGCCTTGCCCGCGAGCTCGCGGGCAAGGTCGAGCTGCTCTACGAGCCGGACGGCGTCGTCTGCACCATCGAGGCGCCCGTGCCGCCACCGAGCCTGCTGGAGCGCAAGGGCGGCACGCAACTCGCTGCGACGAAACCGCTGCCGCTGGCAGGGTGAAAGCCGCTCCCGGGGCGGCCCGTGCCGGGCCTTACTGGAACGTCGTCGGGTCCGGCCCGATCCGGCCGTCGGCCCGGTCGAGGCCGGCGATGGCCGCGTGATCGTCCGGCGTCAGCGAGAAGCCGAACACGTCGATGTTCTCGTGCATCCGGGCCGGCGTGGCCGATTTCGGGATCGCGACGAAGCCGTTCTCGATGTGCCAGCGCAGCACCACCTGGGCCGGGCTGCGCCCGAGGCGGTCGGCGATCCGGGTGATGGCGGGCTCATCCAGCACCTGCGCCTGGCCCAAGGGGCTCCAGGCCTCCGTGACGATGCCGAGCCGAGCATGTGCCGCGCGCAAAGCGTGCTGCTGGAAACGCGGATGCAGCTCAATCTGGTTGAGGACGGGGGTGACGCCGGTCTCGTTCACGAGCCGATCGAGCTGATCCTCGGTGAAGTTCGAGACACCGATCGAGGCGGCGCGGCCCTCTTCCCGCAGACGGATCAGCGCGCGCCAGCTGTCGAGATAGAGCCCCCGGTCGGGACAGGGCCAGTGGATCAGGTAGAGATCGACATGGTCCAGGCCCAGCCGGGCGAGACTGTCGTCGAAGGCCTGACGCGTCGCATCGTAGCCCTGCGCGTCGTTCCAGAGCTTCGTCGTCACGAACACGTCGGCCCGGGAGACGATTGTCTCCCGCAGGCCGCGCCCGACGCCTGCCTCGTTGCCGTAGGCCGCGGCGGTGTCGATCGAGCGATAGCCGCTGCCGAGCGCCGTGCCGACGAGGGCAGGCGTTTCCGCTTCCTGCAGACGCCAGACGCCGAAGCCGAGCTGGGGGATGGACCGTCCGTCGTTGAGAGCGATCTGTGGGACGGGATCGGGGGCTGTCATGGCGTTTTATGTTCTCATGCGCTGCCCGAGCGACAGGCCGGGGGCAGGGCGCGGAGAATCGGCATGATCGTGCCTGCCGTATAGGCATCCTTCCGAGGGGCAGGCCTGCGCGCGCGTCAGGGCCAGCGTCAGTGTCCGGTGCGAGCCATGTCCGTGGCGGCTTCGAGATCCGGCATCCTTATGAGGTGCAGGTAGGTCGGATCGAAGTCGCAGAACGCCTGCAGGCGCTTGACGTCCGGAACGTGGAGCTGGCGGTCCTTCAATTGGATCAGCCCGGCAAGGCGCAGATCGCGCAGGATGCGGCTGACATGGATCGTCGTGATACCGAGGATGTCGGCGAGCATCGGTTGGGTCAGGGGCAGCGGGCAGTCCCGCTCCCCGGCCGCTCCGACGAGCTGCTGGCGCAGCAGCAACTCGCAGAACAGGTGGGCGATGCGCTTGTCGGCCGAGCGCTGGCCCATGCTGGCCAGCCATTCGCGCAGGATGCTCTCATCGACCAGGGTCGCCCACCACAGAGCCCGGGAGAGGCGCGAATCGCGGAAGACCAGGGCATCGACCCGATCCTGCGGGATGTCGGCGACGGTGCACGCGGTCAGCGCCGCGATGTAGTGGTCGGACGGGCCGAGCACGATCGATTGCAGATCGCAGAAATCGCCCGGGAGGAGCAACCCGAGGATCTGGCGCTGTCCATCATTGATGAGCTTGTAGCGGAAGGCGTAGCCTTCGAGCACGAGGTGGACACCCGCCGCCCGGTCGCCGGCCCGCACGATATCCTGCTGCGCCTCCAGGCTGCGGCTGGATCGCGATAGGTCGGCCAGCAACGCCTTGTCGCCGGCATCGAGATCCGCGCCGTAGCGAAGCCTTAAGATCAGAGGGTTCGTGCGCGTGAGCGTCACAGTCGCGTCCATGCACGCACAACGCGGATTGCGTCGTTCCGTGCCATGGAAGCAAAAGGAGATTTTGCCGGAAACCGTCCCTGCGAACGCGATGTTCCCGCAACGGTGTCGGGCGTCATCGCCAGTCCGATTGGCCCCTTCGCAAGGGCGGATGTGGACTTCTTTGGAGCGCCGCGTGGGCCTGCTGACACGGTTGCCCGCTCGATTCGGGCGGAAACCGTGGCGGCCTGCGTCTCAGGCCGCCTTCCAACGGCGGGCGGTGTGGTTGCCGAAGGCGCGGGCGTAGAGGTTGCAGTAGTTCAGCGCCGCCCCGTCCCAGCCGAAGGAGCGGGACATGGCGCTGCGCCGCATGGTGTTGAGGCGCTTCTTCTGGCCGAAGGTCTCGAAGGCGCGGCGTATCGCCGAGGTCAGCCCCTTCGGCGAAGCCTCACCGAAGGTGAAGCCGGTGACCCCGTCCTCCACCGTGTCGTTGAGGCCGCCGGTGCGGCGCACGATCGGCAGGGAGCCGAAGCGCTGCGCGTACATCTGCGCCAGCCCGCAGGGTTCGAAGCGCGAGGGCATCAGAAGGAAATCGCTGCCGGCGAAGATGCGGCGCGCCTCGGTTTCCCGGAAGCCGACATAGACGCCGACATGGTCGGGATGGCGCCCGGCGAGATCGCGCAGGGCCTCCTCGAACCGGCCCTCGCCCTGGCCGATCACCACGAGCTGGCCGCCCTCGGCGACGATCGACTCGGCGGCGCTGATGCTGAGGTCGATCCCCTTCTGGTGCACGAGGCGCGAGACGATGGCAAAGAGCGGCCCGCGGGAGACCGCCATGCCGAAAGCTTTGCGCACCTCGTCGGCATTGGCCCGCTTGCCCTTCCAGTCGTCGGTCTCGAAGCGGGTGGCGAGGTGCGGGTCGGTGCGCGGATCCCAGCTCTCGTCGATGCCGTTGAGAATGCCGGTCAGGCGGCCCTGTGCGGCGCGGGTGCGGAGCAGGCCGTCGAGGCCACAGCCGCCTTCGGGCGTGGTGATCTCGCGGGCATAAGTCTCGCTCACCGTGGTAACGTGCGAGGCGTGATAGATGCCGGCCTTGAGGAAGGAGAGTTGCCCGTAGAACTCAACGCCATCCATCTGGAAGGCGTGGTCCGGTACGCCGACCCGGCCGAGATTGTCGCGGTGGAACAGGCCCTGGTAGGCGAGATTGTGGATCGTCAGCACGCTCGGGCGGCGAATGCCCAGCCAGGACATGTAGGCCGGGGCCAGCGCAGTCTGCCAATCGTTGAGGTGCAGCAGGTCGGCCGACCAGAACGGGTCGATGCCCCCGGCCAGTTCCGCCGCCGCCCGGCTGAGGCGGGCAAACCGCAGGTCGTTGTCTCCGAAATCGCCGCGCTCGTCGCCATAGGGCGTGCCGTCGCGCTCATACAGATCGGGGGCAACCAGCACGTAGACGCCAAGGCCGTCCGGCGTGGTGCCGAAGCCGAGTTCGCAGCCCGGAACGCCGGCAAAGCTGCCGAGCCGGGCGATCATCGTCAGGTTGTCGAGCCCGGCGAGAACCTGCGCGTAGCCGGGAATGAGAACGCGGACGTCGTAGTGGCGACGCAGGGAGCGGGGCAGGGCGCCCGCAACCTCGCCGAGGCCGCCGGTCTTCACGAAATCTGCCATCTCGGGGGTGGCGTAGAGAATGCGGGGGAGGAGAGCGTTGCCTAATCGGGGCTCGGGCTCGAAGGCGGCAGTCGGTGGATCGGTGACCGGGAGCCCACCGAGATCCACATAAGCCATCGATTGACCCCTACGCCACCGGCGCGGCTCGTGAAGGGCGGGAACCGCCGCTGCTGCGCTCGGCATTGCAATGCTCCGGAAGGCAATCCGTTCCGTTGCATCGCACAATTCAGGCCATGTTCAGACCGATATTTGTGGGTGAGTGCCTGCGCTTCCATCATGGGTTGTCTGCGCTGGGCGAATGGCGAAAGTGTCCTGCGCATCCATCCCGGTTTTAGGCGGGTTGAATGCACAGAGTGCAGTGCCGCATCGATCAGCCCTGTCGGATTGCCGGCTTCAGGATGACGCCTTCATCGGGTGCGAGCCGGATATGGTCGTCGGCCCTGTCACCCGCCCGTCCCGAATGGGTCGAGAGCAGGATCGTCCAGCCCCCATCCTCCAAGGGGATCGTCCGTTCCAGGCTGCCGAAATTGAGCAGGATGCGTAAGACGTCGCCACCCGAGGCGCGCTCGAAGGCAAAAACATCGGCGGCGAGATCCGCTGAGAGCGACAGGCCCCGCCAATCTCCGATCGACAGGGCCGGATGGTCACGGCGCAGGGACAGGAGCCGGCGGTAGAGCGTCAGGATCGAGCGGGAATCATCGCGCATCTCGTCGACATTGCGCCGCTCCGCATCCGCGCTGAGCGGCAGCCACGGCGTACCGGTGGTGAAGCCCGCATTGGGTGCGTCCTCCCACTGCATCGGCGTGCGCTCGGGGTCGCGGCCATGACCGGGTTCGTTGCGCCCCCATGGGTCCTGTGCCTGCTCAGGCGGCACCAGAACGCGAGCGAGACCGATCTCGTCACCGTAATAGAGCGTCGGCGTGCCGCGCAGCGTCAGCAGCAGCATTGCCGCGACGCGGGCCTGTGCCTCGCCGACGCGGGCGGCAATGCGGGGCTGATCGTGGTTGCCGAGCACCCAGTTCGGCCAGCCGCCGTCGGGGAGGGCCATTTCATATTCCGCTACCAAGGCCGCCACCGCGTCGGCGCGCCACGGTGTCTGGATGAGCTGGAAGTTGAAGGGCAGATCGGCCCCGGTCAGGCCGGGCCCGTAATAGGTCACCAGCCGCTCGATCGGCAGATAGATCTCGCCGATCAGCACCCGCTCGCCGTACTCGCGCAGGACCGCGCGCATCCCGGCGATGACCGCGAGCACCTCCGGCCGATCGCAGGAATAGACCTGCTGGAAGCGGTTGATCCCGGCCTGATGCGGCTGAAACTCGGGATTGTGCGGGTTGTCGCGAAATCCCTCGTCCTTGATCAGGTGCCAGATCACATCGACGCGGAAGCCATCGACGCCGCGGGCCAGCCAGAAGCGCAGGGCGTCGTGCATCGCCGCCCGCACTTCGGGGTTGCGCCAGTTGAGGTCCGGCTGCTCGGGCAGGAAGGCGTGGTAGTAGTACTGGCCGGTGGCCGGATCACGGGTCCAGGCCGGGCCGCCGAAATTCGAGAGCCAGTTGTTGGGCGGCCCGCCATCGGGGGCGGGATCACGCCAGATGTACCAGTCGCGCTTGGCCGCCTCGCGGCTCGCCCGGCTCTCGGTGAACCACGGATGCTCGATCGAGCTGTGGTTGGGCACGAAGTCGAGGATCACCCTGAGCTTGCGCCGATGCGCCTCGGCAATCAGCGCGTCGAAATCCTCCAGCGTGCCGAACAGCGGATCGACTGCGCAGTAATCGGCCACGTCGTAGCCGAAATCGGCCATCGGCGAGCGGTAGAACGGCGAGATCCACACCGCATCGACACCGAGCCAAGCGAGGTAGTCCAGCCGTGCCGTGATCCCCCGAAGGTCGCCGACGCCATCGCCGTCGGTGTCCTGGAACGAGCGGGGATAGACCTGATAGACTGTCCCGCTCTGCCACCAAGCCGCTTCGGAGCCGTTCGTCCCGGATATCGGACCGCCCATCGGACCTCCCGCGATGCTGCCCTCGACGCCGTGCGCATCGCCCGAGGAGGGTTAGGGCCGTTCAGCAAGCCTTCAAGCGGCCGGGGTTATCTCTGGCGCGAGGCGCCGGCCGATGCGTCGGGGATGTGTCTACCATGACACAGTCCTGTGGGCACACGACTTGCGAAAGCTTTGTTCCGACGCATGTGTCTCGACAAGTCCTGCGACCGGCAACACCATGGCGGAGCAGGGCGACAGACCACGTCGCGGGTCATCGTGCCGCCGCAAGAAGCGGCCAGACTTTGCGTCCGTCCGACATCCTCGGCTGCAACGAAGGGGGATACCCAGGTGCTGAACGAAGCTCTGTCCGTTCTCGTCCGGAACGGCGAAGCGGACGCTCCCGCTTCATCGGCGAAGTCCGCAAGGGCCGCCGCCACATATGTTAAGCCCCGCCCCGTTGCCGATGGCGATGCGGTGGTTGAATTGCGCGAGGCCATCCGCGCCAAGCTCCACTATGCTCTCGGCAAGACGTCCGATGTCGCCCGCGAGCGCGACTGGTTCGCCGCCACGGCGCTGGCGCTGCGCGACCGGATCATCGACGCCTGCTACGGTGCGCAAGCCGCCGACGTGCCGGAGAAGCGGGTCTATTATCTCTCGCTTGAGTTCCTGATCGGCCGGCTGCTGTCGGACGCCATGAACAATCTCGGCCTCGTCGAGACCACCAAGGCCGCGCTGCGCGACCTCGGCGTCGATCTCGCCAGCGTCGAGGGGGCCGAGCCCGATGCGGCACTCGGCAATGGCGGCCTCGGGCGGCTCGCCGCCTGCTTCATGGAAAGCATGGCGAGCCTGTCGATCCCCGCGATCGGCTACGGCATCCGCTACGATCACGGCCTGTTCCGCCAGTCGCTTGAGGACGGATGGCAGCGTGAGGCGCCGGAGACCTGGCTCGCTGAAGGCAATCCGTGGGAGTTCCCGCGGCCGGAGGCGACCTACAAGATCGGCTTCGGCGGCCACGTCACCATGACGAGCCAGGGCGACCACCACATCCGCCGCCACTGGCACCCGGCCGAGACCGTGAACGCCGTGGCCCACGACGTGCCGATCGTCGGCTGGCGCGGCAAACACGTCAACGTCCTGCGCCTGTGGAAGGCGGAGGCCGACGCGCCGGTCGAGCTCGCGCGCTTCAATGCCGGCGACCATGTCGGCGCCGTGGCCGGCCGGGCTCGAGCCGAGGCGATCTCGCGGGTGCTCTACCCGAGCGATTCCTCCGCCGAGGGGCAGGAACTGCGCCTGCGCCAGGAGTTCTTCTTCACCTCCGCCTCGCTCCAGGATCTCGTGCGCCGGCACGTGGCGGAGCGCGGCTCCCTACGCTCCCTGCCCGACCACGCCGCGATCCAGCTTAACGACACCCACCCGGCCATCGCCGTGCCGGAGCTGATGCGCATCCTGATGGAGGATCACGACCTCCCCTGGGAGGATGCGTGGCAGATCACCTCCAACACGCTGCACTACACCAACCACACCCTGCTGCCCGAGGCGCTGGAGACCTGGCCGGTGGAGCTGATGGAGCGGCTGCTGCCGCGCCACATGCAGATCATCTACCTCATCAACTGGCTGCATCTCGAAGAGCAGAGCAAGAACGCCAAGGGCGGCGCATCGGGCGGGGCGTTCGACGTGTCCACCGTCTCGCTGATCGACGAGTCGCACGGCCGGCGCGTGCGCATGGGACCGCTGGCCTTCCACGGTTCGCGCCGGGTCAACGGCGTCTCGGCGCTCCACAGCGAGCTCTTGAAATCGACCGTGTTTAAGGATCTCCACGCGATCGAGCCGGAGAAGATCCTCAACAAGACCAACGGCATCACCTTCCGCCGCTGGCTGCACAACGCCAACCCGGAGCTGACGGCGCTCGCCGTCGAGGCGGCGGGCGAGGGCGTGCTCGACGATCCGACACAGCTCGAACGATTGGTGCCGTTCGCCGACGATCCGGAGTTCCGCCAGCGCTACGCGGCGGTGCGGACAATCCGCAAGCAGCGCCTCGCCCAGGTCATCGCCGAGCGCACCGGCATCACGGTCGATCCGTCGGCGCTGTTCGACGTGCAGATCAAGCGCATCCACGAGTACAAGCGCCAGCTCCTCAACCTGATCGAGACGGTGGCGCTTTACCAGGCCATCAAGCAGGCCCCCGACAAGGACTGGACGCCGCGGGTCAAGATCTTCGCCGGCAAGGCGGCGCCGAGCTACGTGCAGGCTAAGCTCATCATCAAGCTCGCGGGCGACATCGCCAAGGTCGTCAATGCCGATCCCGAGATCGGCGACCGGCTGAAGGTGGTGTTCCTCCCGAACTACTCGGTGAGCCTGGCCGAAGTCATTATCCCGGCCGCCGACCTCTCCGAGCAGATCTCGACCGCCGGAATGGAAGCCTCGGGCACGGGCAACATGAAGCTCGCGCTCAACGGAGCGCTCACCGTCGGCACGCTCGACGGCGCCAACATCGAGATCAAGGACCATGTCGGCGCGGAAAACATCTTCATCTTCGGCCTCGACGCCGAAGGAGTGCTCGCCCGCGTGAGGGAGCCGGCCTACGCTACCCAGGCGATCGCGGCCTCGCCCCGGCTGGCCGCGGCGCTCGACGCCATCGCCGACGGCACGTTCTCGCCGGACGATCCGGCCCGCTTCGCGCCGCTGGTGGACGAGTTGCGCCACGGCGACCGCTACCTGACCACGGTCGATTTCGAGGATTACTGGCGCGTCCAGCGCGAGATCGACGCGGCCTGGAAGCGCCCCGCTCAATGGTGGCGGACAGCGATCCTCAACACCGCGCGCATGGCGTGGTTCTCCTCCGACCGCTCGATGCGGGAATATGCTGAGGAGATCTGGCGGGTGAAGGTGGCCTGAACCCGGCAGCCGGTTGAATCGAGAAAGGGGCAGGGCGGGTGATCCGTCCTGCCCCTTTTCTTTTGACCGAGAAGGGCAGGCAGTGCCCGATTGGTAATGCGCTGTCCGGAACAGGTTCGTCCGAACCATACCCTCATCCTGAGGCGCCTGCTTCAGCGGGCCTCGAAGAATCCTCCAGAGCCCGCGCGGCTTTTGGAAGACCCTTCGAGGCTGCTTCGCGGCGCCTCGGGATGAGGGAGGTAGACCGGAAAAGCGATTTGAAGGGAGCCTATGCCCCCGCCTCGAGCGGGATCGCGTAGAACCGCGCGCCGGCTGCCGCGGCCAGAACCTCCACCGCGCCCAGCGTCGAGGGGCAACCGGAGGCGTGCACCACATCGGTGGTCCGCAGGCTCGGGATATGGGCGGTGAGCGGGCCGGGGCGCACATCGGGCCCCCGCTGGCGGTGGCGGTCGGCGGCGAGCGTGATGCGGGTGACGCCGGTGGCGCGCAGCCATTCGAGCGACGGCCGCATGTAGAGGTCGAGGGGATCGCGCGCGCCGACCACGAGGCAGATCTCGCGAGCCGGCTCGATGTAGCGCGCGGCGCGGGCAATCGCCCAGATGCCGGCGAATCCGGTCTCCGCCGCGACCAGCACGAGGCGACCGCCGCCGGGCCGATAGGTGCCGTTGCCGACGGGGCCCTTCACCTTTACCGCGCGGCCGGGCTCGACCGGGCAACCGAACAGGGCGGTGAGATCCTCGGCGCACTCGCCGCGCAGGTGGAAGACGAGTTCGTTCAGCTCCGCCCCGCCCTCGACGCCGAGCGTCGGTGTGAGCGTGACCGGGCGCCCGCCTTTGAGCGTGACGACGACTTGGTCACCCGGCTCGAACGGAAGCCGTCGCTCCAGGGTCGCGACCACTTGAAGGACTCGCGGCGCCAAAGCCGTGATGGAGTCGATGCTGCCGGTGCGGCGCGCGAGCGTCCGGGCCGGCGTCTTGACCGGCCGGATCGTCGCGTCCGGATCGGGCGCGGATAGCGTCACCGCCTCTGCCCGCCGCGCCCGAACGGGCAGCCGCCGTGAGGCCGGGCCGGCGCCCTGGCCGAGGAGCCCGGTCATCGGGGCGATCACGCCGTCCGCCAGCGCGGTCTCCAGGGAGGTGTCGCCGGGGGAGACCCGCAGGGGCTGGCCGTTGACGACAAGCGAACAACGGGCGCTCGTGGGAGCACGCATGGCGGCAACCCGCTCCGATCGGATGAGAGGTGTTTGGAAAGGATCAGAGCGGGGTGTGGATCAGGCGCTCGACCAGCGCGGCCCAGCGCGCGCGGACGGCCCGCGCCTCCTCGCTCAGCGTTTCCGCGTCCGCGAGGCCGAGGCTGGTCCGAAGCGCCTCGCTCTCTCGGCGCTCGGCGGCGAGTGCTGCCTTCATCATCGCCACTTCAAGGCGCAGGCGCACGAGATCCGCCTCATCCGCTTCGAACGTGGAGGGCAGGGGGGCGGGGACTTCCGCCGGAGCCTCCGTCACCGCTTCGGGCGCCTCCGCAACGACCGCCCGCGGCTGTGCCGCGACGGCGAGATGCGCGTGGATGGGCCGCGTCATCAGGCGGCGCATCGCGCTGCCGGTGGGGGCCGGGCTCCTGCGTCTCGTCGCCTCGATCATCGTCCATCCTCAGTCCGGCGGGTCCGCCGCAGCGGCGTCCCGGATCGTTCGGATGGACCTTCCCGCAACATGGTTAAGGGAGGTTTAAACAGAAGCGCGAGACCCCCGCGTCATCGCGGGATCAGGCGGCTTCGGGCGCGGCGCCGACGAGCTGGCGAGCCTGGAGCACGGTCATCGGCTCGCCGAAGGCCGCCCCTTGCGCGTAATCGCAGCCGAATTCCTGCAGCACCTGCGCATCTTCCTCCGATTCGGCGCCCTCGGCGATGGTGGCCAGACCGAGTTCCTGCCCCATCCGGAGGACCGAGCGCAGCATGGCGGTGCGGCCCTGGCCCATCTGGCGCACGAAGCTCTGGTCGATCTTGATCGTGTCGAAGGGGAAGCGCTGGAGATAGGAGATCGCCGAGTAGCCGGTGCCGAAATCGTCGAGGACGAGCCCGGCACCGAGATCGTGGATGCGGGCCAGCATCTGGGCGGCGTATTCCGGGTTCTCCATCACCAGTCCCTCGGCCATCTCCAGTTTGAGCGAGCCGGGCAGCACGCCGGTGCGGGCGATCACCGTCTTCACGTCGTGAAGGAGGTCGTGGCGCAGGAGCTGGCGCGAGGAGACGTTGACCGAGGCGAAGATCGGCGGCTCTACGTCGAGGGAGCGCTGCCAGGCGGCGAGTTCGAGCGCCGTGCGCTCGATGGCGAAATTGCCGAGCGGGACGATGACGCCGGTCTCCTCCGCCACCGGTAGGAAGGTCGAGGGCGGGATGCGTCCGAGCTTCGGGTGATCCCAGCGCAGCAGTGTCTCGAAGCCGGCGACGGTACGGTCTTCGAGCCGGACGATCGGCTGGAACAGCACCTTGATTTCGTTGCGCTCCAGCGCCTTGCGCAGATCCGCCTCCAGCATCAGCCGGTCGGAGCGTTCCAGCCGCATGTTGGCGCGGAACACCTCGATCCGGTCGCCGCCGCCGCGCTTGGCCTGGATCATCGCCATCTCGGCGTTCTTGAACACCTCCTCGCGCCGCGTCTGCCCGCTGCCCTGGTGGCCGGCGCCCTGCGCCGCCTCGTGCAAGGCGATGCCGATGGAGACGGTGAGGAACACCTCGCGGTCGGCATAGGTGACCGGGGTGGCGATGGCGCGCCGGATCATCTCGGCGAACGAGAGGATGCGGTCGGGTTCGCGCTCGGAGAGCAGGATCACCGCGAATTCGTCGCCCGCTACCCGCGCCAGGGTGTCCTGCGGGCGCAGCAGCCGGCCGAGCCGACGCGAGAGCGTGAGCAGGATCGAGTCGCCCGCCGAGAGGCCGATGGCGTCGTTGATCGCCTTGAACCGGTCGATGTCGAGGGCGATCACCGCGGGCTTCAGGCGCGGATCCTGGCTCGCCAGCGCCAGCGCGGCCTCCAGCCGGTCGTGGAACAGCTCGCGGTTGGGCAGGCCGGTGAGGCTGTCATGCACCGCGTCGTGCAGCAGCCGCTCTTCGGCGGTCTTGGCTTCGGTCACGTCGCTGATCGTGCCGACGATGCGGATCACCTCGCCGTCGGTGCCGATCACCGGCCGCGCCTTCAGCCGGTACCACGCGTAGGGACCATCGGCCGAGCGCAAGCGGAAGTCGTGTGTGATGCGCCCGCGCCGCTCCTCGATCACGGTGTCGAGGGCCGCCGAGTAGCGCTCCACGTCGAAGGGATGGAGCAGGCCGAGCCAGTTCGCCGCCGGCCCTTCGAGGGTGCCGCGCTTGAGCCCGAGCTGCGCCTCGATCTCGGGACCGGCGAAGACGCGGTCACCCGGTACGTCCCAGTCGAACACGATGTCGCCCGCCCCCGTCAGCGCCAGCGCCCGGCGCTCGGTGTCCGAGACGAGGCTGTGGCTGAGGCCGCCGCCGGCGAAAGCGTGCTGCATCACCGTGAAGCCGATCAGCATGACGATGAGCACGAGGCCGCCGATGAGCGCCGGCTGCACGAGGTCGGAGCCGATCTGCCCGGTGATGGCAAAGCCCGCCGCCACAACCCAGACCAGCAGCAGCAGCCAGGTCGGCACCAGCAGGATGGCGCGGTCGTAGCCGTTATGGACGGCCAGATACAGGATCAGCAGCAGTCCGACGCCCGCCACAGCCGCGATCGAGATGCGCGCTACGCCCGCCGCCACCGGCGGGTCGAACACCGCGAGCGCCACGAGGCCGGCGAGGAAGGTGAGCCAGAAGAAGGCGACGTGGCTGTAGCGCACGTGCCAGCGCGACAGGTTCAGGTAGGCGAACAGGAACACGAGCAGGGTCGCGCCGAGCACGGCTTCGGCCGAGGCCCGGTAGATCCGCTCGGCGAGTTCGGTGACGGGAAACACCCGCTGCAGGAAGCCGAAATCGATGCAGGCATAGGCCAGTACCGCCCAGGAGAGCGCGGCGGCGGCGGGGAAGATGATCGCGCCCTTCACCACGAAGATGATGGTGAGGAACAGCGCGAGCAGCCCGGCGATGCCGATGATGATGCCCTTGTAGAGGGTGAGCCCCGAGGTCTTCTTTCGGTAGGCATCCTGATCCCAGAGGTAGACCTGCGGGATGTTCGGGCCCTTCAGCTCGGCGACGTAGGTCACCGTGGTGCCGGGATCGATGGTGATCAGGAACTGGTCGGCGTCGAGGCTCTCGTCGCGCTCGGGCCGGATGCCCTCGCTCGCGGTGATCGCGGCGATGCGCGAGCCGCCGAGATCGGGCCAGATCACCCCGGAGCCGACGAGGCGGAAGTGGGGGGCGACCAGCAGGCGGTCGATCTGCTCGTCGGTGTCGTTGGTGAGCGCGAACACCATCCAGTCGGGCCGCGCGCCGGCCTCGCGCGCCTTGACCGCGATGCGCCGCACGATGCCGTCCTTGCCCGGTGCGGTGGAGATCTGGATCAAGTCGCCGTCGGAGCGGTAGCGCTCGATCGTCGGCGTCAGGTCGATGGCGGGCGCGTCGAGGGTGACGCGCACGGCCTCGACCGCGTAGGCGGGCGTGGTGGTCCCGAGGAGGCCGGCGAGGGAACCCGCCACGGCCGTCAGGATCGCGAGGGCCAGGGCAAGGGCCAGGGAAAGCGTGCGCAACGGGCGATTCTTGACAGCCAGCTTGAGCGGTGGGGGCGAGCGGCCAAGTCGTATCGGCGGCTCCCCGCCCCCGCAAGGCGAGCCGGCCGGGGACGCGCGGCCCACCCACCGCTCTTTCGGCGGACCACGTCAGGCGGATCGCGTGGCTTTGCGGCCAAAACAAGTTGGGATCGGTCGCCGCGGTCTCGCTTGGGCAGGTGCGGGCGGGTAGAGCGGGCGATATGCGAATGATTGAAACACGCAGTCTGAAATCCCTCCCCCGCAGAGGGGGGAGGGCTGTCGCACGCCCTCTTACGACCCGATGACCCTCGCCCCGCTCCTCGTCGTACCGCTGGCGGCGCTCCTCTCCGCCGGTCTCATCGTGCTGCTGAAGCCGCTCTTGCAGCGCTACGCGCTCGCACGGCCCAATGCCCGCTCCAGCCACCGGGTGCCGACGCCCCAGGGCGGCGGCATCGCCATCATCGCTGCCGCGCTGCTCACGGTGGCCGTTCTCGCCGCGCCGACCGGAATTGCGCTCGGGGGCATCGAGCTGCCGGTGCTGGCTCTCTCCGTGATCGCCCTTGCCGTCGTTGGCGCCGTCGACGACATCCGGCCACTGCCGGCTTCGCTCCGTCTCGTGATCCAGGCCGGTGCGGTCGCCGCCGTCGTGATTACCGCCGAAGGCCGCCTGCTCCCGGACGTGCCGCTGGGGCTTGAGCGCGCTTTCACGATCCTCGCCGGGCTCTGGTTCGTGAACCTCGTCAACTTCATGGACGGGCTCGACTGGATGACGCTGGCCGAGTTCGTGCCGCCCATCGCCTTCCTGTTCGCCCTCGGCCTCGCGGGCCACACCGCGCCCGAGCCGACCCTGGTCGCCGGCGCGCTGCTCGGCGGGCTTCTCGGCTTCGCCCCGTTCAACCGGCCGGTGGCACGGCTGTTCATGGGCGATGTCGGCTCGCTGCCGGTCGGGCTGGTCGTGGCGTGGCTGCTGTTCCGCCTCGCGGGGGAGGGTAGCTTGGCCGCCGCGCTGATCCTGCCGCTCTATCCGATCGCCGACGCGACGCTCACTCTTCTGTGGCGCCTGCGGCGGGGTGAGGCCGTCTGGAAGGCCCATCGCAGCCACTATTATCAGGTCGCCACCGTCCACGGGTTCTCCGTGCTGGAGACCGTCGGCTCGGTCTTCGCCGTGCAGGCCGTCCTGGCCGGGCTTGCGGGCGTGACCTTGCTTTGGCCGTCTCGGACCGTCACGCTCGTCTGCCTCGTCCTCTCGGCGGGGCTGGTCGGATGGCTGCTGCGCCGGTTCGCGACGCCGCGGGCTGCCAGCGCGTGAGGGGATGACGGGTGAGCGGAAAGCTGATCGCGCTGACGGGAGCCACTGGCTTCATCGGACGCCACCTGCTGCGGGCCCTCTCGGAGCGGGGCTACCGGGTCCGCGTGCTGCTGCGCCGGCCGGTGGAGGTGCCGGAGGGCGCCAGCGGCGCCGTCGTCGGCGATCTGGCCCGGCCGATGAACATGGCCGCTGCGCTTACCGGTGTCGATGCGGTGGTGCATTCGGCGGGCCTCGCTCACGCCATGTCCGGCGCACCCGAGGACGACTTTCGCAACTCGAACACCGAGGCGACGCGTAAGCTCGCCGAGGCGGCACAACGAGCCAAGGTGGGCCGCTTCGTCTTCCTGTCCTCGATCCGGGCGCAGGCCGGTTCGAGCGCCCCTGCGCCCGTCTCCGAGGCGGACGCGCCCGCGCCGACCGATCCTTACGGCCGCTCGAAGCTCGCCGCCGAAGAGGCCCTGGCCGAGACCGGGCTCGATTGGGTCGCCCTGCGCCCGGTGCTCGTCTACGGCGAGGGTGTGAAGGGCAACATGGCAGCGCTGCTCAAGCTCGCCCGCACGCCCTATCCCCTGCCGCTCGCGAGCCTGACCGGGCGCCGCTCGCTGGTCTCGGTCGAGAGCCTCGCGGGCGCGGTGGCGACCGCGTTGGAGGCGCCCGGCCCCCTGCGGCGTCCGCTGGTGGTGGCCGATCCCGACCCGCTGACCCTGCCCGAGATGCTCGCCGCGCTCCGCGTTGGCCTCGGCCGCCGGCCCGGTCTCATACCCTGCCCGGTGCCGTTGATCGGCCTCGCCTGCCGCGCCACCGGCCGCGAGGCCGCCTTCGACCGGCTGTCCGGCTCGCTTATTGCCCGCGCTGAGGGGCTGGAGGCCCTGGGTTGGCGGCCGGCGCAGGCGTCTCGGGACGGTCTCGCAGCCCTTGCGCGGACGGGCGACTGAAGTCTTACGCGGGCGTCGCCGCGGCGGCTCGGAGCGACGCCGCAGTTCCTGCTGGTTCCGGGCTTGGAACGGCCCCGGCGCGATTGCGGAAATCCGGGATCGCCTCCTCGAACACCGCCTCCGCCGCCGCCCGGTCCCCCGCGGCCACGGCCTCGTGCAGGCGCGCGATCCACCCTTCCAGCACGGTGCGGTCGGCGAAGACGGGCTTGGCCGCCATCACGCCCTCGATGCCGGCGAGCGTCACGCGCGGCTCCTCCTTGGCGAACAGGATCTCGTTGAGCCGCTCGCCCGGGCGCGCGCCGGTGACCTGGATCTCGATATCCTCGCCGGGCTCGAAGCCCGCGAGCCGGATCATCCGCTCGGCGAGATCGCGGATGCGCACGGGCTGGCCCATCTTCAGCACGTAGACCGCCGCGCGCTGATCGCCGGTATCGCCGCGCCCCTCCGCATCGGCGTGGGAGGCCGCCGTGAGCACGAGGTCGGAGGCCTCGCGCACGGTCATGAAGTAGCGCACCATCTCGGCATGGGTCACCGTAACGGGGCCGCCGCGGGCGATCTGCGCCTTGAACACCGGCACTACGGAGCCGGCCGAGCCTAGCACGTTGCCGAAGCGCACGGCGATGAGCCGGGTCGCCTCCGCGCCGCTGCGTTCCGCGTCAAGCGATTGGGCCACCATCTCGGCGAAGCGCTTGGTGACGCCGAGCTGCGAGACCGGTTCGATCGCCTTGTCGGTCGAGATCATCACCAGGGCGCGGGCGCCCGCGGCCACCGTCGCCTCGGCGACGTTGATCGAGCCGAACACGTTGGTCTTGATGCCCTCGGCCCAGTCGCGCTCGAGATAGGGCACCTGCTTCAGCGCGGCGGCGTGGAAGACGTAGGTCGGCCGGAAATCGCGGAGGATCGCGCGCAGCCGTTCGCGGTCGCGGATATCGGCGAGCGCACCCTCGACCGTGGCCTCGGCGTGGAGCAGGGCCGGGCCGTTGAGGACGGCGTGCAGGGCCGGCTCCGAATTCTCGATGACGAGCAAGGCCGAAGCGCCGAAGGCGACGGCGCGGGCGCAAATCTCCGCACCGATCGAACCACCGCCGCCGGTCACGACCACGCGGGCGCCGGTGAGGAAGTTTTCCAGCCGCGGCCGGTCGATGGCGACGGTGGGGCGCAGAAGCAGATCCTCGATCTCCAACGGCGCGAGTTCGGCGTCGCGCATTCCCTCGCCAAGGCTGGTGACGCGGGCGAGCGGCAGGCCGAGCCGCCGGGCGCGGGCGATGAGGTCATCGGGCTCGGATTCGGGCGCCAGCGCGCTCGGCGTCGCCACAAGCCGGCGCACCGGCAGGCCGCGGTTGGCGAGATCGGCCACCACCTGTTCGAGGTCGCGAAACCCACCGAGCACGGGCACACCGCGCATCATCTGGCCCGCCTCATCCGCCCGCGGCGAGAGGATGCCCTTCGGGGAGAGGCGCTTGACCGAGCCGGATTCGATCGCCCGCAGCACGATCTCGATATCGGCGCCGCGGCCGAGCAGCAGCGTCGGCGTGGTGGCGGCGCGGGCCTGGCTCTGCCGGGAGCGGGCGTATTTCAGGTAGCGGAAGGCCAGCCGCGGCCCGCCGAGCAGGAAGATCTGCAAGACCCAATAGAGGAGGATCGCGACCTTTCCGAAGAAGTAGAACCCGTAGAGGTTCGAGGAGACCAGCACGTAGTCGAGTACGAGCAGCGTCAGCGCGGTGACGCTGGCCGCGCGCACGATGCCGGCGAGGTCGGGCAGCGAGGCGAAGCGCCACTTGGTGCGATAGAGCCGGAACCACGCGTAGATCAGCCCGGCATAGGCCAGGAACGGCGGCAGCAGCAGCGGCAGCGCGTGCAGGCGCTCGGCCAGCGCTCCGTCCTGAAAGCGAAAGACGAAGGTCAGCACCACGGCCGCCGCGGTCGCGGCGAGGTCGTGGACGACCATCACCGCCGTCTTGAAGGTGCGCTTCTGCATGGTGCTTCGTGTCAGAGCATCGGCCCGAACGATGGAGACCGGTTTTCGGCACAAGGCCGATGCTCCAGGCGGAGCGCGGTATCGGCGCCGACCGGGGGGATTGTCAACGCGCGGCGCGGACCGCCTTGGCCACCGCCCCATCCCCTTCGTCGAGATCCGGGGCGTCGATGTGGCGATAGCGGGCCTGGATCAGGCCGAAGGCGCCGAAGGCGAAGTGGCCGGCGGCGACGATGGCGAGCAGCACCCAGCCGTAGGGTTGCGCCCGCAGCGCCGAGAAGGCGCCCGAGAGACCCGAGGCGTCGGAGGAGGCCTGCGTCCAGGCGGCGGTGAGAACGAAGCCGCCGATCATCAGGAAGACGAGCCCTCGCGCCGCGTAGCCGAACCGGCCGAGCTGGTCGATCCAGGCCTCGGAGCCGGCGGGAAGGGAGAGTCGTTCGGTGACGTTGCCCTTCCAGGCCTTGGCGGCGTAGCCGATCCCGGCGGCGGCGATGCCGAGCCCGACGATCCCGACGAGCCAGGGGCCGAGGGGCTGGTCGAGCAGCCACTTGGTCCAGTCTCGCACCCCGTCGCCGCCGGCCGAGGCGCGGCCGATGCCGAAGGCGAGGCGGGCCGCGGTGAGGCTGAGGCCGGCATAGATCACGGCGCTGATCAGGTGGGCGCCGCGCACGGCGAGCGCCTTCGGCGAGCGCCCGCGCCGGTCCGCGTCGGTCACGCCTTCGAACAAGCGCCATACGGCGAAGCCCGCGAGCCCCAGCGCGATCAGCCCGACGACGACGGCGCCGAACGGGCCGCCGAGCACGGCACGGATCGCGCTCTTGCTGTCGCCGGCCGAGCCGCCCTGTCCGAGGGCGGCGAGCACGGCGAGCGCCCCCACGACGCAGTAGACGAAGCCGCGCGCGCCGTAGCCGAAGCGGGCGAGGTGCTCCAGGGCGTTGTCGTTCCGACTCCAAGCCATCCCGGTTCAGTCGCGCTCGCGGTCGGGCTTGCCCGCCAGCGCCACGTAGAAGCCGAGCCCGTCGCCCGACGGCAGGGTCTGGAGCCGCTCGATCCAGCCGCGGCGCTTGGCGTCGAGGAGCTGGCGCCCGATTGGCTGGAACAGGGTTTCGCCCCCGCCCTCCGGCGGCGGATCGAGGCGGATCGCCACGGTCTTGCCCTTGGCGAAGCGGCTGCGCTCCAGCATGTCGGTCAGCGAGGCCTCCGCGGTCGGGCGGTTGGTCCCGCGCAGGTCGAGCACCGATTCCGCATCGGTGACCCCGAGCGAGCCGCGCAGCTTGTTGGCGTAGAAGTCTTCGAAATGGGGCAAGGCCGGTCCCGCGCGGGTTCGTCGTCTAGAAGGCGATGTCGTCATAGATCTCGGCAACGGCCAAGCGGCCGCCGAGTTCGGGCAGGTCGATCGCGCCGCCCAAGTCCCTGGCCTCGAATGCCCAGCCGCTATCGGGTTCTCGCCGCCACACCTCGACACGCGGCTCGTCCTGATAGGCGATCAGGAACAGTTTGAGCGAGGCGATGCTGCGATAAAAGTCGGTCTTTAGGCCGCGGTCCCGGCTCATAGTCGATGGTGAGAGGACTTCTGCCACGAGGACGGGATCGCGGGCATAGCCGTCCTTCAACGGGGGCCCGCAACGCACCACCACGTCGGGGATCGGTGCGAAGGTGTCCATGCTGTCGCTTAGCACGGAGATTCCGGGAATCGCGCGGCAGCCGCGGTCGCGTCCGAACGGTCGAAGATGCCGGACCAAGTTCGCGACGATCTGCTGATGCCGCTCACTCTGTGGCGCCATCAGCACCGGCTCGCCGTCGATCAGCTCCCAGCGCTCCTCGTCCGGAAGGTCGGCGACCCAGGCTTGATACGCCGCCACCCGCATGCCGGGGTCGCGCCGAAGGGCGAGCGCCATCGTGAGACCTCCGAAACCGGCCGCGATGCTAGCACCGCCTCCGAGCCAAGCAAGCGGCGTGCGGCGGGGGGTCAGAAGCTGAGGCGCGCATAGATCTCCGCCACGGACACCGTGCCGCCGAGTTCGGGCAGGTCGATGACCGCGCCGGGCCCGGCGACTTCAACCGTCCAGTCCGGCGCCCGGCGCCAGACCTCCACCCGCGCTTCGTCCTGCTGCACGAGCAGGAGGACGGCGAGTGACGGAACGGACTGATAGAACTCAGTCTTGCGCCCGCGGTCGATAACGAGCGTCGAAGGCGAGAGGACTTCGACGATCAGGAGCGGATCGTCGGCATAGCCGTCGGGCAATTCGGCGCCGCATCGGACGACGGCGTCTGGGATGGGCGCATAATCATCGAACGCTTCGCTCAGGATGCCGAGACCTGGAACGGCCCAGCATCCTCTTGCGTCGGCAAGATCGCCGAGTGTTCTCAGGAGGTTGTAGACAATTCTTTGGTGGCGGTCCTTGGAGGGCGCCATCAGCACGGGGATGCCTTCGATCAGTTCCCATCGCTCGTGATCGGGGCGGCCGACGACCCATTCCTGATACTCGGCGACCCGCATGCGGGTATCGCGACGCGCGGCGACAGCCATCGCTCAGCCTCCTGTGCGAAGGCACGCACCGTAACAAAAAAGGGCCGCCCCGGACAGGGCGGCCTCTCAAAGCTTTCGTCCGAAGTACCCTCAGCCGTGCACGAGCACGTTGCGGAACTGCCAAGGATCGCTCGGGTCGATGTCCTCCGGGAACAGGCCGGGGCGGTCGGTGAGCGGGGTCCAGTCGGTGTAGACGCCCACGACCGGGCCGAGATACGGCGTCTGCACTTCCAGGCAGCGGCGGAAGTCGATCTCATCGGCCTCGACGATGCCGGCCTCCGGGTTCTCCAGTGCCCAGACCATGCCGGCGAGCACGGCGCTCGTCACCTGCAGGCCGGTCGCGTTCTGGTAGGGGGCGATCCGCCGGGTCTCCTCGATGGAGAGCTGCGAGCCGTACCAGTAGGCGTTCTTCTTGTGGCCGTAGAGGAGGACGCCCAGCTCATCGATGCCGTCGACGATCTCGTTCTCGTCGAGGATGTGCTGGCGCTCCTGCACCTTGCCGGCGTTGCCCCACATCTCGTGCAGCGAGAGCACGGCGTCGTTGGCCGGGTGATAGGCGTAGTGGCAGGTCGGGCGGTAGACCGCCTCACTGCCCGCGCGGACCGTGTAGTAGTCCGCGATCGAGATCGCCTCGTTGTGGGTCACGAGGAAGCCGAACTGCGCCTGCGCGGTCGGGGTCCAGGAGCGCACGCGGGTGTCGGCGCCGGGCTGCAGCAGGAAGATCGCGCAGCGCGAGCCCTTGGTCTGCTCCTCGGCATTGGCGGGCTTCCAGGTCTCGTGCGTGCCCCAGCCGAGTTCGGCCGGCTGGTTGCCCTCGGAGACGAAGCCCTCCACCGACCAAGTATTGACGAACACGCCCTGGGGCTTGGGGTTCTTGGCGCGCTGGGTGTCGCGCTCGGCGATGTGGACGCCCTTGACGCCGAGCTTCTGCATCAGCCCGGCCCACTCCTCGCGGGATTTGGGCTCCGGATCGGTGACGCCCGTATCCGCCGCGATGTTCAGGAGCGCCTGCTTGACGAACCACGAGACCATGCCGGGATTGGCGCCGCAGCACGACACGGCGGTCGTGCCGCCGGGCGCGGCGCGGCGGGCGGCGAGGATATTCTCGCGGAGCGCGTAGTTGGTGCGGTCGGCCTGGCTCAGATCCTTGTCGAAGTAGAAGCCGGCCCAGGGCTCGGCCACCGTGTCGATGTAGAGCGCGCCGAGTTCGCGGCAGAGTTCGAGGATGTCGCGCGAGGAGGTGTCGACCGACAGGTTCACGCAGAAGCCCTGGCCGCCGCCCTCGGTGAGGAGCGGCGTGAGGACGTCGCGGTAGTTCTCCTTCGTCAGCGCGACCGTCTCGAAGCGCAGGCCGTGCTTCTCGGCCAGATCCTTATGGGTATCGACCGGATCGATCACGGTGAAGCGGGCGCGGTCGTACTCGAAATGGCGCTCGATGAGGGGCAGGGTGCCCCGGCCGATCGAGCCGAAGCCGATCATCACGATCGGGCCGGTGATGCGACCGTGGACGGGCCAATCCTTCTTCGGGCCATCGGACATGCGCGGACACTCCTGTCGGGCTGCTCGTTGTTTGAGAGCGGCGTGATTGATGCTTGGAAGTGACGAGCGGATGACGGTTCGACGTCTGCCGGTCAACCGGTCGATCCGTTCGGATGTTGCGGAACGGTGAAGATTCCAGGGTTTCAGCTATGAGGTGAGTGCAGGTCTGGGACCGGATGGCGTCGGAGGCGTGCGCCGAAAAGTCGGCTTATGCTGCACCGCAACAAGGGAGTGACGCTCAAGGCCGACAGCACGCACAAGGAACTCGCACCATGCTGACCGTCCTCACCGCACCGTCCATCCATCCCGAAATCGAGACGATCGATCGCGATCCGGGCATCATCACGCTCCTCGCCGCCCTCGTCCGAGCCGGACGCACGGCCGCCGGTCAGGCCCGCGCCTTCCACGAGGGGGCCAGCCGCCTGTCCTTCTCCGCGACCGCGTGGCCCTATCACCGCTGAGCCGGTGATCCGTGCCGGTGCTCCCGGCCCCTTCCACGACGACCACCCGAGACCGAACCAGGGTCCGCTGCCGCTCCTGCGCGTCGATGGGCCCTGTTTCGCACGTGATCGCGCACTCAATCCGATGACGGGAAGCGGGCGCCGTAGCCCGGCCTCGCCTCAGGCGGCGTGTCGTCGCGCCACGACCGCGGCGGCCTCGGCCGCGACCTCCGGCAGTTGCTCGAACGCGCCGGTCGCGCGCAGCACGCCCTCTGCGCCCGCGAGCGCTTTGGCCGCCAGTTCCAGTCCGAGGAAGCGCTCGCGCTCGAACGGACCGGGCATGTAAAGCCCTGCCGCCTTCTCCGGGGAAAAGCCAAAGCGGGCGTAGTAGGGCGCATCCCCCACCAGAAGCACGGCGCCATGGCCGAACGCCGCCGCTTCGGCGAGCGCAGCCCGCATCAGCGCTCCGCCGAAGCCGGTGCCCTGAACTTCAGGATCGACGGCGAGCGGGCCCAGCAGCAGGGCCGGCCGGCCGCAGCCGGTCTCGACATCCCACAGCCGGACGGTGCCGACGAGCTTCTCCCCCCGGACAGCCGAGAGGGCGAGGCCGCGCGCGGGAAGACGGCCCTCGCGAAGGCGCTGCGAGGTCTTCAGGAAGCGGCCGGGGCCGAAGCAGGCGTCGAGCAGGTGCTCGCGGGCCACGACATCGGAGGCGGTTTCATTGCGGATCTGGATCACGGCCGTACCCTCCCAGGTCGCTGAGAAGCGGGGGGAAACAGCCCTCGCACCCGCCGAGGCGGGCCGTCCGGGACACAACGACATGCGCGTCTCGTGAGACGCGCGGCACTTCTGGCGGAAGAGGCGTGAACGAAGCCTGACCGCGGCCGGCCCGCCGGAGCGGGGCTGGCCTCACGGTTCAGATCACGATCTGCTCGAGCGGCGGGAAGCCGTTGAAGGCGACCGCGGCATAGGTCGTGGTGTAGGCGCCCGCGCCCTCGATCCACACCTTGTCGCCGATCGAGAGGGAGACCGGCAGCGGGTAGTGGTTCTTCTCGTAGAGCACGTCGACCGAATCGCAGGTCGGGCCGGCGACGACGCAAGGGCTCATGCGGTCCTCGTCGTGGTCGGTGCGGATCGCGTAGCGGATCGACTCGTCCATGGTCTCGGCCAGCCCACCGAACTTGCCGATGTCGAGATAGACCCAGCGCACCTCGTCCTCGGCCTCCGACTTCTTGGAGACCAGCACGACCTCGGCCTCGATCAGGCCGGCATTGCCGACCATGCCGCGGCCCGGCTCGATGATCGTCTCCGGGATGCGGTTGCCGAAATGCTTGGTGAGCGCGCGGAAGATCGCGTCGCCGTAGGTTTCCACGCCCGGCACCTGCTTGAGGTACTTGGTCGGGAAGCCGCCGCCGAGGTTGACCATCGACAGGCCGATGCCGCGCAGCGCGCATTCCCGGAAGATCTCGGAGGCCGAGGCGAGCGCCCCGTCCCAGGCTTCCGTGTTGGCCTGCTGCGAACCGACATGGAACGAGACGCCGTAGGCATTGAGGCCGTGCCGGTGGGCGTGCTCCAGCACGTTCACTGCCATCTCCGGCTCGCAGCCGAACTTGCGCGAGAGCGGCCAGTCGGCGCCCGCGCCGTCGCAGAGGATGCGGCAGAAGACCTGCACGTCACCGGCCTCGATGCCGGCCGCCTCGCTCGCACGAACGATTTTCTCGACTTCGGCCTGGCAATCGACGGCGAAGAGGCGGATGCCGAGCTTGAGCGCGCGGACGACGTCGCGCTCCTTCTTGATGGTGTTGCCGAAGGAGATGCGGTCGGCGGTGGCGCCGGCGGCGAGCGCCATCTCGATCTCGGCCACGGATGCCGTGTCGAAGCAGGAGCCCATCTCGGCGAGCAGGCGAAGCACTTCCGCGGCCGGGTTCGCCTTCACGGCGTAGAACACGCGGGTGTCGGGCAGCGCGCGGGCGAAGGCCGTATAGTTGTCGCGCACGACATCGAGGTCGAGGACCATCACCGGGCCCTCGTCCCGGCCGAGGTCGCGGCGCGCGCGCAGGTAATCGCGGATGCGATCGGTCATTGGTCGTCCCCACCACAGGTTCGAGGCGCCGTCGAGGGCGCGAGATCGAATCGTGACGGTCCCGGAAGGACCGTCGGCGTCAGGGGGCGATGCGTCGCTTCCGCTTCGCGCTTTGGAGACGCGGAACGGTCAGCGGGCGCGAGAAGCACCCCGGAAGCTGCCGTGGATTGGATGGGGGAACCCCAACCGCACGCCGGGCAAGGATAAACAAGCCTCTTCGGTGTCGGCCTTTGGAGGGCCGACGAGACCAAAAAAGCCCGTTCGTCGTTGCTTTAAGCTGCGTCCCCCGTGGAGAGCGGGGTTCGCCGGTTTCGCCTCCGGCTGCCGGTTGTTGTTAGGGTCTGGTGTCACCACCCGGATGCCGGCCGTAGGGATCCACCCTTTACGACCATCGATCCTTTAAGACCCCTGGCGGCTGTCCGGCAGTTGACCGGATGCCCACCAACCGACACGCGGCCACAGGCACGTGCGAAATTGGGCAGGCGGCATATACGGCCGGGTGCTCTCGACCACAAGGGAAAAACGGGTCCGCTCCCCCCGATTTCCGGCCGGATCGGATGAGATTTCGGCGTGGCGCGCGATTGTTGCGTGAAAGACGCAGCTGCGCATCGCACAAGCCCGGCCGGCCCCTTTCCAATCCCGACCGAAGCGGCCATTGAGCCGTGGCATTTCGGGATGGGATCATGATCCGCGCCAAAGGCCATCACGCCCCCAACGGCCATGCCAAGCAGGCCGTGCCGACGGGCGTGCCCTCGCGGCGGGGCGTGATGTCGGGGCTGGCTGCCGCCGGCCTCGCCGCAGCCCTGCCGGCTTGCGCCGAAGAGGAGGCAAGGAACCTTCCTTTCGAGCCCGGCATGGTCGAGCGCCGGGCACAGGCGCTCGCGGCGCAGCCCTTCGACGGCCGCTTCCCGCCGCTGCCGGCACCATTCGCGGGCCTCGATTACGACGGCTATCGCGACATCCGCTTCCGGAAGGACCATGCGTTTCTCGGCGAGGCCGGCGGGCCGTTCCGGCTTCAACTGTTTCACCGCGGCTTTCTCTATCCGCGCCCGGTCTCCGTGAGCCTCGTGCGCGACGGGATCTCCACGCCGATCCCGTACGATCCGGCTCTGTTCGATTTCGGCCGGACCCGGATCGAGGGGACGCTGCCGAGCGACCTGAACTTTGCCGGCATCCGCATCCACGCGCCACTGAATCGGCCCGACCGCCTCGACGAACTCATCGTCTTCGCCGGTGCCAGCTACTTCCGTTTCCTCGGCCAGGACCAGCTCTACGGACTCTCCGCCCGCGCTCTCGCGATCGGCACGGATTCCGACAAGGAGGAGTTTCCGTTCTTCCGCGCCTTCTTCATCGAGGTGCCGCCCGCGGATGCGAAGACGCTGACGATCCACGCCCTGCTCGACAGCCCCTCGGTGGCCGGCGCCTACCGCTTCACGGTCGCGCCGGGCCGAAACACGACCGTGCGGGTGAGCGCGACGCTCTACCCGCGGCAGGATCTGTCCTCCGTCGGTCTCGCGCCGCTGACCTCGATGTTCTTCATCAGCGAGACCGATCGCGGCCACAGCGACGATTACCGGCCGGAACTGCACGATTCGGACGGGCTCCAACTCGCCACCGGCGCCGGCGAATGGCTGTGGCGGCCGCTCGACAATCCGCAGGGCCGGCGGATCTCGACCTTCCTCGACCGCGACCCGAAGGGGTTCGGGCTGATGCAGCGCGACCGCGACTTTGCCAGCTACCAGGATCTGGAAGCCGGCTACGAGCGGCGTCCCGGTTACTTCGTCGAGCCGGAGGGAGCCTGGGGCGAGGGCAGCGTCGTTCTGATGGAACTACCGACCGACAACGAGACCGCCGACAACGTCGTCGCCTTCTGGCGCCCGAAACAGCCCTATCCGGCGGGCAAGCCGGCGCGGCTCGCCTACACGATCCGCTCGCAGACGGGCGAGGATCTCCACCCGAACGGCAAGGTCATGAACACCTTCGTCGCCGAGCCCGCCGCGAGCGGCGCCGCGCGCCGGGCCGCGGATGCAGCCGCCCTGCGCAACCGGCGCTTCCTGATCGACTTCGGCGGTGGGGCGCTGGCAAAGCGTCTCGGCGATCCGGCGCCGCCCGAAGTCGTCGCCAGCGCCAGCAGCGGCCGGATCACCGCGACCTCGATCGTACCGAACCCGCATGTCGGCGGGTTTCGCGTCGCCCTCGACGTGCAACTCGATGGGCCGGTCGCGACCGAATTGCGGGCCTATCTGAGACAGGACGATCAGGCCCTGACCGAGACATGGTCCTATCCCTGGAGCGTCGCGTGAGCACCCGCAGCGAGCGTATCGCCGCCCGCCTGCCGGTGGAGGTTCGGCCGGCCCGACTCGCCGACCTCGACGCGCTCGTCTCGCTTGAACACGCCGCTTTCAGCACCGACCAGGCCGAGCGCAGGGCGATCCGCCACGCGATCCGCTCGGTCAGCATGACCCTCCTCGTCGCCGTCGCGCGCGAGCGGGCAGAGGGCGGTGAGGTCGAGATCCTTGTCGGGGCCGCCACGACGGAGCGGCGGCGCACCAGCCGCGTCGCCCGGCTCTCCTCGCTCGCCGTCGCGCCCGCCCGCGCCGGCCTCGGGCTAGGGCGCCGCCTGCTCGAGGCCGCCGAGGCCGATGCCCGCGCCCATGGCTGCGAACGGCTGCGCTTGGAGGTGCGGGCCGACAATGGCGGCGGCATCCGGCTCTACGAGCGGGGCGGCTATGCGCGCACCGGGACGAAGCCGGACTACTACGAGGACGGCATGGAGGCGTGGTGCTACGAGAAGGCACTGCCGGAGGGGTAACGTTGGCTTGTGCACCGCAGCGCAGGTGCGCCAGCGCACTGGCGAACGGGTCGGCCAGATACAAGTTTCAGCCCACCCGAAGGCGGCTCTCGCGCCTGCACCGCAGCGTTTTTGAGAGCCGCTCCCTCTCGATAGAGTATCGAATGCCCTCAATCTTTGACCCGATCACGCTCGGCGCGTTGAAGCTGCCGAACCGTATTCTCATGGCCCCGCTGACCCGCGCCCGCTCGACGCGGACCCACGTTCCGACGCCGCTGATGGGCGAGTATTACGCGCAGCGAGCCAATGCCGGCCTCATCATCTCCGAGGCCACCGGTATCAGCCAGGAAGGGCTCGGCTGGCCCTACGCGCCGGGAATCTGGTCCGATGAGCAGACCGAGGCCTGGAAGCCGGTGGTGAAGGCCGTGCACGACGCGGGCGGGCGCATCGTCTGCCAGCTCTGGCACATGGGCTACCTCGTCCATTCCGATTTCCTCGGCGGCGAGGCGCCGGTCGCCCCCTCGGTCGCCACCGCGCCCGACGAGGCGCACACCTACGACGGCAAGAAGCCCTACAGCCAGGCGCGGGCGCTGCGCGAGGACGAGATTCCGCGGCTCATCGCCGATTACGAGCGCGCGGCGAAGAACGCTGTCGCGGCGGGCTTCGACGGCGTGCAGATCCACGCGGCGAACGGCTACCTGCTCGACGAGTTCATCCGCGACGGCAGCAACAAGCGCAGCGACCGCTACGGCGGCTCGGTGGAGAATCGTGTGCGGCTGGTGACGAAGGTGGCGCAGGCGGTGGCCGGCGTGGTCGGCGGGGACCGCACCGGCATCCGCTTCTCGCCCAACGGCCCGATCCAGGGCGTGGACGATTCCAACCCGCACGAGGTCTTCGGCTTGGCCGCCGAGATGATGGAGCGCGCCGGCCTCGCCTTCATCGAGATGCGCGAGCCGGGCCCGGACGGCACCTTCGGCAAGGCGACGGTGGCGCCGGTGGCGCCCGTCATCAAGGAGCGCTTCGGCGGTCCGGTCATCCTCAACTGCGACTATGACGGCGAGCGCGCCAAGCAAGCGGTTGCCTCGGGCGAGGCGGACGCTATCGCCTTCGGCCGGCCCTACATCGCCAATCCCGATCTGGTCGAGCGCATCGCCAAGGGCCTGCCCTTCGCCAAGGACGACATGAAGACCTGGTACAGCCAGGGGCCGGAAGGCTACGTCGATTATCCGGCGCTGTCGCAGAAGGCGGCGTAAGGCGAGCGCCGGCCTGCCGAGCCGGCGTCGAACGATCGAAGGTAGGAGGCGGTCCCACGCAAGCGGGGCCGCCTTCCGCCGTCTTGCAGGCCCGCGTCTTGGAGAGGCCCGATCCCGTGAGCGCCAGGACCCCGGAGGGCGCTGCGGTCGCCCGTTACCGCCTCGTTGCCTTCGACTTCGACGGCACGCTCGCCGACACCTTTCCCTGGTTCTGCGCCAACCTCAACGACGTGGCCGCGCGCTACCGCTTCCGCCGGGTCGAGGCGAGCGAGTCCGAACGGATACGGGGCTTGAGCGCACGGGCGATCCTGAAGGATCTCGGCATTCCCTCCTGGAAGGTCCCGCTGATCGCCCGTCATATGCGCGCGCTCGCGACCCGCGACGCCCCTCAGATGCGGCTGTTTGCCGGCATTTCGGAGATGCTCGCGGGGCTCGATGCGGCGGGGTTCACACTGGCCGTGGTGAGTTCCAACAGCGAGGCGAATGTCCGCTGTGCTCTCGGCGCGTCGGCCGTTGACATCCGGCACTATGCCTGCGGTGCCTCGCTGTTCGGCAAGGCGCGCCATCTGCGCGCGGTCGCGCGGGCGGCGGGCATCGATCCCGCGGCGATGCTGGCGGTGGGCGACGAGATCCGCGACGCGGACGCGGCGGCGCAGGCCGGATGTGACTTTGCCGCGGTGGCCTGGGGCTACAACAGCCCCGCGGCTCTGGCCGGTACGAGGCCGGCCTTCCTGTTCGCCGAGCCGGACGCGGTGGCGCGGGCCCTGGTGGGCCCGCCCGGACGCCCTTACTGACCGGCTCGGGCGCCGGGGACGACCGAGGCGCCAGCGCCACTGCCGAACGGCTCGTAGCGGGTCAGGCCGCGGAAGAGCTGGCTGATGAACGCACGGTCGGAGCCGCTGGCCGGCGTCGTGCGCTCGATGAAGTCGAACACGCGTCCGTCCTGCAGGCCGTAGAGCGCGACGCGCTCCACCTTCATGCCGGCGTTGAAGTAGACCGCCGTGACCTTCTGATCCTCGATCTGCTCGCCGAGGAACATCACCGTGCGGCGGGTGTTCTGGCTGATGTAGTACCAGGACTTGTTGCCGACCGTGGAGACGGTGGACGGGGTGCCGAGGATTTGCAGCACCTGTTCGGCGCCCATGCCCGGCTTCACCGTGGCCAGGGCCGCCTGATCGATCTGATAGCCGTGGCGGATATCCTCGCCGATGCAGCCTGATACGCCGATCGCGACGGAGCCGATAACGGCCGCGCGGGCAAGCGACGAGACGAGACGGCGCGACATCGGCCCCCCTGATTTCCAGCCAAAAAGGGCCTGCATCCGCGGCGCGTTTCAACTCGCGCGTCTTCGGACTTGCACCCTGGTCCGCGGTTGCCGTACCGCGGGGTTATGGCTTTGACAAGGCAAGCTCGGCCACAGCGTCGGCACATGCGGTGGGACCGAACCCATCACCGTGGATATCGGATCCGCGGAGATGGGTTCGGCCTCGATCTTCGCATCGTCTGCTTCCGAAAGCCGGCCGCCACCTTTTGGGACGACGCACGATGATCGCGGGCTTATTCCGCCGCGCCGACCGGCGGCGGCGGACGATCCAGTCGCTGCATCGGACAATCGGCGAAGCCGCGCGCCGGCCCGGCCTCTATACGGCGCTCGGCGTGCCCGACACCGTGGAGGGCCGGTTCGAGGCGTTGAGCCTGCACGTTATCCTCGTGCTGCGCCGCCTCGGTCAGTTGCCGCCGCCGGCCGCGGACGTGGCGCAGGATCTGGTCGATTCCGTCTTCATGCAGCTCGACTCCGAGCTGCGCGAACTCGGCATCGGCGACATGGGCGTCCCGAAGCGCATCAAGAAGCTCGGTGCCTCGTTCTATGCCCGGGCTGGGGCCTACGGCGCCGCGCTCGATGCGGGCGACCGGGCCGGGCTGGCCGAAACGCTCGCCCGCAACGTGCTCGACGGCGTCGAACCCGATGCCGCCCGGCCGCTGGCCTCCTACGTCGTGGCCGCCGCCGCCGCTCTGGGGGCCCAAGATCTCGACGGCCTGCTCGGCGAGGGGCCGCGCTTCCCGGAGCCCGTCGGCGCGACCGCGGAAGACGATTCAGGAGACCATCGATGACGCCGAAGCCGCAGGGGCCGCTCTCCCGCTCCGTCAACGTCGAGCGCCTGCCCAAGGACCGCGCCGAGATCGTCGTCGAGGCGAATCCGGCCGAGTGCGAGGCGCTGGCCCGCGACTTCAAGATCCCGGCCCTCCGCGACCTCGTCGGCCGCTTCACCTTGAGCGGTTCGCTGACCCGGCTGCGCGCCGTGGGCCGGGTCGAGGCCATGGTGACCCAGGTTTGCACCGTGACGCTGGAGCCGTTCGAGGCGAAGGTAACCGAGCCCGTCGAAATCGACTTCACCAATGCCGACATCCTGGAGGACACCGACGCCGAGGATGTCGATCTCCCCGATCCGATCGTGAACGGGCGCGTCGATTTCGGCGTGCTGACCGCGGAGTTCCTGGCGCTCGGCCTCGATCCCTACCCGCGCAAGCCCGGCGTCGCCTTCGATGCGGTCACGGTCGGCGAGGACCCGCTGCCGTTCTCCGATCTCGCGGCACTGCGGGCCAAGCTCGGTGGAGAAAAGGGTTGATCGATGGGCCACCAGCCCTCCGGTGAGCCTCATCGCGACGATGGGTGAGTTTTTGTTTGCCCGGCGGGGCGCTGCCGCTATTTTGCGCCGCCGATTCCGGGGCCTGTGATGCCCCTTCACGCTCGCTGCCCGCCGGCTTGCCCCGCGGCGTCCCGAAGGAACCATGTCGAACCGCGTTTGCATCTCGCTCGACGCCATGGGCGGCGATCACGGCCCCACGACCGTCGTGCCCGGTGCGGCCATCGCCCGTGAGCGCCACCCCGAACTCCATTTCATCCTGTTCGGTGACGAGGCGGTGGTGCGCCCCCTGGTCGAGGCCGAGCCGCGCCTGACCGGCGCCGTCGAGATCCGCCACACCACGGTCTCGATCGCCATGGACGACAAGCCGAGCCAGGCGGTGCGCCAGGGCCGGGGCAAGTCCTCGATGTGGCGGGCGATCCAGGCGGTGCGCGACGGCGAGGCCCAGGCCGCCGTCTCGGCCGGCAACACCGGCGCCTTGATGGCGATGTCGAAGATCTGCCTGAAGACCATGGCCGGCATCGAGCGCCCGGCCATCGCCTGTCTGTGGCCGACGGTGCGCGGTGAGAGCGTGGTGCTCGATGTCGGCGCCACCATCGGCACCGATGCGGAGCATCTCGTCGAGATGGCGGTGATGGGCTCGGCCATGGCCCGGATCGTCCTCGACGTCGAGCGCCCGACGGTCGGCCTGCTCAACGTCGGCACCGAGGAGATGAAGGGCAACGAGGCCGTGAAGGAGGCCGCCCGCCTCCTGCGCGAGTCGGAGCTGGCCAATTTTTCGTATCACGGCTTCGTCGAGGGGAACGATCTCGGCCGCGGCACCACGGATGTCGTGGTGACGGAAGGCTTCACCGGCAACATCGCCCTCAAGACGGCCGAGGGCACGGCCAAGCAGATCGCCTCTTATCTCAAGGCGGCGATGGGGCGGACCCTCTCGGCCAAGATCGGCTACCTGTTCGCGCGCCAAGCCTTCGCGGCTTTGCGCGAAAAGATGAACCCGAGCCGGGCCAATGGCGGCGTGTTCCTCGGGTTGGAGGGCATCGTCATCAAGAGCCACGGCTCGGAGAACGCGCAAGGCTTCGCCGCCGCCGTCGATCTTGCCCACGACATGGCACGTTACGACCTAATGCGAACGATCCGCGACATGCTGGAGCAGACGCCCGCGGTCGCCGCCGGGCTCGAAGCCGGCTTGGTCGAGAAGTGAGCTTGGCAGAGAAGTGAGAGAGGGACGGATCTGATGGCGCATCGGCGCTCCGTCGTGGTCGGCTGCGGGGCGTACCTGCCCGAAACCGTCGTCACGAACACAGACCTCGCCGAGCGCGGGATCGAAACCTCCGACGAGTGGATCGTCCAGCGCACCGGCATCCGCCAGCGCCACATCGCGCGCGTCGACGAGACGACCTCGGTGCTCGGCACCCGCGCGGCGCTCGCGGCCCTCGACGATGCCGGGCTCTCGCCCGCCGACATCGATCTCGTGATCTGCGCGACCTCGACGCCCGATCACACCTTCCCCTCCACCGCCACCCAGATTCAGGCGGCGCTCGGCATCGAGGGTGGCTTCGCCTTCGACCTCCAGGCGGTCTGTGCCGGCTTCGTCTACGCGGTATCCACCGCCGACCGCTACCTCGCGACGGGCGGGGCCAAGCGCGCCCTCGTCATCGGCGCCGAGACCTTCTCGCGGCTGCTCGACTGGGAGGACCGCACCACCTGCGTGCTGTTCGGCGACGGCGCGGGCGCCATCGTGCTGGAGGCCCGCGAGGGCGAGGGGACGAGTGCCGACCGCGGCGTGCTCTCGAGCTGCCTGCGCTCGGACGGCCGCCACCGGGCCAAGCTCTACGTCGATGGTGGGCCCGGCTCGACCGGCACCACCGGCAAGCTGCGCATGGAGGGCCGCGAGGTGTTCCGCTTCGCCGTCGGCTCCGTCACCGACGTGATCGAGGAGGCGTTCCGCGCCTCGGGCACCACCGCCGACGACCTTGCGTGGTTCGTGCCGCACCAAGCCAACCGCCGGATCATCGAGGCCTCCGCCGACAAGCTCGGCATCGCCCGCGAGAAGGTGGTGCTCACGGTCGATCGGCACGGCAACACGTCGGCCGCCTCGATTCCCCTGGCGCTGGACGCCGCCCGCCGCGACGGGCGTATCCGCGAGGGCGACCTCGTGATGATCGAGGCGATCGGCGGCGGATTTACCTGGGGCGCCGCGCTGATCCGCTGGTAGGCGAAAGGCCACGGGGCGGGCCTGGATTCCTGTCAACCGCAAGGTTCGGTTGACCGTCGCCCCTCTGCCGATTAGCGTGTTCGATCATAGAGATACACGGCGGGATCCTGTGTCGAGGGACCCGCACGGCATTTGAGCGGAGGCTGCATCCGCGCGTCCTGAGAAGGACGGTGCGGTTGTCGAGCAACTCGGCCGGAAGGGGGAGCGCATGGCAGGCAAGACGGTCACACGCGCCGATTTGAGCGAGGCCGTCTACCAGCAGGTCGGCCTGTCGCGGGCCGAATCGGCGGCCCTGGTCGAGACGGTGCTCGCCGAGATCTGCACCTGCCTGTCCGCGGGCGAGACGGTGAAACTGTCCTCGTTCGGCTCCTTCGTCGTGCGCTCCAAGGGCAAGCGCATCGGCCGCAACCCGAAGACCGGCGTCGAGGTCGAGATCGAGCCGCGGCAGGTGATGGTGTTCAAGCCCTCGAACGTGCTCAAGGCCCGCATCAATGGCGGCCACGTCAATGGGCTCGATATGGATGAGGACGAGTGACCTGGCCAAGCCGCTCCGGTCCTGTCCCGCACAATCTGGTTTGAGGCGCTGCCATGGGACTGCCGTTGGAATCGCCCGCCCTTGATTCTCCCGCCGGTGACGAGCGGGGCGAGAAGAGTCCCGGCGCCTTCCGCACCATCACCGAGGTGTCCGAGGAACTCGGCGTTCCGCAGCATGTCCTGCGCTTCTGGGAGAGCCGGTTCAGCCAGATCAAGCCGACGAAGCGGGCCGGCGGCCGGCGCTACTATCGGCCGGAGGATGTCGATCTCATCAGAGGCGTGAGCTGCCTGCTGCGCGGAAAAGGCTACACGATCCGCGGGGCGCAGCGCGTCCTCAAAGAGAACGGCGTGCGCTTCGTCCAGGCGCTCGGCCGGGGCGAGGCGGAGGTCGGCGCGCCGACCGGTATCGACCGGGACGAGGAGAGCGTCGAGGCCGCCGCCTCGGATCGCCGGGCGCTCGAGGGGGCGCTCGCCGAATTGCGTGCCTGCCGAGCTCTGCTCGCCGGCCTCGACGAGGCGGATCACGAAGCCACCTGAGGCGGATCGACGGCCGCGATCGAAACGCGAAAACTCGCTTGCGCGCAAGGCATTGGCTGGCCTCGCGGATTTCGACCCGCTTGCGTGATGCGAGCTGAACTTTACCGGCGGATCGGCGTTGAGGCGCCATGGCTCCCCCTCGCTCTCGGATGTCTCCGACCCAGGAACTCATCGCCCGCGTGATGCGGATCGTGCGCGCTTGCCCGGAAGCTGCCAACGAGGTTCTGGAATTGATGTTCCTCGTCAGCCAGATCGAGGCCGCAACGACGGTCGATCGGGAGTACCGTGACGCGCGGCGGGTCATCAGCCGGCTGAGGGCGCCGCTCTGGGATATGGGCCCGGCCGACCGGGAGACGCTGCTCAAGGCCGCCGATACCATCCGCCGCGCCTGCGATCTGGGCGATGGGGACATTCCGGCCGCACCCTTCGCCGATCTGGGCGAGCGCGCGCGCGTCGAGAAAGCGTTGACTCAGGCGCTCGCCGGCCAGCTCGATGACGCGCAGATTGCGCGGGTGGCCGGCACGGTCGCCGCCGCGCTGCAGCACTGAGCAGGCGCCGCGTTCGGCAAGATTCGGTCAGCAAGATTCGAAGGCGCAAGCCTCGACGCGGGCCGCGGCCCTCCCCACATCGTCGTTGGCGCCCGGCGGCTCTCCGGCGGGTTGCCCGACGACGCTCGAGGAAACGCCGATGGATCTGCCGACCACTGCCGCGAGACCGGCCACGAGACCGATTGCGGCGCTGCCCGCCGCCTTCGCCGCCGCCTGGCTCTGTCTCGCCGGGCCCGCCCTTGCGCAGACCACCGTCACCAAGAGCGAGACCGTGCCCGCCGGCAAGCAGGCCCGTCTCGTCATCGTGCCGAACCTGAAGAAGGATTGCTCTGCCGGTCCGATGCCCGAGATCAAGGTGGTGACGCCGCCGAAATCCGGTTCGCTCATCACGAAGGCCGGCAAGCTGAAGACGCCGGCCAAGTACCGCTGCCCCAACAAGGACGCCGAGGTTCAGGCGATCTTCTACCAGCCCAACGGCGGCTATACGGGCTCCGACGGGGTCGTGGTGGAGATCAAGAACTCCGATGGCGAAATCGAGAAGCGCGACATTCGCATCACCGTCGGCAAGGACGATAAGTCCAAGGACGAGAAGAAAAGCGGCACCGATCTCTGATCGGATGAACCATTTCGTGCGTCGTCATGCTGCGATGCAGCAATTCTGACGGATTTCAGGGGCTTCCGGTCTTCGGCCGGAGGTTTCTGCCTCTGGTCCGGGGCCGGTCAAGCTCGGGCTAAATCCCGGCCAGCTTTGAGTGTGTCCCGTTTCACACGCAAAGCAGCGCTCCTGTGGGCGGTGCGACAAAACCCGCAATGTCAGTTGCGTTCGACCCGAGACAGGATGAAGCTGTCATCAGCCTGAAGGGGGTGTTCGAATGCCGCTGCACTCGACGAACGACCTGTTCCAGAGCTTCGCTCGCGGCTATGAAGCGCGCCGCGACACGGAGATGACGCTCTCCGAGTATCTCGAGGCGTGCCGCGACAACCCGCTGATGTACGCCTCCGCCGCCGAGCGCATCCTCGATGCGATCGGCCAGCCGGAGATGGTGGATACCGCCCGCGACGCCCGCCTCGGCCGGGTGTTCATGAACCGCACGATCCGGGTCTACCCGGCCTTTGCCGAGTTCTACGGCATGGAGGAGACGATCGAGCGGATCGTCTCGTTCTTCCGCCACGCCGCGCAGGGGTTGGAGGAGCGCAAGCAGATCCTCTACCTGCTCGGCCCCGTCGGCGGCGGCAAGTCGTCGCTCGCCGAGCGCCTCAAGGCGCTGATGGAGGTCCACCCGGTCTACGTGCTGAAGGCCGGCGACGAAGTCTCCCCGGTCTTCGAGAGCCCGCTCGGCCTGTTCGATCCCGAGGTCATGGGCCGCGAGATCGAGGAGCGCTTCGGCATCCCGCGCCGCCGCCTCACCGGCCTGATGAGCCCCTGGGCCCTGAAGCGCCTCGACGAGTTCGACGGCGACATCTCCCGCTTCAAGGTGATCAAGGTCCGGCCCTCGCGCCTGCGCCAGATCGCCATCGCCAAGACCGAGCCGGGCGACGAGAACAACCAGGACATCTCCTCGCTGGTCGGCAAGGTCGATATCCGCCGCCTCGAAACACTCTCGCAGGCCGATCCGGACGCCTATTCCTACTCGGGCGGCCTCAACCGGGCGAACCAGGGCGTTCTCGAATTCGTCGAGATGTTCAAGGCGCCCATCAAGATGCTGCATCCCTTGCTCACCGCGACGCAGGAGGGCAACTATGTCGGCACCGAGAATATCGGCGCGATCCCCTTCACCGGTGTGATCCTGGCGCACTCGAACGAGGCCGAGTGGCAGTCGTTCAAGACCAACAAGAACAACGAAGCCTTCATCGACCGCATCTACGTCATCAAGGTGCCCTACTGCCTCCGGGTGACGGAAGAGCAGCGCATCTACGAGAAGCTGATTTCAAGCTCCGAGCTCTCCACCGCCGCCTGCGCGCCGGGCACGCTGGAGATGCTGGCCCGCTTCTCGGTGCTCTCGCGTCTGCGCGAGCACGCCAACTCCAACCTGTTCTCGAAGATGCGGGTCTACGACGGCGAGAGCCTTCGCGAGGTCGATCCCCGCGCCCGCTCGATGCAGGAATACAAGGATACCGGCGGCGTCGACGAAGGCATGGATGGGATCTCGACCCGCTTCGCCTTCAAGGTGCTGGCCGCGACCTTCAACCACGACACCACCGAGGTCTCGGCCGATCCGGTCCACCTGATGTACGTGCTGGAACAGGCGATCCGGCGCGAGCAACTGCCGCCGGAGACCGAGAAGCGCTACATCGAGTTCATCAAGACCGAGCTGGCGCCGCGTTATGCCGAGTTCATCGGCCACGAGATCCAGAAGGCCTATCTCGAATCCTACCACGATTACGGACAGAACCTGTTCGACCGCTACATCGACTACGCGGACGCCTGGATCGAGGATCAGGACTTCAAGGATGCCGAGACCGGCCAGCTCCTCAACCGTGAGCTCCTGAACCAGGAACTGACCAAGATCGAGAAGCCCGCCGGCATCGCCAACCCCAAGGATTTCCGCAACGAGGTGGTGAAGTTCGCGCTGCGCTCCCGGGCGCAGCACGGCGGGCGCAACCCGTCCTGGACGTCCTACGAGAAGTTGCGCGAAGTGATCGAACGGCGGATGTTCTCTCAGGTCGAGGAACTGCTGCCCGTGATCTCCTTTGGATCCAAGAAGGACAGCGACACCGAGAAGAAGCACGGCGAGTTCGTCGATCGCATGACCGATCGAGGCTACACCGAACGGCAGGTTCGGCGGCTCGTGGAATGGTACATGCGGGTGAAGCAGGCGGGTTGAAGCCGAGCCCTTCGGCATCCGCCGCCGCACTTCCGCACCTTTGTCCCCGAGCGGGGACGTGAGACTTGAAGGCGCTGAGCGACCCCGGATGCACATCGTCGACCGTCGGCTCAATCCAGGTGGTAAGAGCCTCCCGAACCGCCAACGCTTCCTGCGCCGGGTCAAGGACGTCGCACAGCGCGCGGTTCGGGAATCCGCCCGAGAGAAGGATATCAAGAACCTCGGCAAGGACGGGCGCATCACCGTGCCCGGCGACGGGGTGCGCGAGCCGCGCTTCTCACGCCAGCCGGGCACGGGCCATCAGGATTACATCCTGCCCGGCAACAAGACCTACGTGGAGGGCGACCGCATTGAGCGCCCGCCGGGCGGCGGGGGGGGCGGCGGCTCCGGTGAAGGCGGGGACGGCGGCGAGAATGGTGAGGACGCCTTCCACTTCGTGCTGACGCGCGAGGAATTCCTCGACCTCTTCCTCGAAGATCTCGAACTGCCCGATCTCGCCAAAAGGCGGCTGGCGGTGGTCGAGACCGAGGGCCTGCGCCGGGCCGGCTACACCGTCTCGGGTTCGCCGGCCAACCTCGCCCTGTCGCGCACTTTGCGCAATTCCATGTCCCGGCGCATCGCCCTCAAGCGGCCGAAGCTGGAGGAGGTGGCGGCGTTGGAGGCGGAGATCGCCGCGGCCGAGGCCGCGAACGATCCGCGCCTGCCCGATCTGCAACTTAAGCTGCTCGGCTTGCGCGAGCGCTCCAAGCGCATCCCCTACGTTGATCCGATCGACCTGCGCTTCCGCCGGTTCGAGCCCTATCCGAAGCCGATCGCCCAGGCCGTGATGTTCTGCCTGATGGACGTCTCGGGCTCGATGACTGAGCACATGAAGGATCTGGCCAAGCGCTTCTACATCCTGCTGCACATCTTCCTGACGCGCCGCTACAAGCACGTCGAGATCGTCTTCATCCGCCACACCGACAAGGCGGCCGAGGTGGACGAGGAGACCTTCTTCGGCTCCCGCGAGACCGGCGGCACGCTGGTCTCCTCGGCGCTCGCCGAGATGAAGCGCATCGTCACCGAGCGCTACTCGCCGGACGACTGGAACATCTACGCCGCGCAAGCCTCCGACGGCGACAACGTCTCCTCCGACGGACCGACCTCGACGGAATTGCTGCGCGCCCACATCCTTCCGGCCTGCCAGCACTTCGCCTATCTCGAAGTCGGCGACGAGAACGGCCCGCGCGCCGGCTTCGTGGAGCACCGCACCACCCTGTGGCGGACCTACGAGGCCCTGGCCAAGGCCGGCGAGCCGCTCGCCATGCGCAAGGTGAACCACCGCCGCGACATCTACCCCGTGTTCCGCGAGCTGTTCGGCCGCAAGGATGCGCGGGCGGAGGCATGAGCCAGCGATCGCCCTTCCGTCAGGAGGGGCGACACAGCGTCGAAGAGAAGGGCCGACATGGTCGCGAGCCTGAGCCGCACGAAGTCGACGGCGCCCAAACCGGGCGAGCTGCTGTTTTCCGGCAATGACTGGGACTTCGAGACGATCCGGCGCATCCACGACGCCTGCGAGGCGGTGGCCGGGCCCGAACTCGGCCTGTCGTGGTACCCGAACCAGATCGAGATCATCACCGCCGAGCAGATGCTCGATGCCTATGCCTCGATCGGCATGCCGCTGTTCTACAAGCACTGGTCCTTCGGCAAGCACTTCGCCCAGCAGGAGGCGAGCTACCGCCGCGGCCTGATGGGGCTCGCCTACGAGATCGTCATCAACTCCGATCCGTGCATCTCCTACGTCATGGAGGAGAACACGGCGACGATGCAGACGTTGGTGATCGCCCACGCCGCCTTCGGCCATAACCACTTCTTCAAGAACAACTATCTGTTCCGGCAGTGGACCGATGCAGAGGGCATCCTCGACTATCTCGACTTCGCCAAGAGCTACATCGCCCGCTGCGAGGAGCGCTACGGGCATCAGGCGGTCGAGCATGTGCTCGACGCCGCCCACGCGCTGATGAGCCAGGGCGTCCACCGCTATCCCCGCAAGAAGCGGCCGGATCTGGCGAGCGAGCAGCGCCGGGAGCGCGAGCGCGAGGAGCACGGCGAGCAGATCTATAACGATCTCTGGCGCACCCTGCCGGCCAAGACCGGCGGACAGAAGGGCGACCCGGCGCTGGAGCGGCGCCGGGCGCTGCTCGAACTGCCGCAGGAGAACATCCTCTATTTCCTGGAGAAGGTCGCACCCCGTCTGCGGCCCTGGCAGCGCGAGATCCTACGCATCGTCCGCCTCGTGGCGCAGTATTTCTATCCGCAGCGTCAGACCAAGGTGATGAACGAGGGCTGCGCCACCTACTGCCACTACCGGATCATGAACGCGCTCTCGCAGAAGGGGCAGCTCAGCGAGGCGGCCTATCTCGAGTTCCTGCAATCGCACACCAACGTCATCCGCCAGCCGACCTTCGATGACCGCTCCTTCGGCGGCCACAACCCCTACGCCTTGGGGTTTGCCATGATGCAGGACATTGCCCGCATCGTGGAGCAGCCGAGCGACGAAGACCGCGAGTGGTTCCCCGACATCGCCGGCCGCGGTGACGCCATGGGCGTGCTGCGCGACTGCTGGGAAAACTATCGCGACGAAAGCTTCATCGCGCAGTTCCTGAGCCCGAAATTGATGCGCGACATGCGGCTGTTCCACGTGACCGACGATCCCGACGAGCCGGAGATGCGCGTGGAGGCGATCCACGACGAGCGCGGCTACCGCAAGATGCGGCGCTCCTTCGCCCGCCAATACGACGTGGCGTGGCTCGACCCCGACATCGAGGTGGTGGACGTTGATCTGGAGGGCGATCGCCGGCTCATCCTCCACCACAAGGCGCTCAACCGCATCACCCTGCAGCGGGAGGATGCCCGCCGCGTGCTCCAGCACCTCGCCGATTTGTGGGGCTACGACGCGGTGCTGAAGGAGGTCGATCCGGCCACCGGCGCGGTGCTGGTCGAGCACTCCGCGAGCGCGCGGCCGATCTTCTTCTGATTTTTTGTCCCATCCGACCGCTCCGATCCTCATCTTTGGCGGCGGCGCGGGGCACCCTCTCGAAGAATCATCCAAGATTCGGGTCGGACTCGGCGCATCCTTCGAGAACGCTTCGCGGCCGCTCGGGACGAGGCCGCGTGCCGGAATGGGCGATGGATACGGCGCTCAAAGCGAAAGGATCGCGACCTCTGCGTCGCGTGCCTGAGCCTTGAAGCGGACTCGCCCCCCGTTCAACGCCGCGCCACCGCCCGCGATCAGCGCCAGCGCCGCCGGGTAGAGCCGGTGCTCCTGCACGATCACCCGGGCACTCAGCGTGTCGGCGTCGTCGCCCGGCAACACCGGCACGGCGGCCTGCGCCACGATCGGCCCGGCATCGAGTTCCGGCACGACGTAATGCACGGTGCAGCCGTGCAGCCGCACGCCTGCCTCCAAGGCGCGCTCGTGGGTGTGCGTGCCCTTGAACAGCGGCAGCAGCGAGGGGTGGATGTTGATCATCCGGCCCGTCCAGGCCTCGACGAAGGCATCTGTGAGGATGCGCATGAAGCCGGCGAGCACGATCAGCTCGATGCCCGCTTCGTCCAGCTCCGCCTGGAGCGCGGCATCGAAGCTCGTCCGGTCGGGAAACGCCTTGTGGTCGATGGCGCGGGCCGGGATGCCGGCCTCCCGCGCCCGGTCGAGGCCGGCAGCGTCGGGGCGGTTCGAGAGCACGAGCACGATCTCGGCCGGATAGTCCGGCGCGCGCGCCGCCTCGATCAGCGAGGCCATGTTCGAGCCGCGGCCCGAGATCAGGATCGCAACGCGCTTCTTCGTCACCGGAGCGCTCACAGGGCGAGCTGCCCCTTGAACGTCACCGGCTCCGTGCCTCGCTCGGTGATGTGCCCGAGCCGCACCGGTGCCTCGCCGGCCTCGGTCAGCGCGTCCGCCACGGCATCGGCCGCGTCGGCGGCGGCGACCACAACCATGCCGATGCCGCAGTTGAAGGTGCGCAACATCTCGGATTCGGCGACGCCGCCCTCGCGCGCCAGCCAGCCGAAGACCGGCGGTACGGCAATCGCCGAGAGGTCGATCGCGATGCCGACACCGTCGGGCAGGACGCGGGGGAGGTTGTCGGGGAAACCGCCGCCGGTGATGTGGGCGAGCGCCCGGATGCCGCCGGCCCGCTTCAGCGCGGCGAGCAACGGCTTCACATAGATCCGGGTCGGCTCCAGCAGCGCTTCGCCCAAGGTCCGGCCGGGCGCGAACGGCGCGTCGGCGTCGTAGCCGAGGCCGGTCTTGGCCACGATCCGCCGCACCAGGGAGAAGCCGTTCGAGTGGACGCCCGAGGAGGGCAGGCCGAGCACGACGTCGCCGGGCAGGATGCCGGGGCGCGGCAGCAACGTGCCGCGCTCGGCCGCGCCCACCGAGAAGCCGGCCAGATCGTAGTCGGCGCCGTCGTAGAGGCCGGGCATCTCGGCGGTCTCGCCGCCGATCAGCGCGCAGCCCGCCTGCCGGCAGCCTTCCGCGATGCCGCGCACGATGTCGGCGCCGACCCCCGGCACCAGCTTTCCGGTGGCGTAGTAGTCGAGGAAGAACAGGGGTTCGGCGCCCTGGACGATGATGTCGTTGACGCACATCGCCACGAGATCGATGCCGATCGTGTGGTGGCGTCCGGTCTCGATCGCGATCTTTACCTTGGTGCCGACGCCGTCGTTGGCGGCGACTAGGATCGCATCCTTGAAGCCGGCCGCCTTGAGGTCGAACAACCCGCCGAAGCCGCCGATCTCGGCATCGGCGCCCGGCCGGCGCGTGGCGCGCACCAGCGGCTTGATCGTCTCGACGAGCGCGTTGCCCGCGTCGATGTCGACGCCGGCTTGCGCGTAGGTGAGCCCGTTTCCGTCCTGCGCCGTCATCGCCGCCCCGTCGTCCGGTAATCGCTGATCATGCCAAAACCCGCTGCCACATCGCGGCGCGCTTGGCCACCGTCACCGGCGCGGGGCGGCATGTTCGGGCACAGCATCATTCCGGGCTGCGGGCGAAAAGCGCCTCGAACAGGCTCGCAGAACGGTCCAGCCCCGCTGGCGTGAGCCGAACCGACCGTGCCTCGTTGGCGGGATCCAAGATCAGTCCCTTGGCGTGAAGTCGGCCGAGTGCGTCCCAGGAGTGCTCCTTCCAAGCGCGGTCGCCGTCGTGCAGCGTGAGCCGAAGCAGGGCCAGAACCGCGGCGTCGATCCGTTCGGTGTCCTCGGTCTCCATGGCGTCCTGTCTCCCTTGAAGTGACGCGGCTATCGAACGCCCTCCCGCCGCGTGCGGCAAGGTTCGCCGAAAGACCCGCCTTGACCCCGAACGCCACGCTTCCCACTGTCCGTGCCGGACAAAGGCGGCAAGGAAGAGATCTCGATGCGTGGGCGGGCAATCATCGGGCTCTCGATCCTCGCGGTTCTCATTTTCCTGCTCTACGAGCTGCGCGAGGTGATGCTGCCCTTCGTGGCGGGGCTGGCGCTGGCCTATCTGCTCGATCCGTTGGCCGACCGGCTGGAACGGCTCGGCCTCGGGCGGCTTGCCGCCACGCTGCTGATCCTGGCCGGATTTGTCGTCGGGTTCGTGGTGCTGCTCATCATCGTGGTGCCGCTGGCTGCCGGGCAGATCGCCTCGCTCGTCAATTCCTTGCCGACCATGGTCGGGCGCCTGCAGAGCATCCTCGTGGAGCGGGCCGGGCCGCTGCTCCAGCGCGTCGGCGGCAGCGAGGTCGTCAACGAGCTGCAATCCTCCGTCGGCACGCTGGTGGGGCAGGGCGGGGCGTGGTTCCTGGCCTTCCTGAAGTCGCTCTGGACCGGGAGCCAGGCCCTCGTCTCCATCGCTTCGCTGCTCGTCGTCACGCCGGTCGTCGCCTTCTACGTGCTGCACGACTGGGACCGGATGATCGCTGCCCTCGACGGCTGGGTGCCCCCGCGCCACCGTCCGACGGCGCGGCGGCTCGCGGGCGAGATCGACGGGGCGGTGACCGGCTTCGTGCGGGGGCAAAGCCTCGTCTGCCTGATCCTCGGCTCGTTCTACGCGATCGGCCTGTTCCTCGTCGGGCTGAACTTCGGCGTGTTGATCGGGATGATCTCGGGCTTCCTCACCTTCATCCCCTATGTCGGCACGCTCACCGGCTTCATGCTCTCGGTCGGCGTCGCCCTGGTGCAATGGTGGCCCACCGGCGATTGGCTGCATATCGGGCTCACCGTCGGCGTGTTCCTCGTCGGGCAGTTCCTGGAGGGCAACGTGATCTCGCCCAAGCTCGTGGGCGACTCGGTCGGCCTCCATCCGGTCTGGCTGATGTTCGCGCTGCTGGCCTTCGGCTCGCTGTTCGGCTTCCTTGGTCTCATCCTTGCCGTGCCGGTCGCCGCCTCGATTGGTGTCGTCGTGCGCTTCGGCATCGAGCGCTACCTCGAGAGCAAGCTCTACCGGGGCGACGGGCCGCTGCTGATCGGGGAATCTGGGAACGCGACGCTGCCCGCCCGCGACTGATCGCCCGCAAGGGCCGTGCGGGCGTCGGCCGGTGTCGAGCAACTTCGTGTAAGGTGCGAGGATGCGCGACACAGCTCCCCCGCAGCAGCTCACCTTCGACCTGCCGCTCGATCCGCGCTTCGGCGCCGAGGATTTCCTCGTCAGCCCCTCGAACGAGGAGGCCTACGCCCTGATCGAGGCGTGGCCCGACTGGCCCGACACCGTGTTCCTGCTCCGCGGCCCGCCCGGCAGCGGCAAGAGCCATCTCGCCTCGATCTGGGCGACGCGGGCGCAAGCCTGGACGGTCTCTGCCGCCGACGTCACGATGGATCGGGGTTCCCATCTCATCTCCAACGGCGCCCTGGTGATCGAGGACGTGGAGCGCGAGGCGGGCCGCGACGAGGCGGCTCTGTTCCATCTGCTCAACCTCGCCCGTGAGCGCCGCTTTCCGGTGCTGCTCACGGCCTGCGGGCCGTTGGACGGCTTCGGGCTCAAGGTCGCCGACCTGCGCTCGCGGCTGAGGCTCGCCCCCGGCGCCGAGATCGGCCCGCCCGACGACGCGCTGCTGAAGGCGGTGATCGTCAAGCTGTTCGCCGACCGGCAGCTCGGCATCGACACCTCGGTGGTCGATGCCCTGGCCCTGCGCATCGATCGCTCGCTGGCCCGCGTCCGCGAGGTCGTGGCCGAACTCGACCGCGATGCGCTCGGCCGCCGCCGCCGCATCACCCGGCCGCTCGCGCTCGCCGTCCTCGACCGGATGGAGGCCGCCGCCGGGGGCGAGGAGGGGCAAGAGGCGGAAGGCGAGGCGGAAGACGACGTGGACGTGTCGTGAGACGCCCCTCCGTTGTCACGAAACCGTCAAACCGGTTCGGCCGCCCTATGTTAGGGAGCCGCGCAGCAGAGCAGGGGGCGGAGCCGTTCCCGGTCGCATCGTGACCGGGACGCGCTTTCGAGCGGAAGGGAGCCAGGCGTTGTCGGAAGTGGAGTCGGATGTCGTCGCCCGTGATACGGAGGCGACCGAGACCGAAGAGACCAGCCTCGCCACCGAGCGGGGTGTGCGCAGCGAATCCGCCCGCGCCCGCACCGCCCGTGCCGCCCGAATCATCGCTGCGGAGAAGGCTGCCGAGAAGCCTTCGGAAGCCGACGACAAGGCGGAGAGCGATGCGGCCGAGGCTGCCCGCGAGCCGGTGCTGGAGGCGGGGCGATCGCTCCGCCATTCGCCCGAGCGCTTCGTGAACCGCGAGCTGTCCTGGCTCCAGTTCAACCGCCGGGTTCTGGAGGAATCCTCCAACCCCAACCACCCGCTGCTGGAGCAGCTCCGCTTCCTCTCGATCTCGGCCAACAACCTGGACGAGTTCTTCATGGTGCGTGTGGCCGGCCTGCACGATCAGGTCCGCGCCGGCCTCGTTGTGCCCTCGCAGGACGGCCTGACCCCCTCCGAGCAACTCGCCCGCATCGGCACGGAAGTCTCGCGGCTGGCGCTGGACCAGCAGGATCGCTGGCGCGCCCTGCGCGAGGAGCTGAACGGCAACGGCATCCACCTCGCGGACCCGGCGGAGCTGTCGGCGGAGCACCTCACTTGGCTCGACGACTACTTCCTCACCTACATCTTCCCGGTGCTGACGCCGCTCGCCATCGATCCGGCCCACCCGTTCCCGTTCATCCCCAATCTCGGCTTCACCGTCGCGCTGATGATGGTGCGGCCCCGTGACGGGCGCACCCTGCGCGCCCTGATCCGTCTGCCGTCGCTGCTCGACCGTTTCGTGCGCCTGCCCGACGTGGCGGGCGACGGTACCGCCCGTTTCATCGCCATTGAGCAGGTGATCGCGAAATACGCGAGCCGTCTCTTCCCCGGCTACTCGTTGAAGGGGCAGGGCGCCTTCCGCGTCGTGCGCGATTCCGATCTCGAGATCGAGGAGGAGGCGGAAGACCTCGTCCTGCACTTCGAATCGGCGATCAAGCGCCGCCGCCGCGGCGTCGTCATCCGTCTGGAGATCGAGGCGGGCATGACGGAGGAGCTGCGCGCCTTCGTCGCCGACGAATTGGAGATGGCGCCCGATTCGGTCTTCGTGGTCGAGGGGATGCTCGCGCTCAACGAGCTGTCGCAGATCGTCGGGATCGACCGGCCGGACCTCAAGTTCAAGCCCTACAATCCGCGCTTCCCCGAGCGCATCCGCGAATCCGGCGGCGACGTCTTCGCCGCAATCCGCCAAAAGGACTTCATCGTCCACCACCCCTACGAGTCGTTCGACTCTGTGGTGCAGTTTCTGGCGCAAGCCGCCCGCGACCCGAATGTCGTGGCGATCAAGCAGACGCTCTATCGCACCTCGTCGAACTCGCCGATCGTCGCCGCGCTGGCCGAAGCCGCGGAGGCCGGCAAGTCGGTCACCGCGCTGGTCGAGCTGAAGGCCCGGTTCGACGAGGAGGCCAACATCCGCTGGGCGCGCAACCTCGAGAAGGCGGGCGCGCAGGTGGTGTTCGGCTTCGTCGAGCTGAAGACCCACGCCAAGCTGTCGATGGTGGTGCGCCGCGAGGGCGACCGCCTCGTCACCTACTGCCACGTCGGCACCGGCAACTATCACCCGATCACCGCGAAGGTTTACACGGACCTGTCCTTCTTCACCGCCGACCCGGCCATCGCCCGGGACGTCTCGCGCATCTTCAACTTCATCACCGGTTACGCCGAGCCGGCGGAGTTGGAGCGCATGGCGGTGTCGCCGCTGACCCTGAAGCCGCGCCTGCTCCAGCACATCGAGGAGGAGATCGCCCACGCACGGGCCGGGCGTCCGGCGGCGATCTGGATCAAGTGCAATTCGCTGGTCGACAGCCAGATCATCGACGCGCTCTACGATGCCAGCCAGGAGGGCGTGCAGATCGACTGCATCGTGCGCGGCATCTGCTGCCTGCGGCCGGGCATTCCCGGCCTGTCCGACACGATCCGGGTGAAATCGATCGTCGGACGCTTCCTCGAACACGAGCGCGTCTACGCCTTCGGCAACGGCGCCGGGCTGCCGCATCCGAAGGCCACCGTCTATATTTCCTCGGCTGACCTGATGCAGCGCAACCTCGACCGGCGGGTCGAATCCCTGCTGCCGATCACCAACCCGACTGTGCATCAGCAGGTCCTCGACCAGATCATGCTGGCGAACCTCCTCGACAACCGACAGAGCTGGCGTGTACTGGCATCGGGTGCGAGCGAGCGGATCAGCCCTGCCGAAGGGGAGGAACCGTTCAATGCGCACAAGTATTTCATGACGAATCCGAGCCTGTCCGGGCGCGGCAAGTCGTCGAAGAAGTCGAGCCCGCGGGCGCTCAGCCGCCGCGCCCAGCGGTCCTGACCACAGCCTGCACCGGGCCGGTCTCCGGCCCGGCACTATCGTGAGTGTCCGGCCGGTTCCGGCCCGGCACCATCGTGAGCGCCCCTTGCGGGGGTGCTTCCCTGAGAGGGGGCTGCATGGGTCCGACACGTCCTCACCTGACGCTCGCCCACTCCGCCGAACGGCCGGCCCCGATGTTGACTGGCATGACGTTCGAACCCGTCGCGATCATCGATATCGGCTCGAATTCGGTGCGGCTCGTCGCCTATGACGGGCTCCAGCGTGCCTCGACGCCGCTCTACAATGAGAAGGTGCTGTGCGGGCTGGGCCGAAGCGTCTTCTCCACGGGCCGCCTCAACGAGGATTCCGTGCAGCGGGCGCTCACGGCCCTCCGCCGCTTCCGCGTCCTGTGCGACACGATGCGGGTCTCCCGCATCTTCGTGCTGGCCACCGCCGCCGCGCGGGACGCGGCCAACGGCCCGGCCTTCCTGGACGCCGCGCGCGCGGCGCTCGGCCAGGAGATCCAGCTTCTCTCCGGCCGGCGCGAGGCGGAGCTGTCGGCGCTCGGCGTCGTCTCCGGCTTCTACGCGCCCGATGGCGTGGTCGGTGACCTCGGCGGCGGCTCGCTCGAACTCGTTGACGTCAACGGCACAACGGTCGGCCAGGGCGTGACCATGCCGCTCGGCGGGCTGGCGCTTCAGGATCTCTCCGAGGGCTCTCTCAAGAAGGCCCGCAAGATCGCCCGCGAGCATCTGAAGAAGGCCGAGCCGCAGCTCGACACGCTGCGCGGGCGCACCTTCTACGCGGTCGGCGGCACGTGGCGGGCGCTGGCCCGGTTGCACCAAGCGGCCCGCGATTATCCGCTCCACGTCATGCACGGTTACGCGGTGGAGCCTTCCGACGAGCTGAGCTTCCTCGAAATGGTCGAGGCGAGCGACGCCGCGACCCTGCAGGAAGTCGAGACCATCTCCGAGGCGCGCCGGCCTCTGCTGGCCTTCGGCGCGGTGGTGCTCGAAGAGATCATCCGGGCGGGCCGTCCGCGCGAGATCGCGATTTCCGCCTTCGGCGTGCGCGAGGGCCTGCTGTTCGAGCAGCTCGACCGCGAGACGCGCCTCACCGACCCGCTGATCGTCTCGGCGCAAGAGTTGAACGTGCAGCGCGCCCGTTCGCCCGGCCACGGCGAGGAGCTGCGCGACTGGACCGACCAGTTCATCACCAGCTTGGACGGGCCCGAGACCGCGGGCGAGCGCCGCTTACGCCACGCCGCCTGCCTGCTCTCGGATATCGGCTGGCGGGCGCATCCCGATTACCGCGGCGAGCAGAGCCTCAACGTGCTCGCCAACGCCGCTTTTGCCGGCATCGACCATCCCGGCCGCGCCTACCTCGCCCTGTCGGGCTACTTCCGCCACGAGGGCGTGGCGCCGGAGAAAGCGAGCCCGACCCTGCGGATGCTCGCCGGCCCGCGCCTGTTCGACCGCGCCCGCCTCGTCGGGGCGCTGATGCGCGTCGCCTTCCCGGTCTCGGCCGGGATGGCGGGGCCGCTCAAGCGGATGCCGCTCACGGTGGAGGACGGCAAGGTGGTGCTGCGCCTACCCACCGAATGGGCGGAACTCAACGGCGAGCGCCTGCTCAGCCGCGTCCGCGGCCTGGGCCGTGTCGTGGGGCTCGATGGGCGGATCGAGATCGGCTGAACCGGTCGCTCGCGATCCGCTCGTCGATCCACGCCCCATCGCGCCGATGCACGTCGCCTCGGCGATCCGTTCGCTGCTCAGCCCGACAGCCGGGTGTGGGCCACCGCGATCTCACGTTCGGCGTCGGCCATCAGATAGGCGATCCGCGGTCCGTCGAGGTTGGCATCCGTGAGGCGCTGGCGCAGGTCGGCCTCGTACTTCTTCTCCTCGGCGCGCCGCGGCGGCGGCAGCAGGCGCAGCAGCATCGGGCTGGCGATCTCGCTGCGGACGAGGCCGCGATGGTTGGCGAGCCGCCGCAGGCTACTGGCGAGGTCTTCGAGCTTCGATTCCGGCAGATACTGGCGAGCGGACGTTCTGGCTCGGGCAACCTGAGACATGGCGCAACCTTTCAGCGACAATCTGCAAAAGATTGCCTGGGACCGGTTCGTTTTCCCTTGAGAAAGACCGTTAACGCTCCGCCTGCCAATACGCTGCGCTCGGCCCCGGACCGGGGGCGTGCCGGTCGGGAGCGAGGGAATTCGGATAGGTGGGCCTTGCGCCGGAATCGCGGTTCCTGTTCCCCGCGCTCCCGACGCACCTGCAGCCGCTCGGCCCACTGAGCGTCACAGGAACGGCGCAGAGAACTGGTCCGCACCGCCCCGTCACTGCCGGCCCCGCCACCACGCAGGCCCGAGAGGGCTCGCGAAACCATCGGGCGCATCGGCCGCGGGGAGGGCCGATGTAGAGGCCCACGCCGCCGACGGCAACCGTGCCGGGGCGCTCTCCCGCGACTGCGACGCTTCGCCCGAGCGCGCTTAGAGCATCGTGCCTGGATACCGGATCCGGGCCGCTGCTCGAGCCTTCGAATTTTGCATCGTCTTTTTCCGAAAGCCGGGGACCACCTTTCGGGACGATGCTCTAGCGCAGCGACCCGCAGAAGCGCTGGATGCGGCGGCAGGCCTCTTCCAGCGTCTTGTTGGAGGTGGCGTAGGAGATGCGCAGGTTCGGACCCAAGCCGAAGGCCGAGCCATGGACCGCGGCGACGCCCTCGGCCTGGAGCAGTTCGGTGACGAAATCCTCGTCCGAGCCGATGGTCTTGCCGGTCTCGGTCGTCTTGCCGATCAGTTCGGCGCAGGATGGGTAGACGTAGAACGCGCCCTCCGGCGTCGGGCACTTGAGGCCGTTCGACTGGTTGAGCATCGAGACCACGAGGTCCCGCCGCTCCTGGAACGCCGCCTTGAAGCGGGCGAGGTGCTCCTGCGTACCGTCGAGTGCCGCCACCGCCGCCCATTGCGAGATCGAGGAGGCGCCGGAAGTCTGCTGGCCCTGCACGAAGTCCATCGCCTTGATGAGCTGTTCGGGGCCGGCGGCGTAGCCGATGCGCCAGCCGGTCATGGCATAGGCCTTCGAGACGCCGTTCATGGTCAGCGTGCGCTCGTAGAGGCCGGGCTCGACCTGGGCCGGGGTCACGAACTCGAAGTCGCCATAGGTCAGGTGCTCGTACATGTCGTCGGTGAGCACCCAGACATGCGGATGCCGCATCAGCACGTCGGTGATCTTCCGCATCTCGTCGCGGGTATAGGCTGCGCCCGACGGGTTCGAGGGCGAGTTGAGGATGATCCACTTGGTCTTGCCCGTGATGACGCGCTCCAACTCCTCCGGCTGGAGCTTGAAGTCGTGGGCCATGTCGGTCTCGGCGAAGACCGGCGTGCCGCCACACAGGATCACCATCTCCGGGTAGGAGACCCAATAGGGGCGGGGGATCACCACCTCGTCGCCCGGGTTCAGGGTCGCGAGCAGCGCGTTGTAGATGACGTGCTTGCCGCCGGTGCCGACGATGGTCTGCGAGACCTTGTAGTCGAGCCCGTTCTCGCGCTTGAACTTCTTGACGATCGCCTCACGCAGCGGGTTGATGCCGGAGACGGGCGGGTACTTGGTCTCGCCGCGGCGGATCGCGTCGATCGCCGCCTCCTTGATGTGGTCGGGCGTGTCGAAATCCGGCTCGCCGACCGAGAGGCTGATGACGTCGACGCCCGAGGCTTTCAGCTCGCGCGCCTTCTGGGTCATCGCGATGGTCGCGGACGGCTTCACCCGCGAGAGGGCGTCGGCGAGAAAGCCCATGGGAGATCTCCGAAAGGTCTTCGAGTGTGCGGTGGCCCGAAAGATGTCCCGGGCATCGCGGCTCTCGTAATCACGTGCCGCGACACGAGCAAGCGCGGCAGGCGGGAGGCTGCTTCCCAGTTCCCGCGGCGGGAACGGCCTCTCCGCAGCCGCCGCTCGTCAGAGACCATCTGCAATTTTTCTCAATCTGGAACGAAGTGTTTTTCAGGCGTACGCTGAGAAGGTTTTCGGGTATTGTCACAGACGAAGTGTGCAGTTTCTTGCAGTGCGATAGCACAACAGTGCACCGCAATGATAATTGTATGCAGAATTCAGCCGCCTCTGTGGGGCCGGGACTTGCCCGGACTCATGGGGGCGGCCGACAATATTCCGGGCGGAAGCGGCAAGAGGCGGGCGGTACCGTCCGGCCGGGCCAGGAAAGCGGAGGACGGCGGGCCCTATGAAGAAGAACAAGGTCATCACGGCCGAGGAAGCGATCGCGCTGATCCGCGAGAACGACGTCCTCACCACGACCGGCTTCGTCCAGAGCTGCATCCCGGAGGCGCTGCACGCAGCGTTGGAAAAGCGCTTCGTCGATACCGGTTCGCCGCGTGGCCTGACCTTGATCATGACCGCGGGCGCGGGCGACAGCAAAGGGCTGGGCACCGGCCGCCTGCATCATGACGGGCTTCTCTCCCGCGTCATCGCCGCCAATTTCGGGCGCATGCCGAAGGTGGCCCAGGCGGCGCAAGCCAACCTGATCCGCGGCTACAACCTGCCCCAGGGCGTGATCTCGCAGCTCTACCGCGCCTGCGCCGCCGGCCAGCCGGGGCTGTTCTCGAAGGTGGGGCTGAAGACCTATGTCGATCCGCGCCACGGCGGCGCCAAGGTCAACGAACTGACCACCGAGGACATCGTCAAGCTGGTCGAGGTCGATGGCGAAGAGTGGCTGTTCTACACCGCCACCAAGATCGACGTGGCCTTCATCCGCGCCACCTCCGCCGACCCGTCGGGCAACCTCTCCTTCGAGAAGGAGGCGCTGACCCTCGACTGCCTCGCCCAGGCCATGGCCGCGCGCAACAACGGCGGCATCGTCATCGCCCAGGTCGAGCGTATCGTCGATGACGGCTACCTGCTGCCCAAGGACGTGCGGGTGCCTGGCATCCTCGTGGACTGCGTCGTCGTGGCCGAGCCCGAGATGCACCGCATGAACTACGGCGTGGTCTACGACGCGGCGCTCGCCGGCGAAATCCGCGTACCCGTCACCGGCATCAAGCGGATGCCGCTCAACGAGCGCAAGATCATCGCCCGGCGCGCCGCCTTCGAACTGCCGCCCAACGGCGTGGTCAATCTCGGCGTCGGCGCGCCGGAGGGCATCTCCTCCGTTGCCAACGAGGAGAAGATCACCCCCTACATCACCCTGACGACGGAAGCCGGCGCCGTCGGCGGCGTGCTCGCTTCGGGTTCGAGTTTCGGCGCGGCGACGAATGCCGACTGCATCATCGACCAGAACCAGATGTTCGACTTCTACGACGGCGGCGGCCTCGACATGACCTGCCTCGGCATGGCCGAGTGCGACGGGGCCGGCAACGTCAACACCTCGAAGTTCGGGGGCAAGCTCAACGGCTGCGGCGGCTTCATCAACATCTCGCAGAACGCCCGCTCGGTCGTCTTCGCCGGCACTTTCACCGCGGGCGGCCTGGAGATCGCGGTGCAGGACGGTCAGGTGAAGATCGTCCAGGAGGGCCGGGCTCGGAAGTTCGTCACCCAGGTACAGCAGAACACCTTCTCCGGCCCCTACGCGGTCGAGCGCTCGCAGCCGGTGATCTACGTGACCGAGCGCTGCGTCTTCCAACTGACGAAGGATGGGCTCGAACTGATCGAGGTGGCACCGGGCATCGATATCGAGCGCGACATCCTCGCCCACATGGATTTCGCCCCCGTGGTGCGCAATCCGGTGGCGATGGACGCGCGCATCTTCCGCGAGGATCCGATGGAGCTGATCTCGGATCTGCTCAACCTCGACCTGAAATCCCGCGTCAGCCTGGATGCCGAGCGCAATATCCTCTTCATCAACCTGGAGGGCTGGTACTGCCGGGTGAAGAGCGACATGGACGAGTTGCGCATGACCATCGTCGAGGCCTGCCGCAAGGCCGGTCAGCGGGTCAACGCCGTGATCAACCACGACGGCTTCCGGCTCAACGAGAACCTCTACGACGACTATGCCGGGATGATCCAATATCTCCAGGCGAACTACTACGCGACGACGACCCGCTACGCGACCAGCGCTTTCCTCCGCCTGAAGATGGAAGAGGCGCTGACCAAGCGCGGCGTCGCCCCCCACGTCTTCGAGCGCAAGGAGGAGGCCCAGGCCTTCCTCGGCACGACCGAGGACAAGAAGGCGCGCAAGATGATCTCGCCGGCGGTGGCGTCCGCCGCCTGAGGACGAGCGTTCCAGCCTCGGGAGCCCTCCCGCGCCGAGAGCGAAGAGGATCGCAAAAGGTCTTCCGGTCCTCGTGGCCTCCGAAGCCCTGCCGCGCCGGGGACGGACCGGCGCGGCTTCGAGGGCCGCGTCGGGGTGCACCTTGAGCGTATCCGCGCGTCGCAGCTTCAGCGGCGAGGTGCCTCGTTCGAAATCTTGCCGATTCCAAAAACAGGCATGCGAAAGCCGCCATGTTCTGCGCCGCGATGATCGCAGGCACTTCAGCGATGACGCGAGCGCACTGAGCGAAGCTGCACCTCATCTTGGCGGCGCAATCGACGTCCTGAACGCAACTTGATTTTGCACTGACGGATTGCCGACCGATTTGTCGGGGGCGTGAAGGTGCAAGCAGGGACTCTTGAGCCGGTCTGACGCGATCGGGTCGGGTGCGGCTCCAAGTTGTCCTTCTCGACGCAAAGATAACTTTTATTAATCGAAATGCGCAAAGAACTCGGTGTCTCCGACTTCGACGCAGGTATCCCGTGAGAATGACACTCAAGCGCACCCTCATGGGGCTGTTTGCACTCATGCTGCTGTTCGCCGTCGGGCAGGGCGTGCTTGCCCTGGTCAAGCTCGACGCGATCGGCGAGCGGACATCGGAGATCCTGGACAGCACGATCCCGTCGATCAACGAGGCCCACACCATCAACGCGTTCGTGATTCGGACGCGACTCTGGCAGTTCCGCTACGTGACGGCCGAGAGCGAGACCGCGCGAGCCGACAGCGGCGAGAAGGTCAAGACCTTCATGCGCGACCGCAATGCCAAGGTCGAAGCTTATCGGAGGCTGATCTCCTCGCCCGAGGAGCAGCAGGTCTATAACGATCTTCTGGCCAAGCTGGAGCAGTTGAAGCCCGATTGGGACCGCCTCCGCGCCTTCCGGCCCGACCAGCAGGATGAAGCGCTCAACTATTTCCGCGGTCCCATGAACACACGCTACCTCGCCGTCTCCGAGGCGGCGCGGGCCCTCGTCGATGTCAACATGGCCACAAGCAAGGTTGCCGACGCCGCGATCCGTGCCGAGCAGGCCACGGCGGTGAAGGTCACCCTGGTGGCGCTCTGCGTCACGACGCTGACGGCGATCGGTGCGATGATCTTCTCCTTCCTCGGCGTGTCGCGCCCGATCGAGCGGATGACGGCGGCGATGCGCCGTCTGGCCGGCGGCGACACCGATGCGCCGATCCCCTTCGCTCAGCGGCGCGACGAGATCGGGGCGATGTCCGCGACCGTCCTCGTCTTCCGCGACAACCTGCTGCGGGCCCGCGCGCTCGAGAAGGAAACCGAGCTCGCCCGCGCCTCGGCGGAAGAGCAGCGCAAGGCCGGCATGCGCGAGATGGCCGACGGTTTCGAGCACGCCGTCGGCGGCATCCTTGGCACGGTGACCGCGGCGGCGACCGAGTTGCAGGCCACCGCCCAGAGCATGACCGCGATCGCAACGGAGACCGCGGCACAATCCACCGCCGTGGCCGCCGCGGCCGAACAGGCGGCCGGCAATGTCGGCATGGTCGCCGCCGCGAGCGAGGAGCTCGGTGCTTCGGTGCAGGAGATCGGACGGCAGGTCGCCGGCTCGGCCGAACTCGCCGGGGTCGCAGCCGGCGAGGCCGGGCAGACCGTCGCCCTGGTCCGCGATCTCTCGGAGGCCGCCGCGCGGATCGGCGATGTGGTGGCGCTGATCTCGACCATTGCCGGACAGACCAATCTGCTCGCGCTCAACGCCACGATCGAGGCGGCGCGCGCGGGCGAGGCCGGGCGCGGCTTCGCGGTGGTGGCCGCCGAGGTCAAGGAACTCGCTAACCAGACGGCGCGGGCGACCGAGGAGATTTCGGCCCAGATCGCCCGCATCCAGGGGGCGACGGGCGAGGCCGTCTCGGCGATCGACGGGATCAGCAGCCGCATCCGCGAGATCAGCGGCGTCGCCACCGGCATCGCGGCGGCGGTGGAGGAGCAGGGCGCGGCCACCCAGGAAATCGTGCGCAATGTCGGTCAGGCCTCCACCGGCACGTCCGAGGTGACGAACAACATCGCCGGGGTCGCCTCGGCGGCCGACGAGACCGGGGCGGCGGCGTCCCAGGTGCTGCACTCGGCGTCGGACCTGTCCCAGCAGGCCGAGCGCCTGAACACGGAGATGTTCCGCTTCCTCGCCACGGTGCGTGCGGCCTGAGGCCTCGCCCCACCGCCTCGTCAGACCGACGGAGCGTGACACGGAGTTCGACATGACGGCGGGGCCGGGACGCGGATGTCGTCCCGGCCCCGCCTTGCGTCATCCGCTCCCATCTGCTAACGCCCCGCCCATCCCACACGCGGAGCCGGCCCCATGCCTGAATGGGGCGTTTCCGGTGGCCGGCCGATTGGCCAGCTACTCCTCCGCGGCGGTATCAACCGGAGAGACCAAAAATCATGGCCGTCGATTTCTCTATGCGCCAGCTCCTCGAGGCCGGCGCCCATTTCGGGCACCAGTCGCACCGCTGGAACCCGAAGATGCAGCCCTACATCTTCGGCACCCGTAACAACATCCACATCATCGATCTCGCCCAGACGGTGCCGGCGCTGCACGCCGCCCTCCAGGCGGTGAGCGACACGGTCGCCCGCGGCGGCCGCGTGCTGTTCGTCGGCACCAAGCGCCAGGCGGCGGATTCCATCGCCGAGGCGGCCAAGCGCTCGGCCCAGTACTACGTCAACTCCCGCTGGCTCGGCGGCATGCTGACCAACTGGAAGACCATCTCCGGCTCGATCCAGCGCCTGCGCAAGGTCGATGAGACGCTCGAGGGCGGGGCCGTCGGCCTCACCAAGAAGGAGCGCCTCATGCTGACCCGTGAGAAGGACAAGCTCGAGAAGGCGCTCGGCGGCATCAAGGACATGGGCGGCGTGCCCGACCTGCTGTTCGTGATCGACACCAACAAGGAGCAGCTCGCGATCAAGGAGGCCCAGCGCCTCGGCATCCCGGTCGCCGCCATCGTCGACACGAACTGCAACCCGGACGGCATCTCCTACATCGTCCCGGCCAACGACGACGCCGGCCGCGCCATCGCGCTGTACTGCGACCTCATCGCCCGCGCGGCGATCGAGGGCATCGGCCGCGGCCAGGGCGCGCTCGGCCTCGACGTCGGCGCCTCCGAGGAGCCGACCGCCGAGGAGCTGCCGCCGGCCAACGACGACGTCGCGGCGGCCTCCGTCGCCTCCGACTCGATCGCCCAGGCCGACGTCGCCGCGCTTGCCGAGTCGACCGAGCACTTCGAGCAGCTCGCCGCCCCGCGCGGTGCGCCCGACGACCTGACCAAGCTCAACGGTGTCGGCCCGCAGCTCGTGCAGAAGCTCAACGATGCCGGCGTGTGGCACTACTGGCAGATCGCCGCCATGCAGCCCGAGGACGTGGCCAAGCTCGACGCCGACCTGAAGCTCAACGGCCGCTTTGCCCGCGACGGCTGGGTCGAGCAGTCCCGCGCCTTCGTCGAAGCTGCCGCGGCCTAAGTCCCGCGTTCGCCGCCGGGCTTTTTCGCCCGGCGGCCCGATCGTCATCTTCCTGCAAAGCCCGGTGCTTTCAAAGAGCGCCGGGCTCATTCACTTGAAGACCCGTTCTTCAAGACCCGCGCTTCAAGACCTCGAGAGGATCGCCATGGCCAACATCACCGCCGCACTCGTGAAAGAGCTTCGCGAAAAGACCGGCGCCGGCATGATGGATTGCAAGGGCGCGCTCAACGAGACCAACGGCGACCTCGAAGCGGCGGTCGATTGGCTGCGCAAGAAGGGTCTCGCCAAGGCCGCCAAGAAGGCCGGCCGTGTCGCCGCCGAGGGCCTCGTGGCCGTCGAGTCCGCCGGCCGCCACGCCGCGGTGGTCGAGGTGAATTCCGAGACCGACTTCGTCGCCCGCAACGACGGCTTCCAGGCCTTCGCCCGCGAGGCCGCCAAGCTCGCGCTGAACACCGACGGCACCCTGGAGGGCCTCCAGGCCGCGACCTTCCCCGGCTCGTCCGAGACGGTCCAGGAGAAGCTCTCGAACCTGATCGCCACCATCGGCGAGAACATGACCCTGCGCCGCGTCGCCAAGCTCGAAGTGAGCAAGGGCGTGATCGCGTCCTACGTCCACGGCCAGATCAATGATGGTCTCGGCAAGATCGGCGTGCTCGTCGCGCTCGAGTCCGAGGGTGACGTCGAGTTCCTCTCCACGCTCGGCCGCCAGATCGCCATGCACGTCGCCGCCACCAACCCGACGGCGCTCGACGCCTCGGGCGTCGATCCCGCCGTGGTCGAGCGCGAGAGCAACATCCTGCGCGAGAAGAACGCCGGCAAGCCGGACCACGTGATGGCCAAGATCGTCGAGAGCGGCCTGAAGAGCTACTACAAGGAGGTCACCCTTCTGGAGCAGCCCTTCGTCCATGATGGCTCCAAGACCGTCTCGCAGATCCTCAAGGAGGCCGCGGGCAAGGCCGGCGGCGAGGTCGCGATCAAGGGCTTCGTCCGCTACGCGCTGGGCGAGGGCATCGAGAAGGAAGAGGGGCCGGACTTCGCCGCCGAAGTCGCGAGCATGTCGCGCTAAAAGCCCGGCGAGGACGCTCGGGAGCCTGACTCGGCTCCGGTGTCGTCACCGATCCTCACAGGTCGTCATACGGGGCGGCGGCAGCGATGCCGTCGCCCCTCGACGTTCGGCCCCCCGTCTTGTTAGAAGCCGCGGCGCCCCGAACCCGAGACGACGAGGATCTTCGATGCCGGAGACGACGACCTACCGCCGCGTCCTCGTCAAACTCTCCGGGGAGGCCCTGGCCGCCCCCGACGGCTTCTGGCTGCATCCGCCGATGCTGGCGGCCCTGGCCGAGGACATCGCGGCCACGATCTCCCGCGGGATCCAGATCGCGGTGGTGGTCGGCGGCGGCAACCTGATCCGCGGGGCGCGCATCTCCCAGGCGGGCTGGATCGACCGGGCGACGGGTGACTCCCTCGGCATGATGGCGACGGTGATGAATTCGCTCGCCATCGAGACCGCGCTCAATGCCGCGGGCGTCCAGGCCCGCACCATGTCGGCCGTGTCGATGCCCACCATCTGCGAGACCTATGCCCGCCAGCCGGCGCTGCATCACCTCGACAAGGGGCAGGTCGTCGTGCTCGCGGGCGGCACCGGCAACCCGTATTTCACCACCGACACCGCGGCCGTCCTGCGGGCGGCGGAACTGCGCTGCGACGCGGTGCTGAAGGCAACGCAGGTGGATGGCGTCTATTCGGCCGATCCGAAGCACGACCCGGACGCAATCCGCTACGATCGCATCACCCACGACGAGGCCATCGCACGCGATCTCAAGGTGATGGACACCGCCGCCTTCGCCCTGGCGCGGGAGAGCCGCCTCACCATCGTCGTGGGCTCGGTCCACGCCCCGAGTTCGATCAACGCGATCCTGACGGGTGGCTCGGTCTCGACCCGCGTGGTGCCGTAGGCACCGGCGTCCTGCTTAGATCCCTCGCCCCGCTTGCGGGGAGAGGGGGAACGCGGTGCAGGGCCGGCAAGCACGCTTGCGGCCCGCTCCTGTCGTCGGAAAAGAATCAGCTGGCCTTCTGGGCCTTGGCGCGCTCGATCCCTTGGAGGATCAGGCGATGGGCCTCCGCCTTGTCGCCCCAGCGCACGACCTTCACCCACTTGCCGGGCTCCAGATCCTTGTAGTGCTCGAAGAAGTGCTGGATCTGGCTGATCGTGATCTCGGGCAGGTCGGTGTAGTTCTCGACGCGGTTGTAGCGCTGGGTCAGCTTGCGCGAGGGCACGGCGATGATCTTCTCGTCCTCGCCGCCGTCATCCTCCATCACCAGCACGCCGACCGGGCGCACGCTGATGATCGCACCGGGGATGATGGCGCGGGTGTTGGCCACCAGCACGTCGCAGGGGTCGCCGTCGCCCGAGAGGGTATGGGGGATGAAGCCGTAATTGCCCGGATAGAACATCGGCGTGTAGAGGAACCGGTCGACGACGAGGGTGCCGGCGTCCTTGTCCATCTCGTACTTGATCGGCTCGCCGCCGAGCGGCACTTCGACGATCACGTTGACGTCGTCCGGCGGATTCTTGCCGATCGAGATGGCGTTGATGTCCATGGGCCTGTGCTCTCTGAAATCCGGCCGTCGGACGCGTCGCCCTGTCCGGCGGGTGCATCGTGCGGGGGCGGCTTACGCTGCCGCACCCATCGATCGATGTCTTAGATTGTGCGAGCGGGAAATGAAATCGTCCCTCTGGCCAAGTTGTACGCTGACCGCTCCCTTGTAGCGGAAAACGCCGGTTTGCGCTCTCCGGCCCTGATCCCGGCCTCTCGCGCCGACGCGGTCAGGTGAACAGGTAGCCGATCTTCGGCAGGCCGAAGCCGGAGACGCGCTCCACCGATTCCGGGCCGGCCACGCCGCCCAGGCCCTCGTAGAACCCGCAGGCACGGGCGTTGTCGGCGAGCGCCCAGACCCCGATGCGGGTGAGTCCGCGGTCGATCAGGTCGTTGCGCACCGCCCGGAACAGGCGGGTGCCGAGCCCGAGGCCCTGGAATTCCGGGGCGATGTACAGTTCGTCGATCTCTCCGTCCGCCCGCATGGCCCGGTCGCGCGCCCGGCCGTAGGCGGCATAGCCCGCGATCCGCTCGCCGAAGGCGATGACGGCGAATCCGCGCCCGCCGCCGATCATGTCGCGCCAGGTCTCCGGTCCGCGCCGGGCCAGGAAGCGCTCTAGGGCGATCCCCGGGATCACGCCCTGATAGGCCTCGCGCCACGCATCGTCGAAGATCGCCGAGAGGCTGCCCGCGTCCGCGGCGCGGGCACGGCGGATGTTCACCGTGGTCGTCGTCATGGTGTGGTCCGATTGCGAGCCGATGCCGCATGATGCTGGCAAAGCGAGCGGTTCGGCAACAGCCTGAAACGGGGTGCGTTGTCGCCCGAATCGCGGGCTGTTAGAGGGACGCTCCGACACGCCTCTCGCAGCCATCCGTGTTCAACCGCTTCCTTCCCCCCGAGACTCGCTACGCGCGGCGCATGGCCCGCATCGCGAAGTTCGAACGGCCGATCGACGGCTCCGTATCTCGGGCGAAGGCCTGGGCGAACATGCTGCTGGTCGATCACGGGATCTTCCGTCTCGCCTATCTCAACCGGCACCGGATCGGCACCGGGATCGTCTGGCGCTCGGCCCAGCCGACGCCGCACCAGCTCGCGTGGTTCAAGCGCCAGGGCGTGCGCACCATCGTGTCGCTGCGCGGCGGACGCGAGCACGGCTCCTGGCCCCTCCAGCGCGAGGCCTGCGAGCGGCAGGGGCTGAAACTCGTCGAGTTCGTGCTGCGCTCGCGCGAGGCGCCCTCCCGCGAGACCCTGCTGACGGCGCGCGACTTCTTCGCCAGCCTCGAATACCCGGCGGTAATGCACTGCAAGTCGGGAGCGGACCGGGCCGGGCTTGCCGCGACCCTGTTCCTGATCCTGCACGAGGGCCGCCCGGTGCGGGAGGCCTTGCGCCAGCTCTCGCCGCGCTACGGCCATTTCCGCTTTGCCAAGACCGGCATCCTCGATGCGTTCTTCGCGACCTATCTCCGCGAGGGCGAGGCGCGGGGCCAGAGCTTTCTGGAGTGGGTCGAGCACACTTACGACCCGCAGGCGATCACCCAGAACTTCCGCGCCGGTTTCTGGTCCGACGTTGTCGTCGACCGCCTGTTGCGGCGCGAGTAGGCGCCGCCTTGGCCCTCAGGCTGTCCCGGCTGCTCAAGGCCGTGTCTCTCCTCTGGACCGGACGGCGTGGGCCGGACGAGGCCGGACTGAACGGTCCCCGGATCGCCGTGATCGGCAATTGTCAGGCGAAGGGCGTGGCGGAGGCCGTGCGCATCCTCGTGCCGGGCGCGCGGGTGCGGCTGATCCCGATGAGCACGCTGGGCAAGCGCGAGCGCAGCCTCGATGCCTTCGCCGCGGCGCTCGGCGATTGCGATTACGTCTTCTCCCAACCCTTCCCCATGGGCTTCTTCCCCGAAGGCGGCTCGGAGGCGCTGCGCGAACGGCTGCCGCGGATGCGCCTGTTCCCCTCGATCGTCTTCACGGCGTTCCACCCGGACGCGGTCTATGTCGGCGACCTCGCCTCGGTGGCGCGGGTGAGGCTGGTGCCGTCACCGCTCGGCAGCTACCACTCGGCGATCACCCTGTTCGGCTTTCTCCAGGGCCTCTCGCAGGAGCGGATCGTCGGGCTGTTCCGCGAGGACGTGTTTTCGCGCCTCGGCTATCTCGATGCCTGGGGCTTGGCCGCCACGGACCTGATCGCATCGAGCCGTGCGATCGGATTCGACCTCTCGGGCGATCTGCTGCGCTGGTCGCGGGGCGGCCTGTTCATGCACAACATCAACCATCCGCGCCTTAGCGTGCTGGGCGACATCGCCGGGCGGCTGCTGCGGGAAGCCGGGCTCACGCCGCGTCCTGTGGCGGTCGAGGCCTACGCGCCGGATGGGCTTCTCGACGATGCGATCTGGCCGGTCTATCCGCCGGTGGCGACGCTGTACGGCGTGCCGGGCTCCACGGTGTTCAAGCGCCGCCAGCGCCGGGGCGCACCGCCCGAGACGCTCGGTCTCGACGCGTTCGTCGCGGAAAGCCTCGCGATCTATCGCGGGCAGCCGCGCGAGACCCTGACCTGTCACCGGATCGAGCACTGGGCGGCCTCACCGGACATCCGCCAGCTGTTTGTGACGTGAACCCGTAACGGGTTCCCAAAGGGCAAGCCCTTTGGCGGGTTTCAGGGCGGAGCCCTGCGTTACCCCTCCGCGTCGTCCTTGCCCGAGCGTTCGGCGAGGCGGGCCAGCGTCGTCATCTCACGGAACCATGTCCGCACGGGCTTGGCCGGGGTGCCGCCCCAGCGCGAGCCCGGCGGCACGTCGCGGTTGACGTTGGAGGAGCCGGCGATCTGCGAGCCCATGCCGATGCGCAGGTGGCCGACGACGCCGACTTGGCCGCCGAGCACGACGTAATCCTCCAGCGTGGTCGAGCCGGAGATGCCGACGCCGGAGACGATTACGCAGTGGCGGCCGATCACCACGTTGTGGGCGATCTGCACGAGGTTATCGATCTTGGTGCCCTCGCCGATCACTGTGTCACGCGAGGCGCCACGGTCGATCGTGGTGTTGGCGCCGATCTCGACGTCGTCCTGAATGATGACGCGGCCGACCTGCGGCACCTTGAGATGCCCGCCCGCGCCCATGGCGAAACCGAACCCGTCCTGGCCGATCCGGGCGCCGGGATGGACGATGACGCGGTTGCCGACCAACGCATGGGTCAGGGTCGCCCCCGCACCGATGGAGCAGTCGCGGCCGATTCGCACGTTGGGGCCGATCACGGCATTCGGGCCGAGCACCGTGCCCGCGCCGATCTCGGCGCCGGGGCCGACGACGGCGCCGGGATCGATGCGCACGCCGTCCTCCAGCCGCGCCTGCGGGTGGACGTGGGCGCCGGGGGAGATCCCGGCCGCGGCAAACAGCGAGCCCGGCCGCATCGCCTCCTCGTAGAGGCGTGCCAGAAGCCCGGCATAGGCGCGGTAGGGATCGCGGGTGACGAGGGCGATGGTGCCGGCCGGCATGCGGGGGGCGAAGCGCGGCGAGACGAGGCAGGCCAGCGCCCGCGTCGTGGCCAGCGCGTCGGCGTAGCGCGCGTTGTCCATGTAGGCGAGTTCACTCGGCCCCGCGGTCTCCAAGGGGGCGGCGCCCGTCACCGCTTGCGACGGGTCGGTGCCCTCGGGGAGTGGCACGCCGCAGGCCTCGGCGACGGCCCCGAGGGTCAGGCCGGCTTTCGGCGTGATGAAGACGGGATTTGACATGAGGTTCGACGCCGGCAGGGAAGGGAGCTGAGCGCCGCTATAGCGCTCTTGCCCGGAAGGGGCATCCGCTCGGAGCGGAACGGACGGGTCGCCACAAAGCAAAAGAGCCGTGCCTGACCGGGATACGGTCAGGCACGGCTCTTTCAAGTCAATGCTCTGAGGATCAGAAGCGCGAGCCGCCGGAGAAGCGGAACGCCTGGAGCTGGTCTTTGCCGACCTTGCCCAGAGCCGTCTGGACACCTTCGTCCTTCGACAGCGCGTAGGCGTAGTCGAAGCGGATCGGGCCGAGCGGCGAGTTCCAAAGGATCGAGGCACCGACCGAGGAACGGATCGTCGCCTTATCGCGGACGTTCACGCACTCAGGCTCGACCGTGATCGCGCCGGCACCGAAGTTCGTGTAGTTGCAGCCCGATCCCGGCGCGAAGCCGTTGATGAAGTTGTCGCCGTTCACGTCGAAGTTGCGACGACCAGAGTAGCCGAACAGCGTGCCGGCATCGGCGAACAGCGCGCCCTTCAGGCCGAGATCCCGGGGCAAGCCCCAGATCGGGAACTGAACTTCGACGGTGGCGCCGAAGTAGGTCGTGCCGCCGATTGCGTTGGAGCGGGCGTCGGCGATGCCGATATCGCGCGGGCCGAGGCCGTTCGGAGCGAAGCCGCGAACGAGCGATGGGCCGAGGAAGAACTGGTCGGTGATGCGCAGCGGCTGATCGTCGAGGTTCGAGACGTGACCGCCCTGGAGGCGCACGAAGCCGACCACGTCCTCCCACAGTTCCTTGTAGTAGCGGGCGTCACCCGTCACGCGGAAGAACTTGGAGTCGCCGCCGATGCCGGCGACGTCAGGCTTCAACTCGCCGTAGAAGCCGTTCGTGGGCCGCTGGAGATTATCCAGCGTCGAGTAGGCCAGGGTGACGCCCGCGAGCGAGGTCAGCACGTTGCCCTGCTGGCCCTTGAGCGCGATCGAGGCCTCGCCGTCGAAGGCGCAGTTCGGATAGGCCGGGAGACCGCCCACATCGCGGCCGCTCGACGGGTCGATCGTTCCGGCAGGGTTCGGCTGCGTGTAGCCCGGGATCGCCACCGAGCAATCGTTATAGGGCCGCTTGATGGTGTTCGGGACCCGCAGCTCGGTGTTGTAGATCGAGTAGCGGAAGGTGACGCCGAATTCCTCGGTGATCGGCAGGCCGAGGCGGAGCTGACCGCCGTAGACGGTCGTTTCGTAGCGCGACCAGCGGGTCAGGTCGGAATACTTGTAGAAGGCGTCGAAGCCGGCGGCGAGGCGGTAGCCGAGGAAGTACGGCTCGGTGAACGAGAAGTCGATGCCGCGGGCGAACTGGCCGCCCTGCACCGCGAGGCGCACGTACTGGCCGCGGCCGAGGAAGTTCGACTCGGAGACCGAGACCTCGCCGATGATGCCGTCCTGGGTGGAGTAGCCGCCCGCCACCGAGAACGAGCCCGTGGGCTGATCCTCGACGTCGATGTTGACCATCACCCGGTCCGGCGCGGAACCGGGCCCGTTGGAGAAGCGCACCTTCTTGAAGAAGCCCAGTCCGTTCAGCCGGCGCTCGGCGCGGTCCACCCAGGACGGCATCATCGGCGAGGTCTCGGTCTCCGAGTCGAACTTCCTCGGCCGCGGCCAGTATGTCCGACTTGCGGTGCAGTCGGGCGAGTATGCCCGCGGTGTCGATCTCTCTTTCACCGAGCCGTACTTCCTCG